>JAFGBX010000245.1 GCA_016932935.1 Promethearchaeota archaeon | reverse complement strand
GGTAAGCTGGATGAGGAGCTGTTGAACTTGCTCGAGGTGGAGCACGCTACGGGCTTGCAGAGGGTCGACCGGATCCCATATCGGTTCGGTATCGAGGCCAGGGCCCCTTGGTTCGACCTGGCCATCGCCCGCTTCGCCTTCCAGCTGCCTGCGGAGATCAAAGTCAGGACTGAACGGGGGGTCACCATCGAGAAATGGATCGTGCGTGATACGTTCAAGCACCTCCTCCCGGATGAGATCGCCTGGCGCAAGAAAGCCAAGTTCTCTCAAGGAGCGGGGTCGGAACTCGTCATGAGGGACTACTTGGAGGCACAAATAAGCGATGCAGAGTTCCTCAAGGAGAAAGAGGTCGTTCCCGGCGTGTTCGCTCGGTCAAAGGAGGAGCTTTACTACTGGCGCGTTTTCAAGGATAGATTCGAGCTGAGCCCCGAGTTCGTCGCAACTATGCCGCGCACGCAACAGTCGTGACTAATCGTGAAAAAAATGGTCAAATGTGGACATGGCAACCGGTGCCGGCATGGCGTTGTCAAGACGTCGTTAACGAAGGCGGTTTGATGAAAACGGCTTGTAAAGCGCGTGGGCTTTAAATAGGCAGATGGAACCTCATAAGCAGGGTGCTGGCTGCCGGCTTGGAGCTGGTGCCTGCGGGTTTCCTCTAACGACCCGCCGGGCAGAATGTCCAACTTTGTCCAACCTTATAGTTAGAGTACACGGTCTGAATGCACAACGGCGCGGGGTTTGGGACGGGCGGGATCGGGCAACCAACGCGCCGCTGGTACCCTTTCCCCGGATTACCCATGGAATGGAAAATAAAACTGCCTGGCCGTGCGAATTCGATCGATAGCGCGTGTTGGGGCGACGTGGAGGCACCGGCCCCTTGCGTCCTCCAGCCAGAGCCCGATATCGACCCGGTCAACCGCCGCCGGAACCCGCTTCGACCAAGTTAAAAAAATAGGTGAAGCTTTCTTTTAACCAAAGGGATAGCTATATTTATCATTGAGAATACAGACATCTGAGCTTCCTTTGCTCGGACATCGACCAGCCACCCAGAGTTCGAAGAATCCGTTAGGTCATGATGCTGGGGGATGATGGCGCGCGCCGTCCAAGCGCGCTGCACGCGACTGGAATAAAAAAGGATCAGAATAAGTATGCTGACGCAGAATGAACTCGTGATCGTCGTCCTCGGTCACAAACCGAGCCCGCTTGTCAGGTACATAGTCGACAGGGACGATATACCGGTGACCTGGATCTGCAGCAACCTGCTCGATTTCCAACTCTACCACGCGGATCCAACTAAAGCGTCGACGTACCACATCGAGTTCACGAATCTTCTCGAGTTGAGGGCAAGAAACCAGATCGAATCTTTAGACATCTTTGAAACACTCGGGAAGTTCTTGGAGTTCTATAACCCCCTTAAGATATCCACGTTAAACTACTTGATCACGAAATATGTAACGAGCATCAACCCGTCCCTCAAGGGATTGCACGCGACGTGGGACGAGACTGTAAGGACTATCTTCGATGGCAATTCCATACTACCCTTGTTCGAGGAGAGTCGTGTCTTACACGTGAAGGTCGACGGGGTCGAGATCCCGGTTCGTCAATACGTCATCACGAAGGAAAACGAAAAAAGGAAGGAAAACGGAACGGCGGCGAAGGCCAAGCAAAAGGTGGAAGCTGAAGACATACAAGCGAAGGCGGTAACGGGCATCATCGACCTCGAGGAGATCAACAAGCTCAAGCTCTGTACCGAAGCCCTCGATAGCATCGAACAATCGTCAGGCGTGCTCGTCGTTCCCACGGATCTGCTTTCGATCCATATGCTCGCCCGATGCGAGGCGCTCGCGGAGGCACTTCAAAAGCATAGTTCCAAGGTCGTTCTCCTTTCACCCTTCTGGGACGGGGGAGCAGTGACGGGCATCGAGAAGGAGATTCTCGAAAAGACGAGCATTGAACCCTCCTTGATAAACCTGACGAACGTGATGAAGGGAATCGCGGGCACCCTCATCATCGACGAGAAGGATTCGAAATCGCTCCCGAAATTGCAGAAAATCGGATCGACAGTGGTCGTAGACAAGTTCAATCCTGCAACGCAAGCAAGCGAAGAGTTCCTCGAACGGGTGCTCAAGGTCATGTCCTACGACCTTGAGGCCAACAAGCGCAAACGACAACCAAATGCAGTTTCACTAGGGGAAAAGATCGTTTCAATCTTGAGCGAAAGGTTTTCCAAGAAGGGGTCCAAGGAGGCGGAAGTAACGCCGGGAGCACCGGAGGCGACGCCGCAAGCGTCCCAGCCGGCCCCGGCGGCGGAACCGTCCCAGGCGGCCCCGGTTGCGCCGGCATCCCAGCCGGCCCCGGCGGCACCAGCGTCCCAGGCGGCCCCGGCGGCGGAGCCGTCCCAGCCGGCCCCGGCGGCGGAGCCGTCCCAGGCAGCCCCGGCGGCGGAGCCGTCCCAGCCGGCCCCCGCGGCATCGTTGAGCGATGCCAAGATAGAAGCCCTCGCTCCCTGCCTCCAAAGCGACCTCGACAAAGTCCTCCAGCCAAGGTACGATGCGAGCATCGAAGTAATTCTAACTGAATTGCTTTCCATCATCGAAAAGCCTCGCCTCTTACCGGAGATCTATAAGATCCTCGTCAACAAGCTCGAAAAACTCAATGAAGTAAATCCTGAATCGAGAACGGTCGACATCATCACCTACCTCGCAGCCCATGATGCCAACGCGTTCACGGATCTACTCACGGAGTTATTATCCGACGCCATGAAGCAAGACGATAACAAGCAATTCGAACAGCTAATGCACATGGTGTCGCTCATCATGGGCGCGTCCCAGGTGAAGAGGCGAGAGATGATACGTGATTTTATCAAAGAAAACATAGCAATCGAGAACGAGTTCGTCGTCGAGCGTGCACGCAAGATCCTCAACTATTTCATAAACAAGGATTCCCGGTTCGCCGTGATAATCTGCAAAACCCTCGTGGACCTTCTGATACCAGAACTGGAATCCGCCAAACCCAACATCAACGCGATCAACAACATCGTCTTTTTATCGCTTTCGATCGACGCGCTGCTACTCGGAGAAACGATCGTAACTGAGATGCCCGAAGCAGTGCATCCCAAGGTGAAGGCCTTAATCGAAGCCGTGTCGTGCGGGCACTCATTCAACAAGATCGTTATCAACATCATAGATGCATACCAAGCAGGCGAATACGAGGCGTTGAAGAAAGCCCTGAACGTGAAGAAGGTACCGGCGTCGGTCCAGATGGCCGTGCTCAAGAGGAAGTACGTGGCACAGTTGCTCAAGGCCGGTTCGGTTCCGCTGGCGATGTTCGCCGAAAAGTTGGGCATGACTTTGCCAGAGGCTGAAAAGCTCATTTACGAGATGATACTGAAGGGGGACATCACGGCAAAGATGGAAGTGGTCGGTGGAAAGCTCTACGTCGTCAAGGATGAGAAGAAGGATAAAGAAACCGAGACGTCCGATTGAGCACTTATTTCTTGAGATGGAATCTCGCGCCTAATCCCGTCGGGAAGATCCGTGGCGATCATTATAAGACCAATGCGGCCGCAAATGACATTGCGAGATGAGATCACGGAAGATCGCCGTCATCGGCGCCGGCAATGGCGGCAGGGCGTTCGCGGCGTACCTCGCGAGCCAGGGGCATGAGGTCGTTCTGTTCAACCGGACGCTGGCACGCATCAAGCATATAGCGGAGGCCAAGCAAATCATATCGGAAGGGGAAGTCGAAGGCTCTTTCCCGCTTCAAGATGTCACTGACGATTATCGATCGGCGATAACCCACGCGTGCTTGATCCTGGTCGTCCTCCCCGCATCGGCCCATGCCGAGGTCGCCGCCAAGATGGCCCCAGACCTCCAGGATGGCCAGATCATCCTGCTGAACCCCGGGCGGACGTGGGGTGCCATCGAAGCCAAGAACGTGATCAAGAAGATGCGCCCCGATCTGGACGTGTATGTCGGCGAGACCCAGACCCTCCTCTTCACGTGCAGGGAAATCGAGGACAGCGGCGTGAAGATCTTCAAGATCAAGGATGACAACCCGTTCTGCTTTTTTCCCGAGCAAGACAACCGTTTCGTTGACTATTTCATCACCGAGCTCTTTCCGACCATGAGCGTCGTCGACGACATCAAGGTAACGAGCTTGACCAACATCGGGGCCATCATCCATCCGACCGCCGTCGTGCTCAACGCTGGATCGATTGCCAGGCAGCAGAAGTTCCTCTTCTACCGGGAGGGCCTCACGCAAGAGGTCGTGAACATCATCGAGAAGGTCGACCAGGAGCGCTGCAAGGTCGCCGAGCAGCTCGACATGCGACCCGACTCGTTCCTCGAATGGGCCAAGAAAGCGTACGGCGGGGAGTTCACGACCTACTACGACGCGTTCCAGAACATCGAGCCCTACAGGGACATCGGGTCGCCGTCCACGCTGTTCTCGCGGTACATCACGGAAGACGTGCCCACGGGCCTCGTGCCCTTCGCGTCGATGGGGCGGTACTTCGGGATTCCGACCCCCTTCATAGATTCCATCATCCTCATGGCGAGCTCGCTAGTAGGCACGGATTTCATGGAGACGGGGAGGACGAACGAGAACGTCGCGCTCCCGATCGAGATCCTCGAGGGTGGGGGGGCGAACATCCGCGTCGGCCGGGCATTCCCCGGCCAGGAATCGAGCATCATCAGGGTTCTCACCCGGATCCAAGAGGATTTGCATAACAGCTGGTTGCTCGTGAAGGGCCGCCCCGAACGGGTGAACATGATCAAGCGATGCTTGTTCGCGAGCATGGGGGTGGCACCAACCAGGTCGATGCTACACGAGCACGTATATATCAAGGAAACGGAGAAGCAGGAAATGGAGATAGTGACCGTGAAGAAGACGGACATGCTGCGCGAGGCCCTGGGCTTGAAGGCGCTGGAGCGCCGATTGTTCGGCTTCGAAATCAAGGACGTCGCCCAGGGCGACGACTTCCGGGTACAGCCCCTCATCTCCTACGGCGAGTTCATTTCCGACGTCTCGATGCACATCAAGAAACTGCGAGCTGAACTGCAGGAAATTACCCGTGATGGTTCCTACACTCGAACCTAACCCATAAGCCTCGAAGGATCGCACATGGTCTCAGAAAAAAAGCACGCTATCACGCTGGTCGTTTGTGGAAGCCGCCCCAGCCCGTTCTTGAAGGCGGTGGACGACACGAACTATGCCGTCAACTTCATCTTCAACAACTCCGGGGACTTCACGATCGTGCACCCCGATCCGTCGAAGCGGCTATCCTATCACCTCGAGCTGTTCAACTTACTGGAGAAAAAGGTGCAAGAATACAAGCCGCTTAGCGACATCTTAAAAGTCCTAGCAAGCGCCTTCGATTCTTTCAACCCCCTTAAATTGCCCCCCATCATCAACATGTTGGGAAGATACGCATCTCATTTCGAAAATCGAGCAGACCAACACTTGTTTTACATGCAGCTTGCATCGATTTTTCACTTGAACCAGATGTCCATCTATCCCCTCTTCAAGGACGTGCCTCCGGTCGTGGTCGAGGGTGTGAAGGCCCGCACACCCTTGCGCAGGTATATCATCGAGATCGAGAACAAGGTCAGGACCAGCGAAGCGAAAAGCGCGGGCGAGAATGCCGAGCAGGAGAACGAACCGGGCCAGCCATCGGGGGGGGAAGAAATCAAGATCTCCACGACAAGCATCGTTGATGCCCAGCTTTGCGATTCCATTCGAGAGCCTTTCGATAGCTCCGCTGGGGTCGTTATCGTTCCCACTGATTTCATATCAACGTATCTAATTTTCACATGCTCTGGTTTTTTGGAACTGCTGAACGGATTTAGCAAGAAAATCACCCTGATCTCCCCGCTATGGGTCGGAAATGACATCACCCCCGCGGAGCGCGAGGTGCTCGAAATACTGGGCGTCCCAACCCGTTGGGAGCCCTTTATGGCCTTGGTAGGGGACGCGGTAGACACGGTCATCATCCCCAAGAGTGAGCCGGAAGTGGATGTTTCCTCGTTGCAATCGGCGGGTAAATACACGATCGTTGCTGAGGATCTATCCCCTGCCAAACAGTGCAGCGGTGAATTCTTCCAGGTCGTGTTGGATACGCTCGACATCGACCGTGAATCGTTGCGAATAGACACCTTGAAGGAAAGGATCGATCTGAGCGAGAAGATCGCGTCGTCCTTGAGGCAGTTTCAGAAGCTGTTCTAGGGGCTCCCGTGGCCGCCGCGGATGGCTGAAGCCCGCCCGGGTGCTTTCAGCCTCGCACGATCTCGTCGACCTTTCCCTTCATGGCGAGATCGATCAAGTTCGTGACCATCTGCTGCATCTCTTGCTGCAAGCGAGTCATGACCATGGCCTTACCGATGCCGGCGATGTCCAGGAAGCCAGCCTTGAGTTCTAACCGGGTCACCTCGACCATGATCTTGATGTCGCGCCCCGACGCCTTGAAGAACAAGTTCCCCTCGGCGGCCGACGCGGCGTTGGAGTTCGCGACGGAATAGACGTACTTCTTGCCCTCGCCCTTGAACGATGCGTCCTCATTGTATAGCATGTCTTGCTGCACGTCGACCGGGATCTTCGTCACGCCGAGCGGGTCCAGCAAGAAATAGGCCCTCAGATCCCAGTGCATCTTCCCCTCCCCGGTGGCCTTCACGATCGCGCGCTCCAGGCCGGTGATGCATGCCATCCAGAACTTGTCGCACTTGATCGCCCTTTCGAACACGTCCGCGCTCAAATTGGGCACAGTTTTGATTATCTTGAACTCGGGCACCGCGTTTCACCGATGCATACTTTCATTAATCCACGTGACATAGGTTGTTTGGCGTTGGAGGCTTTAGACATATCGCCTACCGACTGCGCCGCACTGCAGAAGCTGTAGACTTGATGGTCATGTCCCAGAAGTATACGACCGTCTCGATCCCGAAGGCGCTCGCAAGCCACATCAAGAACCGGATCAAGGGGACGCAGTTCCACAGCCCGTCCGCGTTCGTCACCCACGTGCTCGAGGAGCTCGAGAAGGAGATCGAGCAGATCGAGAAGGAGAACTCTGTGGAGGCGAGAAGAGATTAGCGACACGGCGTTCACTTCAGTTACCATCCCCGTGGAGTTGGCCGAGAGGATCAAGCGGCGCATCCGGGGCACGGGCTTCACGTCCTTGTCTAGCTACGTGGCGTTCGTCTTGCGCGAGATCTTGGGCCAAGATGGCCCCGAAAAGCCTGATCCTGGGCGCGATACACTTGGGAAGGCGGAAAAGTCGGAACTATTGAGGCGGCTCAAGAACCTCGGATATATTTAGATGTCCTGGGGCAGCTCGCCGCCCCCAACACGCTCGGCCGTCACGCCCAAGCGTATGCCGAGGTACACCAGCACCGGGGACGTCGCCCAGATCAGCTGGCCGATGAGGTTCACCCAAGGGCGCAAATCGGTGGTCGAGAGTGCCTGAAAGGTAGGGAGGATATACGGCAGCAGTATGAAATAGATGATCCCGACGGGGATCATCAGTATGCCGAACATGAGCAACCTCGTGCGGGCCCTCCTTCGTCCGGATTCCCTGGCCTGCTGCGAGAACATGAGCAGCACGCTGCAGACATACCACGTGACGAAGGCGAGGAAGAGGATCGAGCTCAACTGGCCGGCCGGTGTGATGCTGTCGAACGTCACCGTGAAGGCTCCTGCCGGCGGCAGTGACTGCGGGTCTATCGGCAGCTTGGTCGTCTTGTCAACGACGAGCACGGTGTCAGTGAGCGCCACCGAGACAGCTGTGAGGAAACTCATGATGAAAGTGAAGGCGAGGCGTTTCTTTTTGACGTGCAGCGTGACCTCCTCCCCCTCCTTGATGACGAAGCTCGCCAGCATGAAGCACAACGGGGTGAAGGCAAGCATGAAGATACCGAAGTCTCGAATGATGTTGGCCGCGTGGAACAGAAAATCGCCGTTCGGGGCGATGATGTAGAGCACGCCATCGAAGGCAATGTTCACCGACCAGCAGATGAAGGCAAGGTAAAACAAGTGGTTCAAGATGTACTTGGATTGTCCCCTGATCTTGAGCGCTATGACCAGCGCGAGGAGCGCGTTCGGGATCTTGATGAATGCCAAGATCATCTTGATGGGTTCAAACACAAAGGACATACTTGCCGTCAGAGAGCTTATACTCTGGGCATTATCAAAAGCTTCCTTCCCATCACAAAGGGACTTCATATATATGCCCTCGCAATTACTAATAATTGATGAACGGACATGGCCGATACCTTTAAAGACGTCAGGATCCCGGCCTCGTTGTATGCCAGGATCGAGAAGCGCCTCCCGAACACTGACTTCAAGACCGTCGCAGACTATATCTCGTATCTGGTCAGAAAAATTCTCGATACCATTGAAGAGGACGAAAACAAGGGCAAGAAGGACTTCACGCCCGACGAGGAACGGGAGATCGAGGATCGGTTGAGGAACCTAGGGTACATCGACTGAACCGAGGGTGTGCGAGGGCATGGTCGATCCACACGGGGGACGCCTCGTCGAGCGGGTGTGCGGCGAGAGGACGCGGCGGGTTATCACTGAGCAAGCGAGGGAGTTTCCTTGCCTGCCTATCGACGCCGACCTGGTAAAGGACGTGAAGAACATTTGCTTCGGCGTGTTCTCGCCCCTCGAGGGCTTCCAATGCCAGGACGATTTTGATGGCGTGGTGGGCCATTGCCGCCTGGCGAATGACGTCCCGTGGTCGATACCCGTCGTCCTCGACGCGGGCGAGGGCTTTGCCAGGTCGGTTAAGCCGAAGGACGAGATCCTCCTGGTCACTGCCGGCAAGGATCCCGTCGTCGTCGCAAAACTTGCGGTAGAGGACGTCTACCAGTACGACAAGACCGAGTACGTGAGAAACGTATTCAAGACGGACGATCCCAAGCACCCCGGCGTGAAGGCGTCTCTTGAGAAGGAGCCCTGGCTCCTGGGCGGCAAGCTCGACTTGATCGCCGAGGTCAAGACGGCCTTCGCGCGGTACAACCTCAAACCACGCGAGACGCGGTACCTGTTCAAGAAGAGGGGCTGGAAGACCGTCGCGGCGTTCCAGACCCGGAACCCACCGCACCTCGGCCACGAGTACGTGCAGAAGTCAGCGCTCACCGTGTGCGACGGCTTGCTCATCAATCCGGTCATCGGCAGGAAGCAACCCGGAGATTTCACCGACGAGGTGATCCTGGCATCCTACGAGGCCTTGATCGACAACTACTACGTGAAGGACACGTGCGCCCTCACGACGTTCGAGACGGAGATGCACTATGCGGGGCCGAGGGAGGCCGTTCACCATGCGATCGCTCGGAAGAACCTCGGTTGCTCGCACTTCATCGTCGGCCGGGATCACGCCGGCGTGGGGAGCTATTACGGCCCGTTTGATGCGCAAGAAATATTCAAGCAGTTCCCCGACCTCGGCATCACCCCGATCAACTTCCGCGCCTTCTACAAGTGCAAGAAGTGCGGCAGCGTCGTGTCGGACAAGATTTGCCCCCACGGGCCCGAGTTCCAGGTTGACTTCAAGGGCCGGGTCGTCCGCCAGATGCTCGCCGAGGGCAAGATACCATGCGACGAGATGCGGCCCGAGGTCGCGGAGGCCATCATGAGGTACAAGGACCTGTTCGTGTTATGAGCGCTGCGTGATCCGCCATGGGATACCCGAAACTGCTGGTAATCGGCCTGGACTGCGCGACCCCGTCGCTCTTCTTCGACCGGCACCTGCGCAACGTCCCCACGATCAAGCGGCTGCAACTCTCGGGCGTACGGGGCCAGCTCGAGTCATCGGATCCGCCCATCACCATCCCGGCGTGGATGTGCATGGCCACGGGCAAAACGCCCGGCCAGCTCGGCGTGTACGGCTTCCGGCACCTGAAGAAGGGAACCTACGATCAGGCCTGGATCGCCAGCTCCTCGGCCATCCGCGCGAAGACGGCATGGGAATGCATCGGCGACGCCGGCTACGCGTCCATCGTGGTCGGCGTCCCGCCATCCTACCCGGTTCGACCGTTCAACGGGAACCTGGTCTCTTGCTTCATCACCCCGGCCACGAGCAACGAGTTCACGCACCCCCCGTCCCTCAAGGAGGAGATCCTGGGAAAGTTCGGGCATTACACGTTCGATGTCCCCTTCCGGATAGAGGACAAGAAGCAGCTGTTCGAGAACCTGGTCAAGATGACGGAGGAACGCCACGAGGTCATCAAACACTTGCTCAAGACCAAGCCTTGGGACATGTGCTGGTACGTCGAGATCGGCCTCGACCGCGTCCACCATTCTTACTGGAAGTACTTCGACGAGCACCACAAGCGTTACCAGCCGGCGAGCGAGTACGCCGGGTGCCTCGACGCTTACGAGCGGTTGCTCGACAAGCATGTGGCGGCGGTCATCGACCTCGTGCCAGACGACACGAGGATCCTCGTCGTCTCCGACCACGGGGCGCAGCCCATGGATGGCTGCGTGTGCATAAACGAGTGGCTCATCCAGGAGGGATACCTGGTATTGAACCAGTACCCCGAACGGATCACCGCGCCGGAGAAGCTCGACGTGGACTGGAGCCGCACCAAGGCCATCGGGTGGGGTGGCTACTACGCGCGCGTCTTCTTCAACGTGGAGGGCAGGGAGCCACGGGGTACCATCGCCCGCGCGGATTTCGACCGCGAGCGGGAGGGGTTGCGTCGCAAGATCGAGGCCATGAAGGGGCCCGACGGCAATCCACTCGGGAACAAGACGTTTCTCTCCGGCGAGCTCTACCCGGACGGGTACACCGGCGACGATCCAGACCTCTTCGTGTACTTCTCTGGCCTCTCGTGGCGCTCCGCGGGAACGGTAGGGCACAAGCGGCTCTACCTCGAAGAAAACGATACCGGCCCAGACGACGCCGTCCATGCAAAGCAAGGGGTGTTCATCGGCACGACGAAGCGGCGGTACCTCGAACTCGCCCGAAAACCTGACGCCGAGTTGGATGCGATGATGGCGGCGGCCAGGATCCAGCAGTTCTCGATCTACGACGTGTTTCCCACGATCATGCAACATTTCGGCATCGACGTGCCGAGGCGAGGCCGAGGGACGCGGATTAACGTCCCACAATGAGCAAGTGACCATTATGACAGAGAACGCACACAAGCAAGTGGATTCGAAGGGGTTCACGGTCTGGTTCACGGGGCTCGCGTGCTCCGGGAAGACCACGATCGCGGACGCGCTGGTGCCGTTGCTGAGACAGAAAGGTTTCAAGGTGGAGAGGCTCGACGGCGACGTGGTTCGCCAGTCGTTGACACGTGATCTCGGCTTCAGCGCCGAGGATCGCCGCAAGAACATCGAGCGCGTCACGTTCGTGGCGAAGCTACTCACGCGCAACGACGTGGCCGTGCTGGCGACCTTCATCTCCCCCGAGGTCTCGATGCGGGCGAACTCCCGAAAGGAGATCGGCAACTTCGTGGAGGTCCACGTCAAGGCGAGCGTCGAGGCGTGTGCGGCGCGCGACGTGAAGGGGATGTACAAGAAGGCGTTCGAGGGACTGATCAAGGACTTCACCGGGGTGCACGACTCGGCCCCGTACGAGGAGCCCGTCGATCCGGAACTCGTGCTCGACACGGAGAGGCACGGCGTCGACGAGTGCGTCCGGCAAGTCATGGCCAAGCTCGTCGAGCTGGGCTATGTCGATGCGTAACCTTTTTTATCCGCTCTTGCCACAGCTGTCCCGTGCAAGACGCGGTGCATGAGACAAGGGACGGCGACCGGCTGCGTTACAAGCTCGTCCGGAGTGGCGGCCCGGCCGTCACGGTCGTGTTCCTGAACGGGTCATTCTTCAACTACCACCAATGGGATCTGCTCTCTTCCCGCCTCAACCGGATGGCGGTTGACAAGGGCATCGGTGTCGACAGCCTCTTCATGGACTACCGGGGGTTCGGCGACGTGCCCCCGCTCTCGCGCCCGTTCTCCTTCGATGCCGTCCAGACGGACGTGCTCGGCCTGCTCGGCGAGGAGCGGATCCACGGGGACGTCCGCCTCGTCGGTTCGAGCCTCGGTTCCTTGGTCGGCCTTTCCTTGCTGGATCGGTTTCCCGGCCGGTTCTCGTCGCTGGCCGCCTATGGCCTCGTGGCCCCCGTCCTGGCCGTCGTGCGGCACGTCAAGGGCGTGTTCGGTCATATGAGGGGGCAACTCGCGGCGTGGCTCTCGGGGAAGGGCGAGGAGCGGCTCGACAAGGGATCGATCGCCCCGTTCGCCGGGGCCATGTGGGACACGTTCGTCGCCCGGTACTCCCGCACGGCCGCGGCGGTGAAGGCGCGTGGCTTCACGGACGCGTACGCGTCTTACATCCTGAAGTACACGCGTGGCACCCCCGCGTCCACGATCCGATCCTTCTTGGACTACTTCACCAGCGATGCTATGGAAACGAACCTGGAGGGAGCCCATCTATCCCCAGTTACCTTTCAGAAAACGGATATATTTCACGGAACCGATGACCTCGTCACTCCATTTCTTGAGGTGAAGTCCTTCTGCGACAGCGCCGGTGTTCGCACCTTTCGGGCGTTCCAGGGCGCGGGGCACACCGACGTGATCCTTGACGGGGGGATCTGCGACGCGCTCGCAAGCGCGGTGCTCGCAGAAAGAAAAAAAACGGCGTGAACGGCGTGAGAATCGGGTACATCCAAACGGATCCCGTCTTCGGGGACAAGGAAAGGAACTTCCAACGAGTCATGGAAATCGTTGACGTGGAAGCGGTCAAGGCGGACCTCATCGTGCTGCCCGAGCTCTTCGCGACGGGCTATGCGTTTACCTCCAGGCTCGAAGCGCACGATCTGGGGGAGCTGCCCGGCGAGGAGACGACCAGGTTCCTCTGCCGGCTGTCCCGCGAAACCGGCGCGGCCGTAGCCGCCGGTTTCGTCGAGGTGGAGTGCGAGCAATGGTTCAACGCCGCGATGCTCGTCGACGGCGATCGAGTCATCAACACCTACCGCAAAATACACCTGTTCAACAAGGAAAAGATGTGGTTCGCCCCGGGGGACAAGCCGTTCGCCGTCCACCCGGTGAGGGGGGCGCGGGTCGGCCTCATGGTCTGCTACGACTGGATGTTCCCGGAGGCGGCCCGCAGCCTCGCGATGCTGGGCGCGGACGTGATCGCCCACCCGGCGAACCTGGTCATGCCCTACTGCCAGAAGGCGATGGTGACGCGGTGCCTGGAGAACCGGGTCTTTGCCGTGACGGCGAACCGTATAGGTACCGAAGCGCGTGGCGAGGACAAGTTCACGTTCACCGGCGGGAGCCAGATCACGTCGTTCAATGGTGGCGTCCTATCGAGCGCCCCGACCGATCGCGTGCACGCCTCGTTCGTGGACATTGATCCCCACGCGGCGCGTGACAAGAAGATAAACGAGTACAACGACGTGATCTCGGATCGGCGTCCGGGCCTCTATACAACAGGTTGACGGGTCACGTGCCGATCTTCGCTTGCACGAGCTCGAAGAACGCCTCGAGGTCGATGTTGCCCCCGCTCAAGATGACGCCGACCCGCATCGCCTCGACGGTCACCTGCCCGGAGAGTACACCCGCGAGCGACACCGCTCCAGATGGTTCCACGACGATCTTCATGCGCTCCCACAAGAAGCGCATCGCGTCGACGATCTCCTGCTCCGTGACGAGGATGACCTGGTCGACGTTTCGCCTGATGATGGCGAACGTCCGCTCGCACAGGTTTGTCCGTAGGCCGTCGGCGATCGTGTTGGTGGTCTTGTTCACGACGACGATGCCCGCCTGGAAGGATTTATACGCGTCGTCGGCGTTCTTGGGCTCGACCGCGATGACCTTGGCCTTCGGGCACAAGCCTTTCGTCGCGATCGACGTCCCGCTGAGCAAGCCCCCGCCTCCGACGGGGCAGAATACGAGGTCGAGCTCGCCCGCCTCCTTGATGAGTTCGTAGGCCGCGGTGCCCGCGCCGCGTATGATGTTGTCGTTGTCGTAAGGGTGGACGAGCGCGTACCCGTGCTGCGCGATGAGCTTGCTCGTGGTCTCCTCGCGCGACGCGAGGGTGGGCTCGCATAGCACGACCTCGGCTCCATATCCCTTGGTCGCGTTGACCTTGACCTGGGGAGAATTCTTGGGCATGACCACGACGGCCTTGACCCCGAGGATACGGGCCGACAAGGCCAGTGCTTGCGCGTGGTTCCCGCTGGAGTGCGTGATGACCCCCTTTGCCTTGTCCTCCTCGCTCAACTGGCTGATCGTGTTGAACGCGCCGCGCATCTTGAATGCGCCCATGCGCTGGTAGTTCTCGCACTTGCAAAACACGTTGGCTTTCACGCGATCGTTGAGCGTCCGTGAAGTCATCACGGGGGTCTTGTTAACCGTGTCCTTGATGCGTTTGTGGGCCTCCTCTATCTCGTTGAGCGTTATCATGTCGGTTTCCTCGCTGCTTCCTTGGGTTGCCGCGTTAAAATAACCATTGAGCGACCTAGATACGATAACCGATGAAACTGCAAGACATCAAGTATCTCTTCACGTCGAAGACGTATTTCGCCATGAACGTCGCCAGCATCTTCTTCGTCGCCGGCTTCTTTGTCTTCGAGAAATCCATCCATTGGGACAGCGTAAAAATGCCCGGGGATCCAGCGCTGTTCTTCCGCGACTTCCTCTGGCTCTTCTACTGGCGCTGGAACCTGGACTACCTCATCTTCCCGGCATTCTTGATAATAGTGGCCTTTGAATGCTTCCTCTTGCGAAAGGCCATGGAACGCGGCGCCAGGAAGCACGTGCTCGGCAACTACGTCGTCCCCGCGGTCACGTTCGCCTTCTCGTTCCTCTACATGGTGGCCATCGACCTGGCGGTGACGTGGTTCGCCGACACCGGGATCGACGGGAACTGGGACTCTTCGACGCGCATCTTCCTGGGATTGACTGCCCAGGGGCTCTACCACCAGTTCTTCTTCTGGTTCATCCCCGCCATCATGATTTGCGCCATATGCATGCAGACATTCTTGCGGGGCAACAGTTACACGGAAGCCTTCCGGACGCTCCTCGTGTGCTACGCGTTCTACTGCCTGAACCTCGGCTTCCTCGACCCGCTCGTGTGCCACGTCATCGGACTCACGCCCGAGGGCAGCGGGTGGTACTGGGGGAGTTTCGGGGATTGGACGATGGGCGGGGCCGACAAGATCTGGGCGGGTGGCTGGATCGCGCATTACATCGCCTTCGCGGCGGTCGCGCTGGTCGGGGTCTGGATCCTGGCACGTGTCAAGAAGGAGATCCTCGTCAACATGGAGGTCATGCGGGCTATAGAGAAGCCTTTGAGGCAAAAACGGGCGCTCGCCTCGACCATCTTGACTCTCGGGTTCGTCGGATGGTTCGCGACCTTGATCCCCTGGATCATGCCGATATTCTATTTCGGCTGAGCGAGAACCGGTCTCAACGGAAAATTTAAGAAGAACCGGTCAAACGCCGAGCACTTCACGGGTCGAGTACATCCGGGGCTCCTTCGCCGAGGCCACGAGGAACTTGGCGGCCTTCACGGCGCCCGAGGCGAAGCACGACCTGTCATGTGCCACGTGCTTGAGCTCGATGCGCTCGCCAGGCCCTGCAAACAAGACCGTGTGGTCGCCCACGATGTCGCCGGCGCGTATCGCGTGGATGCCGAGTTCGGCCGTTCCCTTTTTACGGGGGCAGGGGCCTTTCGGGCGGCCGTACTTCGCGACGTCTTCGAGCTTCTTGTCCCACGCCTTCGAGATGACGTCGGCGATGGTCAAGGCCGTCCCGCTCGGGGCATCCTTCTTGCGGTTGTGGTGGGCCTCGATGACCTCCGCGTCCCACCCTTCCAGCGCCGCCGCGACCTCGCCGGCGACCTTCATGAAGAGGTTCATACCGACGGCAAAATTCGACGCGACGATGGAGGGGGCGTTGTGTTTCTCGACGAGGAGCTTGAAGTCGTCCATGAACTCCTGCGACAGACCGGTGGTTCCGATGACCATCTTGACGCCGTTCTTCACGACGACCGGGGCGTTCTCCTCGGTCGCCTTGGCGACCGTGAAGTCGATGGCGACGTCCGGCTTGCACGCCTTGATCTTCTTGTCCAGGCCGGTGCTGTCCCCGATCATCGTTCCGGTTGCCTTCTTTCCCACCAGCACGCCGATGTCCGTGCCGACGGTCGGAGCGTTCGGCTCCGTGAACGCGCCGACGATCTGGATCTCTGGATCGCCGGCCACGATCCCCGCGATCAAGCGCCCCATGGCGCCGTCTGCGCCAAAGATGGCGAGCTTCATGAGCTTGACGATCGACCGCGGCCTAAAAAGGGTTTTTGATAAGAAGTTGACATGCGGGCGCGGCGGCCCTCACAAGCAGCCGCGCAGGTATGCCGAGACGGCGTCGGCGAGCGCGCGGTTCCCCTCGTCGGTCATATGCACGCCGTCCTCGCCGATGGCACGCTCCTTGCCGTGACGCATTATCACCCCGTACAAGTCGTCGACGGGGATCTGCAGTTCCTCCATGAGGGCAAGAGCCGCCCGGTTGTATTCCATGACATCTTCCTCGAACCGGTCGAATCCTTTTTTCGCGTGGTGTCGTTGGAAGATGACGGGCGTGGTCGTGGCCCACACCAGCCGGGCGCCGCTCCCGGCGCGCAATGCGGCGACGACCCGCCTCAGGTTGTCGACGTAGGCCTCGGGTGGCTGCTGCCGGCGCTCCGACCCGTACGCGCGCTTCACGTCGTGCAGCCCGCTGTTGAAATGGATGACGCGGGGCTGGTCGGGCCCCGCCTTACGCAGCCACTTGTGGACGTTCGCCAGCACCTTAGCCGAGTCCTCGCAGTTTTCCTTGATGACGACGACCTTGGCCACGTCCTCGAGGGACTTCGCGACGAGCGGGGCGTAACGCATGCGGATCGAGTCGCCGATGAGGAGGATGCGGGGCAGCCGCTTCGTTCGCTTGAACATGGCCTTCCCATCACCGGTACCTGTCGTCGAGGGCCGCGCCGCATTGGGAGCAGCGCTTCGGCCTGGCGAAATCGCCCTCGTCCAAGAACGTGAGGAGCTTCTGCTTGACCTTGCTGTTGATGTCCTCCAAATCGATGCTAGTGATGCCCACGAGTCTTTTATTCGCCGTCGCGTAGAGCGCCTCCTTGTGCTTTCGCCGCTCGTCGTAATCCTTGTTGTCCCGTGCCAGGAAGCCCCAGAACTCGACGTATACGTCCGCGTCGGGCAGGTACCAGTCGGGCTTGATCTTGTCCCCGGCGATGGTCAAGCTTGGCTCGTAATCGTGGGCGACCCCTTCCTTGTCTAACCAGTTATCTATCAATGCCTCGGCACGGGATTTCACTACGTGGCCGTCGTTGCACTTGTATCGGGAGGGCTTCTCCTCGCCGGCGCGTGCCTGCCCCCGGGTAAAGAACGCCGCGACCCGGTTGGCGGCGCATGCGAGAGATGCCTCGATGACCGCCGAGATCCCGACGAAAAACGGCGGGGTGCGGATCCCGGCGGGGATGCCGTCCTGCACCATGAAGAACAGCAAGAGGTTGAAGAAGATGCCGGCGGCGAAGGTCGCAGCGAGGCACGCGACGAAGCTGGTGCCCGAGGCCTGGCTCGTGGCCTTCCGGTGGAAGCCGATGGCGTAACACGCGAGGCGCGCGACGAGGGCGCACGCGAAGATGATGATGGCCGGGAGGATGTCCATGGGGCGCACCCGGGTACATAGTTGGAGGCCACCTACTTATAGGCTTGCGCCTTAACAACCGCGTGGGGGTTTTTAGCGAAGCATTTATCCCCAGTTGTCATTATTCCCCGTGACAACCTGATACACGTGTTGGCCCGTGAGTTACAGGATCATCGTCGACGGCATCCACAAGTTCAGCAGCGCGCACTTCATCATCGGGCACGACAAGTGCGGCCGGATCCACGGCCACAACTTCCACGTCGCGGTCGAGATTAGCGGGCCGCTCGACGGGCACTACTTCGTCATGGACTTCATGGACGTGAAGGAGGCCATCAAGGCCGAGGTGGACAAGCTGGATCACCGGGTCCTCATCCCCCGGGACTCCAAGGAGCTGGCGCTGGAGGAGTCCGGTGGCTCCCTCGAGTTTTCGTACTCCGGCAAGCGGTACGTCGTGCCGAGGGAGGACGCTTGCTTGCTCCCCCTGCCCGCCATCACGAGCGAGCTGCTCGCGAAGCACTTCCACGACGCGCTGTCCCAGAAGTTCATTGGGTACAAGGTGAAGGTTCGCATCGGGGAGACGTCGTCCTCGTTCGCGGAGTACGGTGGGTGAGCATGGGGAAGAGGGCCGAGAAGGCGGCTGGCAAGCCGAAGGCGCTCGTGCTGTGCAGTGGCGGGCTCGACTCGACGACCGTGCTCTACCACGCCATCCGCGAGGGGTACGACGTGTATGCGGTCTCGTTCAACTACAAGCAGCGCCACGCCATCGAGCTGGCATTCGTGCGGCGAACGTTAGAGAAGCTCGGCCTCGTTGACAAGTGGACGGTCTTCGACCTCGACTTCACGCAGATCGGGGCGTCGGCGCTGACGGACGCGTCGTTGCCGGTTCCGCAGGGCAGGTCGACGGCGGAGATGGAGGGATCCATCCCGATCTCATACGTGCCGCTGCGAAACACCATTTTCTTGACCTACGCGGCGGCACTCGCCGAGTCGAAGGGCATCCAGGACATCTTCGTCGGCGTGAACGTGCTGGACTACTCCGGCTATCCCGATTGCCGCCCCGCGTACATCGAGTCCATCGAGCAGACGCTCAACCTGGGATCCAGATACGTCGACGACCCGACCAGGAAGTTCAAGGTCCACGTGCCCCTCATCAACAAGACGAAGGCCCAGATCATCGAGATGGGCAGGGCCCTCGGCGTCGATTACGACCTCACCTGGTCGTGCTACAACCCCCGCGTCGCCGGGGGGAGGGTCGAGGCGTGCGGGACGTGCGATTCGTGCACGCTCCGGGCGAAGGGCTTCGCCGAGGCGCGCAAGCGATGAGGGGTGTCGACCAGGGGCGAGGCGAGCACGTGCGCCCGAAGCGGCACATGTCCTGGGCCGAGTACGGCGAGCTCGAAGCGCGCCTCGTCGAGGCGGTCGCCGAGCAAACCTCCGGAAGGCAAGAAAAGGTAGACATGGTGCTCGGCATCTTCCGCGGCGGCCTCGTGATCGCCCGCTGCATCGCCTCCCGGCTTGGCGAGGCGCAGCTCGGCATAATACGCCCCCTCGACGGCACGCCGGGTCGCCTCGCTTGCGTCGCAGACGAGGACATCTACTCGATACCCGAGGATCGCCGCGGGCGGATGGTCGTGCTCCTCGTCGACGACATATCCGACACGGGACGCACGTTCGAGCACATGAAGGCGATCCTCGACGGCTTGCGATTCCGCCGGGTGTACACCGCCGCGATAGTCTTGAAATCATACGCGAGATTCGTTCCCGACTTCGTCGCTGAAACGGACGGTACCCGTGATTGGGTCGTGTTCCCGTGGGAGGAGAGTGCTGGCACACCCGCAGCCAGCAAGTGAACCTTCCGCGTCGTGGCACCCGGAAAGCTAATATCACTCTTCATTGAAGCTGGTATGGGATTCGTGATGAACCGATCGAGTCGGAACAGTCGTGACAATTCGCAAACAAGTTGGACAAATGTGGACACCAGCACTGGAAGCCACGCCAACCAGCCGGGGCGCATTCCTGGC
>JAFGBX010000244.1 GCA_016932935.1 Promethearchaeota archaeon | reverse complement strand
GCCAGCGTTGCGCGGTGTTCTGCCCGGCCGGGGCGATCCTGATAGAAAACTACCCCCTCGCCTACAACCCGCACGGGACGTACACGGAACGAATACGCAAGATCGACTGGTTCCAATCCGGTACCGGCGGCGTGTTGCTCGCGTCGACGGGCACGGACGTGCCGTACCCGGTCATCTTCGACGACATCGTGCTCGATGCCTGCCAGGTGACCAACCCGGCCATCGACCCGCTGCGCGAGCCCGTCGAGACAAAAGTCTTCCTCGGGTCGAAGCCGGCGAGGCTGGACTTCGACGTCGACCCCGCCGACGAGAGCAAGGTGACCATGCGCACGCGGTTCCCGCCGAACTTCGAGATGAGCATGCCGCTCATGGTCGGGCACATGTCGCTCGGTTCGATCAGCTTCAACGCGTGCATGGCGATCTACAAGGCCGTCTCCGAGCTCGGGATCGTCGCGGGCTCGGGGGAGGGCGGGCTCAACGAGGCCTTCTACCCCTACAAGAACCACCTGATCACGGAGGTCGCGTCGGGCCGCTTCGGCGTCGACCTCAACTACTTGCAAGGCGTCGCCGGGCTGGAGATCAAGATCGGGCAGGGCGCGAAGCCAGGCCACGGCGGCCACCTGCCCGGCGAGAAGGTCACGGGCATCATCAGCGAGACCCGCATGATCCCCAAGTTCTCCGACGCGCTGTCGCCTTACCCCCACCACGACATCTACAGCATCGAGGATCTCCAGCAGCTCATCTCCGCGCTCAAGGAGGCGACCCGGTACAAGATCCCGATCGGCGTCAAGATTGCAGCGGTGCACAACGTCGCGCCGATCGCCTCTGGCATCGTCAGGGCGGGCGCGGACTTCATCACGGTCGACGGCTTCCGGGGGGGTACCGGTGCGGCACCGCGCATCATCCGTGACCACGTGGGCATCCCGATCGAGGTTGCGATCGCGGCCGTCGACGAGCGGCTGCGGACCGAGGGCATCCGCGAGAAGGTGACGCTCATCGCCGGCGGCAGCATCCGGTATTCCGCCGACATGATCAAGGCGATAGCGCTGGGGGCGGACATCTGCATGGTCGGGATGCCCGTGCTGCTCGCCTTGGGCTGCAGGTTCTGCCAGCAATGCCACACGGGTAACTGCTCCTGGGGCATCGCCACGCAAAGGCCGGATCTGGTCAAGCGCCTGGACGTCGACGTCTCAGTCCAGCGCATCAAGAATTTGTTCCACGCGTGGAACGAGGAGCTGAAGGAGGTCATGGGCGCGATGGGCATCGACTCGGTCGAGTCCTTGCGGTCGAACCGGGATCGCCTCCGCTACCTCGGGCCGAACCCGCACATCGCAGATGTGCTCGGCATCAAGCACGTGGGTGAATGAAGCATGCAGAAGGCAACCGGCAACGTGATAATCGATGAGGCAGGGCACGCCGTATCGATCGATGCGGCGCCCAGGGGCATCCCGCTCAAGTACCAGCAACTCAACGAGACGATCCACCAGGCGATAGACGAAGGGTACAAGGACATCACCCTCAAGAACGTGGTCGGGCAGCGTTTCATCGCTGCCGCGCTTTCTGGAGACATCCGTATCAAGATATACGGGACGCCGGGCAACGACCTCGGCATCTTCATGGACGGTCCGGCCATCGAGGTGTTCGGGAACTGCGAGGACCAGTGCGGGAACACGATGAACGGGGGCAAGATCATCATCCACGGTGCGGCGCGCGACGTCGCCGGCCTCTCGGCACGGGGTGGCACAATCTACGTCCGGGGGGACGGCGGGTACCGCTGTGGCGTTCATATCAAGCAATATATGAACAAGCGGCCCGTCCTCGTGTTCGGGGGTCGCGTGAGGCAGTTCTTCGGGGAATACATGGCAGGAGGGTTGCTCGTCGCGCTGGGGCTCGAGATCAACGAGGACGGCGGTTTCAAGAAGATCGATGCCTTCAAGATCACCGGCGCGTCGCTCGGCACGGGCATCCACGGTGGGAAGATCGTGCTCGCTCGCGGCCCGGACGAGGTGCCTTGCGAGTACCTCGGGACGGGCGCAAAGCTAACCGACCTCGAAGAAGCCGACCATGTTGAACTTGAGGCAGTGCTTGGGGACTACTGCTCGGCGTTCCACGTCGATCGGGGAAAGGTAATGAGCATGCAGTTCTGCAAGGTCGTGCCATTGAGTAAAAGGCCGTTCGCGCACAACTATTGCTCGAAGATGTTGTGACCGTCGTTCACCAGCCCAGCCATCGGCCCCTCACCCGCTGTAATGGAAATAGACCGAGGGCGCAGCCGAGATCACGGCCGCTTGCGGTCGCGGTTTGCCTTGCAAGCCCTGACGAACGCGTCGTAGAGCGGCGCGGGACGCCACGGGCGGGACGAGAACTCGGGGTGGAACTGGACGCCGATGCAAAACCGCCCCTCGCCGCCCATCTCTATCGAATTGATGATCTCCCCCGAGGCGTCCGTGCTAGACACGACGAGCCCGTGCGCCGCCAGCTGCCCGGCGTAGGCGTTGTTGATGTGGAACCGGTGCCGGAAGCGCTCGCGGATCACGTCTTGCTTATAGGCGTCGTGCATTATCGTGCCATGCTTGACGTGGACGTCATGGGCCCCGAGCCGCATGGTTCCTCCCAGCATGTTGATGCTCCGCTGGTCGGTGAGCATGTCGACGGCCGGGTGTGCCGTCTTCGGGTCGATCTCGGTCGTGTTGGCGTCTGCATAGCCGAGGAACCGGCGGCACAGCGCGACGAACATCAGCTGGGAGCCGTAGCAGATGCCGAGGTAGGGGATCCTTTTCGTGATGGCTGCGTCGGCGGCGGCGATCATGCCCTCCACGCCGCGCCCGCCGAACCCGGGCGTGAGCAGCACGCCGTTGAACTGCTCGATGGTGGAGATACATGCCATGTCTTCCGTGTCGAGCCAGTTGATCCGGACGTCGACGCCGTTGTGAGCGCCCGCGTGCCTGAGCGCCTCGTTGATGCTCACGTAGCTGTCCTTGTTCTTCGTGTACTTGCCCGGCATGACGATGTCAACAATGCCGTTCGGGTGCTCCTTGAACATTCGCACCAACTTCTTCCATTCCGAGTAGTTCTCGACCGGGGAGTAGTCGATCAAGCGGGGCTGCAGCTTCAAGACGGCGCAGACGATGTCGCCGAGGGACTGCTTCTCGAAGATCAAGGGCACCTCGTAGATCGTGGCGATGTCCGGGTTGGAAATGACGCGGCCTGGTGAGACGTTGCTGAACAGCGAGATCTTCTTTCGCGTGGCGTCATCGAGGGGGACGGCGCTCCTGCATATGACGACGTCGGGCTGGAGGCCGGCAGACTGCAGCTGCCTGACCGAGTGTTGCGTGGGCTTGGACTTGAGCTCCCCGACGGACTCGTTATACGGGACGAGCGTGACGTGGACGAGGCAAGTGTCTCCATCATACTCGAGACGCATCTGCCGGAATGCTTCGAGGAATATCATACTCTCGAGGTCGCCGACCGTCCCGCCGCACTCGACCAGGAGCACGTCCAGGCATTCCTCCTGGGCGATCTTGCTCAGGCGGCCCTTGATGGCGTCGGTGGCATGGGGAATGAGCTGCACGGTCCTACCGAGGAACTCGCCGTGGCGCTCCTTCAAGATGATATCGATGAAGACCTGACCGGACGTGATGTTATGGGACGGATGGATATTCTTCCCGATGAACCGCTCGTACGTACCGAAGTCTTGATCCAGCTCGGCTATCTTGAACGTCTCGTGGGAGCAATCCACGGGTGCGTACTGCCAGACGTCCTCAGTGACGAACGTCTCGCCATGCTCTATGGGCGAGAGCGTCCCCGGGTCGACATTGAAATAGGGGTCTATCTTGGAAACCGAGACCTTGTACCCCCTGAACTGGAGCAGCTTCGCGATGCTGGCAGTGGTGACGCCCTTGCCGATGCCGCTCATAACGCCTCCCGTGATGAAGACGAACTTCATGCTTTTTCCACCTTAACCGCACGAACCTCGGTTCCTCGCGAATGTTTCCTCGAGCACCTCGAGGCACGGCGGGATCTTGAGGGGGTACACCTTGTCGAGACACGCCATGCAGAGGTCTTGCCTCCCCAGGCCGATGCTGTCGAGCAAGCCGTCGATGGTCTGGTACGCGAGGGAATCAGCGCCGAGCAGCCTGCAGATCTCGTCCACTGGATGGTTCGATGCCATCAACTCGTGCCGCGTCGGGAAGTCGATGCCCATGAAGCACGGGTACCTGACCGGCGGGCAAGAGATGCGCAAGTGCACCGACCTCGCGCCGTTGGCCTTGAGCATCCGCACTATCTTCGCGGTCGTCGTCCCGCGGACGATGCTGTCATCGATCAAGATGATGTCCCTGCCACGGATCGTCTTCTTGTCAGGGAAGAGCTTGAGGTTCACGAGCGACCGTCGCTTGTCGAGGCCCGGCATGATGAACGTGCGCGTGATGTACCGGTTCTTGATGAGCGCCTCCTCGAGCGGCAACCCGGAGGCCTGCGCGTAGCCAAGCGCGGCGGAACGCCCGGAATCAGGCACAGGCACGACGATCGCATTGTCCGAGGCGACCGGAGCGATCTTGAAAAGGTTGGCACCGAGCCGCTTGCGGGTCTCGTAGACCGAGATGCCATCCAGCTCCGACGTGTTGTTCGCGAAGTAGACGAACTCGAACTGGCAGAGGGCGCGCCTGTCGGCCGGTATCCAAGCCTCCGAGACCACCGGCTCGGTCGGCCGAAGGTGAAGGATCTCGCCCGGCCGCACGTGACCCGTTACCTCCCCCGACAGCGCATCGATCGCACAGGTTTCCGAGGCAACGACGCGGACGCGGGTCTCGTGCCCGTTTCCGACGGTAAGCTCGCCGTAACACAAGGGCTTGTAGCCTCGCGGGTCTCGGAACGCGTACACGTCACCTTGCTCGGTCAAGATAATGATGGCGTAGCTACCGTCCAGCGTCTTCATGAGAACCTTGATGGCCTCGACCCAGTCATCGACAAGCTCGAGCGTGGCGGCTATCAAGTGCGATATCACCTCCGTGTCGACCGACGTGGTGAAAACGTGCCCTCTCGCCTCGAAATCCTTCCGCAGCGTGGGGCTGTTCGTGATCGTGCCGTTGAAAGCGATGGCGAAGTTCACCTCGTTCGACTCGAAGAGCCACGGCTGCGCGCATGCGACGTCGGTCGATGACGACACGGTGCCGTAGCGCACGTGGCCTAGGGCGATGTTTCCTAATATGCCCGTGATCCTCTCTGGCCTCAAGACATCGTTCACGAGCCCGACGTCGCGGTACCGGAAGATGGGACGGCCTGGACGCATCACGGCAATGCCAGCGGCCTCCTGGCCGCGATGCTGGAGCGCCATTAACCCCGTGTACACGAGGCTCGCGACGTTCATACCCGGATCGTCGCATAGCACGCCGAGGACGCCGCACTGCTCGCGGAACTTGTCGTGATCTGGTTCGTTATCGTTTTTACAAGCTTTTCTACCGTTCATCGTGCACCACATCTCGCTTCCGCCGCTTCAACCGTCATGTCCGCGGCGGTAACGTCGCTCGAGCGGGCATCACCGCCGGGGGGTATGTCACGCGCACCTGGGCCTGATCGCGTGCTCCGAAATGCTCGGCCCTGGGAGACCGTTCCACGTGCCATTTAGGTTCCTCCGCTGCTCGTGTCGTTGGAAACCTTGAAGCAAGTAAGCTCCATGAAACCCATGGTGGCTATTATGTCGGCCTTTCTTAAGACTACCGAGCGGATGAGAGTGCCTCCGTCGACAATCGATCCCTGGTAATAGTGAGTGATGGGCGGCTTTTATGCTTGTGCCTGGGCGGAAACCGGAACCACGTGCTTTCAAAACGTGAGTAAAATGGGGGCCGCGCTTCCAAAAATGCACGACGCAGCACGGCTCCTATACCGAATGATAGCGTGCACCCTGTTTTTCTTCCATTATTTGCCCGTTAACATCGCACACGTAGAGAGAAATGATGAGGGGATGGGACGTCCGATCACAGGGCATGTAGGTATTCCTTGATCTCCCAGTCCGTGACGGCGATCCTAAAGCGATCCCATTCCGCCTTCTTGTTGGTGATGTAATAGTTGAACACGCAGTCACCAAGCGCTTCATTCAAGAACTCGCTCTTCTCCGCGAGCAGAATAGCCTCCAAGAGGCTGCCAGGCATCTCCTTGATGTTGAGCTTCGCTCGTTCCTCGCAGCACAGGTGGAAGATGTTCTTCTCGACGGGCGGTGCGAGCTCGAGCCCCTCCTCGATGCCCTTCAGGCCGGCCCCGAGCATGACCGTAAAGGCCAGGTACGGGTTCGACGACGGGTCGGGGCACCTCAGCTCGCAGCGCGTCGCCTTCTCCTTGTTCGGCTTGTACATGGGCAGCCTGACGAGTGCGGAGCGGTTCCGGCGGGCCCAGGCCAGGTACACGGGGGCCTCGTAGCCCGGAACGAGCCGCTTGTACGAGTTCACCCAGGGGTTCGTGATGATGGCGAACTCGGGCGCGTACTTGAGCAAGCCCGCGATGTATGACTTCCCGATCTTGGAGAGGTGGTACTCGTCGTTCGGGTCGAAGAACGCGTTCCTGTCCCCCTTGAAGAGCGACTGGTGGCAGTGCATGCCGCTCCCGTTGATCCCCTGGACAGGCTTCGGCATGAAGGTCGCGGCGACGTCGAACTTCTGGGCGATGGCCTTGACGACGTTCTTGTAGGTTATCGTCCAGTCGGCCATGGTCAACCCGTCGGCGTAGTGCATGTCGATCTCGTGCTGGGAGGGGCTGACCTCGTGGTGCGACTTCTCGATGTGGATGCCCATGCCCTCGAGGGCCAGCACGGTCTCCCTCCGGATGTCGATGTCGAGCGAGTTCGTCGATTGGTCGAAGTAGCCGACCTGGTCGACGAATTCCGTGGTTTGGTCATTGCGGAAGTAGAAGTACTCGAGCTCGGGGCCGATGTAGAACGTGAACCCCTTATCCGCTGCCTTCTTCACCATCTTCTTGAGCACGTACCTCGGATCCGCCTCCAGGGGCGTCCCGTCCGGGTTGGTGACGTCCGCGAACATCCGGGCGACGCATTGCTCCTTGGGCCGCCACGGCAGGATCTGGAAGGTCGACGCGTCGGGCCAGGCGACCACGTCGCTCTCCTCGATGCCCGTGAACCCGCGGATGCTCGAGCCGTCGAATCCCAGCCCTTCTGCGAAAGCGCCCTCCAGCTCGGCGGGGCTGAGCGCGAAGCTCTTCAAGAAGCCAAGGACGTCGGTGAACCATATGCGGACGAACCCAACGTCCTTTTCCTTGACGATCTTCATGATCTCTTCCTTCGATGCCATTTTCATTCGACCAGTTTTGTTGTCGTCTCTGGAAATCGGCCATTGGCGGTTCGCTCATTTTTGCGGCGAAGGGCCGCATGCCCGATTTACACGCTCCTATCGTGCGCTCGGATTGAAAAAAGTTCGGTTATGAACTTTCACTTTTCTATTAAAGGTCGGTGAAAAACGTTCATAGTATGAAGAAGAAACGAGCACTTCTTGTAGCAATTACGCGATGTAATTAAAAAGCGTGTCATATGTCTTTTCGAATCGAATGGGTCGCTGATTGCTTCACCGTGTAAGCAATATTGGAAAAAAAGTCAGAGAAGGTAGGAGATGATTCAAGCCTTGGCGACACTCTTGAGCGTGGTCTCGACCTTGCCGAGGATCTCCGCCATCTCGGGGCTCTTCCAATCCCGGTTCGGGATGATGGATATCGTCATGTCCGCGATCTCTTCCTTGCCCTTCTTGTTGGTGAACGGCACGTCGATCTTGTACTTGACTCTGTTCGGGTTCTTCACCCCGAAGCCTTTGGACTCTTGTGCGACCTCGTAGCAACCCTTGATGGGGTAAATGACGCCGAATGGTATGAAAGGGCCGGAAGCACCCGACACAGACTTCGCGATCTGATCCATGATCGCCTTGTTGTAGAGATAGCTTCCAAGGTTGATCATGCTCAAGAACGCGAACATGCCGCCGCCACTCACTCCCGCGCCCTTCGCTTCTTGCACTCCGGTCGCGATGACACGCATGTTCGACACGAACACGTTGCCGTTGATCCAAGACTTGCCGGTCTCGACCCAACCATCGAAGATGGTAGCGAACTCCTCGCCGGGCAGCTTGCAGAAGTTCTCGACGAAGAACTTCTCGAACTCCGACAGCTTCGCCGGGTTCCGCGGCCGCGTCATCTTGTCAAACAAGATGTACCCCTTCTCCATGAAGCTCGCGGGATCCTTGGCGATGCAGTCGCGGAGGATCTCTCCGAACTGTTGGTACTCGGCAGAGGTGAGATCCTTGCTGTTAAACGCGCCTTGGAGCTTGTTTGCAGCGTTTGGACCTTTCCCCTTGCTCATCTCTTGGTCGACTTCAGCCTTCAACTTTGCCAGGTCCAGTTTTCCCATGTCGATTTTTCACTTCCGCTCGGTCGTATGTTGCTAGTGCATGCTTAACGCGCGATTATACCAAAGGTATTGCGTTAATACTTCCCATTCAAAAATCCCATCGCGTAGGGATGAATGACAATAGGAATTGGTCGGTTCCAGATATAAAGCTTTGAGCGTCTAAACGAAGGGCACTGGCTCAAAGCGTGGAAGCGAAGGCTGTGGTGGCACGACGGTTTCCGCGAGCGGCATCTTATTCTATGACGATAACTTCACACCCTCATCATGCGGATACTCGTCACGGGCGGTTTCGGAAACGTCGGGATGAGCGTGATTCGCGAGTTGCTGGATCGCGGTCACGATGTGGTCGTCTTCGAGCTGGACACGAAGCGGAACCGGAATATCAGCCGGCGCTTCAAGGGCAAGGTGGTTCTGGTATGGGGAGATCT
>JAFGBX010000243.1 GCA_016932935.1 Promethearchaeota archaeon | reverse complement strand
GGACTTCGAGGGGATGCGCAAAGCGGTGGGCCACAGTTCCAAGGCGATCGAGTACCTCGCCGAGGTCAACGACCTGCGGGCGGCCGTCCCGTGCCCCACCGAGTCGATGCTGAACCCCCTCGGATCTTGTGCCCAGAACTTCTTCGCAGGGCGCCTGGAGAAGGAGAACTTCTACCGCGACGTCCGCGACGTGGCGAAGAGGCGCGTGAAGAGGCACGAGGGGCCCCCGGGGGTCGACGAAAAGATCCGTGCATTCTTCCCGTACATGAGCGTGTTCTTCGACGTGGGCCTGTGCGAGTGGATGGACCGCGAGATCGGCATGGTCAACGTGACCGACATGTTCAATTACTTCTTCTTCGACCCCATCCCGCCGGCGGCGAGCGTGGACGAGATGTTCGCAGGGCTCGCCCGCCAGTCCATGGAATACCCCATGACGCGCCAGAGCGAGGGGTTCGTGGACTACTTCCTCGAGGACTCCGTGTTCCTGGCGAAGAAGTTCAAGGCCGACTGCGCCGTCTTCTCCGTGCACATCGGGTGCAAGCAATCCGTCTCCGTCGTGCAGATGATCCGCGAAACGCTCCGCGACGAGGCCGGGATCCCGATGCTCACGATCGAGCTCGACATCGGCGACAAGCGCATGACGCCAACCGAGACCATCAAGAAGCGCATCGAGGAGTTCTCGAAGACGCTGCTGTAGACCCCGGAGGGAATGCTGAACCAATGCTCTGCTGCGGCATCGACGTCGGCTCGACCACGTGCAAGGCGCTCGTCGTCGACAGCGCGCGGAACGTCCTCGCGACCAGCATGCAGCATGTCGGGGGCGACCCGGACGGCGCCGTGGACGCTTGTTTGGACGCGGTGTTGAAGGCCGTGAAGGCCAAGCGGAAGGGACTCGCGCGCGTCCTCCTCACGGGGCGGAACTGCGCGCACGTCCCCGGGAAGGACCCTCGCGAGTCCGACTTGAAGTGCCTCGCGGCGGGCACCCTCGCCCTCGTCCCCACCGCGAGGACGGCCATCGACACGGGCAGCTTCACGAACAAGGTGATCCGGATGGACGGGCGGGGCCGCATCACGGACTACCAGACCAACGACAAGTGCGCGGCGGGGGCCGGCATGTTCCTCGACCTGGTGTGCAAGTCCCTCGACCTCACGATCGACGAGATCGGCACCGTCGCCCTCTCGGCCCGCAACCCGGTGGCCGTGACGTCGCAATGCAGCATCTTCGCCGAGTCGGAGGTCATCTACCTGATGAACGAGGGGATCCCCGTCCCGGACATCGCCGCGGGTGCTTGCATCTCGGTGGTGGGGCGCCTCATCCCGCTCGTGGCGAAGGTCGGCGTGGAACGGGACGTCGTGATCACGGGCGGGGTCGGCAAGAACGTGAAAGTGATCCGGGCCCTGGAGGAGCACCTCGGCATGGAGACGGCCACGTACCCGCTGGACCCCCAGCTGGTCAGCGCGTTCGGGGCGGCCGTGATCGCACTCGATGGGGTGGATAAGGCGTGAAGTACGCGGGCATCGACATCGGGTCGCTCACGGGCAAGGCGGTCATCATCGAGGGCGGGCGGATACTGTCGAGCGTGGTCGTGCACGTGAAGCGGAACCCCGTCCTCACCTCCGAGGAGGTGTATCGACAGGCACTGGCGATGGTCAACCTCGAACCCGGCGACGTCGCGTTCTGCGTGGGCACGGGGTACGGCCGGGAGAAGATCCCGTTCGCCAACAAGACCCTCAGCGAGATCTCGTGCCACGGCAAGGGCGCCCACTCGTGCGACCCCGCCATCCGCACCATCATCGACGTGGGGGGGCAGGACTGCAAGGCCATCACGATCGACGACGCCGGGAACTTGAAGGACTTCGTGATGAACGACAAGTGTGCCGCAGGAACCGGGCGGTACCTGGAACTGATGGCCGACCTGCTGGGTCTCACGCTGGACGACCTCGGCACCCTCTCGCTGAAGACCCGCACGCCGGTCCAGCTGACGTCCGTGTGCAGCATCTACGCGCAAGCGGAGGTCTTGCAACTCATCAGCCAGAAGTCGCGCAAGGAGGACATCGCCGCCGGCGTCAACAGCGCCATGGCCGAGCGGGCAGCGATGCTGGCCAGGAAGCTGGTTCTGCGAGAGAAGATGGCGGTGACCGGGGGCGTGGCGAAGAACAAGGGCGTGGTGCAGAACCTGGAGCGCTTCCTGGGTGTCAAGTTCGCGCCGCTGCCAGTCGACCCGCAGATCATCGGGGCGCTCGGGGCGGCTCACATCGCACAAGAAAGCCACAAGACGTGATCGGAGATGGAAGGGACGACGAAGACGGTGCTCGTGACTGGCGCCGCGTCGGGCATCGGGCGCTGCATCGTAGACGCGCTCACGGAACGCGGCGACCGGGTCGTCGCTTGTGACATGGACGCAGGCGCGCTCAAGGCTTTGGAGGGACGGGACGACATCAAGACGGTCGTGATGGACGTCACCAAGCAATCCGACGTCGACGTAGCAGTCGAGGCAGTCCGCCAGAGCGGATGGCGGCTGGACGGCCTCGTGAACAACGCGGGGGTGGCGCTCGGCGGCCCACTGGTCGAGCTGCGGGACGAGGTCATGCAGAAGCAGTTCGACGTGAACGTGTTCGGCGTGTTCCGGGTCACCAAGGCGTTCTTTCCCCTGCTGCTCGAGACCAAGGGGCGAGTCGTGATAATGGGTTCCATTAGCGGGCATTTCACGGCGCCCTTCGTCGGCCCCTACAGCATGACCAAGCGGGCGATGGAGGGGTACGCCGACGCGCTCCGCCGGGAGCTCGACCCGCTCGGGATGCACGTGTCCATCATAGAACCGGGCGACGTGAAGACTCCGCTCTGGGACAAGGCAAAGGGGATGATCGCCGAGATCGGCCCCTCGGTCAGCCCCTTGTTCCGCGAGCGGGCGGTGCGCGTCGTCGAGTACGGCATCAAGAAGGCGATAGAGGAGGGGCTCGAACCCAGACAAGTCGCCGAAAGGGTCGTCGCCGCGCTCCACGCGCAAAAGCCGAAGGCGCGGTACCCGGTCAACAAGTCGCAGCTCATGGGCTG
>JAFGBX010000242.1 GCA_016932935.1 Promethearchaeota archaeon | reverse complement strand
TCTGCGCGGTCTTCGTGGCGGTGCCGCTGGTCGTGGGCAACATGTTCGGCGACCCGACCCTACTGTTCGCCCTGGGCTTCTTCCGGCTCCAGACGGCCTCCACCCACTTCACGTGGCTCCTGCTGACCATCACGGGGGTGCACTTCCTCGGATCCGTCCTGCCGGTCGGCTGCACGCTGTCCAAGGAGCATTGGCACAAGAACATCATCGCCAGCGGCATCTCGATGGCGGCCACCGGGCTGCTGTTCGTCCTGGTCAACTGCATCTACCCCGGCATCGCCTTGATCGCACCAGGTTACTACTTGATGCTCGCCTGCAACGTCCTCATGATCAAGCGCTCCCGCGAGATGGAACGGGCGCTGAAGGCCAGAGCTTGATACGCTTTCTTAGGTATTCCCTTCCCGTTCATTTATAGATCTCCTTCCTGTGGCCTAAATTGAGGATCACGATGAGCAATTCTTCGTGCTTCAAATCGAAGATGACCCTGTAATCACCAACTCGAAGTCGGTATAGATCCATTCCTGCGAGTTTCTTGATGTCTTGCGCAGAAGGATCTGCGGCGAGTTCCTCGATCTTAACAGCAATCCTCTTGGCAACGAGGCGAGGTAACTCGATTATCTGTCTCCTTGCTTTGGCCGTGAAAACGACCTTGTACATTCATATCCCCAGGTTCTTTTTCACTTCATCCATGGAATGCACTCGCCCATGCTTGTAATCCTCCAGAGCCTCTTCAATATCTTTCTTGGCCTCATCGCTTAGTTCCATGGAATCCTCGATCAAGTTTTCAATGATGTCGTTATACGTGTCCCGCTTGGAAACGCGCATCTTATCGAGTTTTGCCTTGGTCTCGGTCGATAATTGAATCGTCGTATTGTTGGACATGGCACTCTGTAGGATATCATGGCAATCCATGTATATCTATTTTGTCAAAATCATTTAAAACTACACGAAGATCCAGCCTAGGATCTCAGAAAGAAGCTCTCTTTCACGATAGGACTAATTTTTCCGGTCAAACCTCGCCAGAGAATGACAACGTCCTGTTCATCAAGCGTTCCAAGGAGATGGAGCGATCTTTAATGCCCCGAAACAGACGGGAATTAGGAACCAGATGTTGATATTCCCCTTGATCTATGACATCCTATTCAATGTTTCCTTGAATAACTCATACATGTACCGCCCGAAAAGGGCATCAAAGCTGAAGAACTTCTCATATCCTCCTTGCACGTAAAAGTTCCACGGGTAGATGTATCCACAAGTCTCGTTCATCTGGGAGAAAAAATGCTTTTGCGAGGGGACGTGCTTGAAGAGGTTTTCCTGGTACGTGATGAAGGGCTCGCCGGGGCTCGAAAACCAGTACACGTCGTTGATGCGCGCCACGAACAGCTCGGTCTGGTGGTACGTGCGGCGGCCGTTAGTGACGATGTTGAGCATGGGGAGGTACCGCCCGTTGAGAAACCGGTAGAAGTCGTGGAACAGCCCGACCCGCAGCATGTCCCGGAACTCGCGCAGCAGGATGCGGGCCTTGTCCTTCAGCCTGGGGTAGTGCTTGAGGCGCCCCCAGACAGACTTCACGCGGCCGATCCGCGGGAAAACGAACCGCCGCTGGACGTCGACGGACGCCACGGGCTCGACCGCCACATCGTCGATCGCTTCGGCGACCAGGTCGGCGAATCTCTTCCCGAGGTCGTCCACCACCTTGAGCGCGTAGGCCATCGCGTCCTCGTGGGTCGCGTGGTGGTGGTAGCGCGCCGCGTAGTATCCCTTGTAGCCGTGGATGGTCACGTCGCCAGCCGCCCCGTTGAAGTAGGCCGCAAACTGGAGGTTCGGATACCGGGCATGCAGAGCCTTCGCGACCATGCCCGGGTACTCGGGGTGCACGTTCGCGTTGTTCCCGGGCAGCTGGGTCGGGTGCGCCTGGTAGTTGACGACGATGCCGGTCAGGTTGCCGTCGGGATCCGTGACCTTGAGGAAGCGGACCGGGTCGGTGATGTGGCTGTAGGGGGGCCGGCGCTGGACCGCGAGGAACGGCTCCGGGCTCGCGGTCGTCCCGTAGCCGACCATCGCCGCGGTCGCGTCCTCGAACGCGTTCACGCCTGCCCGTATCATGTGGCGCATGATGTACCTGATGACGTCGTATTGCACGTCGAACGTGAGCAGATTGGCGAGCCGGTTCGGGAAGATGCCGATCGTGTCCGGCGACGAGTGGCTGTGCGTGAAGTGGAGGATGATGCGGGACACGGGCACCCCCGTCCGGCGGGAGATGGCGCGCCGCACGAGCCGGGCGATCCGGTACTGGAAGCCGACGAGGTCGACCGACATCACGATGAGGCCTTGCGCCGGGTCGTCGGGGTGCCGGAAGCACATCGCCCTGGCGAAGAGGAAGTCGAGCACCCTCTCCGAGACCTTGTGCAGCCTCAAGTACCCGCCGACCCGGATGCCGAGGTCGAGCGGCGGGGTGATGTTCGTGCTGGAGAACCCGACGCGGTAGGTTCCGCTCATCGCGTGGATCCAGCCGTCGGCGGCATAAAAGCGCATGAGCGCGGCCGAGGAATATACCAGGAAAAGACCATCCATCGCACGCCCCCGCGGCACCCGGGACGACTTGCGGGCTCAGCACACGAGCGGGAACCCGCACTTCTTGCACGCGGTCTCGAGCTTGTCGTACCAGCGGCGGCAGTTGACGCATTGTACCATACCGCAAGAGGGGCAGCGGTAGGCCACGGGGCGCGCGTTGCAAGCCGGGCACGTGTCCCGCGGCTCGTTCTTGGCTCGTTTAAGGCCCACGCGATCACCTGGGGTTAAAAATGTTGTCGATCAGGCTTGGCTGTTCCAAATCTGCCAGAGGGGAGAGAGGAGACTTGGCGAAGAATGTATCCATTACCAACGGAGAAGTCCAAGAACACATATTAATCCATATCCGGAAATCTGGGTTGCTCAACAGTTCGTTTTTTAGTAGACAAAGTTGGACACGGCATGGATGATATTCCGGTTTAAATGCCGACACTACATCGCATCGAAGCCGATGCGATGGGCACTCCTCGATCAACCATGGCGATCCCCCCATAAATAAATCCACCCGAGAGGGCAACCGGAATACTCCGAGAAAAAAAACATCTGTTGAAGGCTCGACTCGCCAAACCAACCAGCCGACGGGTTTATATGGCGCATCGCGGCTTCTTCCAAACGTTCACCTGCGGAACGGGTTGTAGGGGTCTTCCCTCGCGGGCACCTTCTTCTTCCCGAACGTGATACCCCGCCTCGCGAGGAACTGGCGGAGTAGCGCCACGAGCAGGATGCCACCGCCCGCGGCGGCTAGCAAGACGAGGCCGACAAACGGGCGGAACAAGAATGCGAAGTAGATCGTCGCGATGAAGAGCTGGATGTTGGTCGTGATGAACCCGAGGCGGAAGAACTCTTTCGTGCTGATCGGTCTCTTGTATTGCTTGGCGATATTCATTACGAGTATGTTATCTCCCATCGGCGTCAAGTTGTCGCCCCAGTTGGCGCCGAAGGCCAGGGCGTAGTTTGCCGCCTTGCTTGCCTCGGGTGCCGAGCCAGCCATGACGAAAGGGACGACCGGGATGAGGATTTTGGTGATAGGTATGTTATCTATGTTGGCACTCAAGTAGGCCGAGATCCACATGACGACGACGAGCTTGAGGAAATCGTCGCCCGCGCCGAGGAAGGCGAGCCCGCCGCCGATCAGGTTGATCACCTCGGTGAACTCCATGGCGCCCGACACGACGAAGATGCCCATGAGGTATAAAAAGAGCTCCGGGTTGATCTTGCTCACGAGCGTGTCGGTCTTCACCTTGCTTATCACCACGAGCACCAGGGCACCACCGAGTGCGATGATGTCGGGATTCAAGACCTCGGACGGGACGGCGATGAGGAAGCCGATGGTCGCGAACAGCACGACGACGGCCTTGGTCATCAGCCGCCGGTCGCGCACGAACGACCACGCGTTGAAGCCCGAGAGCACCTCCATGAACCGCGACTCGGGCTCCTTGAGCTGCTTGCGGTACAGAAATAGGAAAAACGCGATCGTTATGCCGAGCGTCACGAGCGACAAGAGACCGACGTTCAGGAAGAACTCGGCGAAGCCTATCTTCGCCTCGGTGCTTATTAAGATGTTCGGGATGGACGAGATCGGGAGCAACGTGCCGCCGATGTTGACGAGCACGGCTTGGGTGAGGATGTATGGCGTTGGATCCACGTCCAGCGCCCTCGCGATCGTGATCGTGAGCGGGATCATGATGAGGACGGTGAGGATGTTGTTGAGGATCGCCGAGATCACGAACGTGAGTAAGCACAGCGTGGCCAAGAGCTTCACCGCCTTGCCCCCCGTGAGCTTGACCATGCTGATGGCGAAGAACTGGAAGAACCCCGCGTCGTTGGCGATCTGCACGATCACGGTCATGCCGAAGATCAGCAGCAAGCTGTGGAAGCTGACGTATCCGTCCCCGTCGGTCCCGAACAAGAACTCGATGAACTTGACGAACCCGGCGTCCTCGATCAAAAATAAGACGAAGAATGCAGCCAACGCGCCTATCAAAGCCACGAACGCCCGGTTGAGCACCTCCTTGAGGATCATGACGACGACGATGACGAAGATCGCCGTCACGAGGATCTGGCTCCACGGGTTAATCATTGGCTGTTCAACTGGTCGTCTGAACCGTGTCAAATATACCTTCCGGGCCGCCAGGCATCGCGTCGCGACGGCCCCGCCGGGGATCACGGTGGGGCCCCGCGCTTCGTATCCAAGCCGGTCACTACCTCGATGAGCAGTTCATGTGACTCGATGATGCTCGGGCAAAGATTTCTCTAAAAGGTGCTTCATTTTCTCGACGGTATCTCTTTTATCTGCCTCTATTGTGAACAGACCAATTCTTTTTTCACCCAGTAACAACCAGAACATCTCCTCGTGGGGTACTAAAGTCGGTAGTCCCCCAATGGTCTCCGTTTGTATCGATGTTACAGAATTCAAGTCGACGATGGAGCGAGTGATTCCCGATATGTCAATGTCTATCGTGGCCGAGATTCGATCAATGGTTACTCTACCTTTCGAAGTGTTTGCTCGGCGCCACCACTTCAAGTTGATGGCAAAAAAAACGATGTAAAAACCACCCAATGCCAGCATCGGGATAAACGCATCAGGAAAGCCGATCCCGAAGATAAAAATGACAATAATCACGGCACCTAGAAGCGAGATGCACAACGCTACCCAGGGCAGCTCGCGAAGGGCATGCTTGAAATCGAATGAGAATACGACTTTTTCATCGTCATCGCGTTCGACAACGAACTCCCGAATCGGCAGCTCCTCGTACCATTTCATTTTGCAACACCATCGATGTATTCCTTCAAGAGGAACAAACATGGTACCACGTAATAAACCTATCATCCCACGCAGCTTGGCGTTGTGCTCCTCCTCTCCGGGTCGATTTTTCGAGAGAACACGAGGCGTGATTGCAAAGCATGCCGCGGCGAGGGTGCCACCCGGGATGGGGCCATGGCCACGCGTCCCTCGTTTCGCCCAGCCGAAGAACCCCGCAGCGGCAAATCGGATCGTGGGAAGGATGGGGGCCGTCGATGGCGCGATTTTCTTTCGCGCCCGTGATGAGCCGCCTCGTCGACTCGCGAGCTACTCAAGCTGGTTCCCGCCTCCCAAAGCTTTTCTCTGGAAGATGCAAAGTATCGATCATGGTGGAAGTAAACGGGATCGAGGTCTCGAAATATGACTTCAAGGTTGGCAAGCGCTCCATGATCCTGCTCGCGGGCGAGTTTCACTACTTCCGGGTGCCACCAGAGGCGTGGAACGACCGCCTGGGGCAGTTGAAGGAGATGGGCGCGAACGCGGTGAGCACGTACGTTCCCTGGAACTGGCACGAGGAATACAAGGGGAAGTTCGACTTCGCATCGCCCGAGAAGGACATCAACGCGTTCCTCGAACTCTGCGAGCTGTACCGCTTCAAGATCCTCATCCGGCCTGGCCCGTGGATATGCTCGGAGTGGATCAACGGGGCGATCCCCGGCTGGCTTCTAGAGGAGCACCCGGAGATCCTGTGCACGAACGACGAGGGGAAGGTGCCCCCGTGGAACAGCTTGAAGTCGCCCCCCATCTCGTACCTCCATCCCGCCTACCTCGACCACGTCAAGCGGTGGTACGCGGCCGTCGCCCCGATCATCAAGGCGCACGAGCACCCGCGCGGCGGCATCATCCTCGTCCAGCCCGACAACGAGCTCTCCTTCGGCTTCAACAAGGGGCTCTGGGAGGTCGACTACAACAAGCCGTCCGTGGCGTTCTACCGCGAGTTCTTGCAGCGGAAGCACGAGACGATCGAGCGCGCCAACGCCGCCCATGGCACGAGGTTCGCGTCCTTCGACAAGGTCGAGCCCCCTCGCCGCAAGGATGCCAAGGGCGGGGGCAAGCAGTTTCTCGTCCGCTGCAACGACTGGATGGAGGCGAAGGAGGGCATCATCCAGGAATTCACCGCCCGCTGCATCAAGATGCTGCGCGAGCTCGGCGTCAAGTCGCCCATGTACGTGAACGCCCCGTCGCTGGAGGCGCCCGCCAACGTCATGCTCCAGCACGTCGCGGAGCGCGACCCGGAGGACGGCTCGGGGCTCGTGCTCGCCGGCGACGATTACTATCCCCGCACCCTCGAAGCGCCATTCTTGCAAGACTTCAAGATCTCGTTGTCGGCCGAGATGCTCGATGCGCAGTTGCCGCACCTGCCCTTCAGTCCAGAGTTCCAAGGCGGCCATTACCAGGAACCATCCGGCGTGAACGATGCGCAGATGCTCCCCCGCCTCGCGCTCGCGCACGGCATCAAGGCGTTTAGCTTCTACATGCTCGTCGGCGGGCGCAACCCCCCGATGCCAGCCAGCCTCGTGAAGCGCTACAAGCACCCGTTTGACCACTACGGCACGTACGCGAACGTGGTCGGCCCGGGGAACGTGATCGACCCGACGGGCCGGACTTATGACTTCGGCGCGGCGGTCGGCGAGCGCGGCCAGAAGAGCGACCGGTTCCTGATCTACCAGCGCTTCTTCGCGCTCTGCGCGAACAACGCCCCCGAGCTCCTGTCGATGTCGAAGGTGCACGACGACATCGCCTACTTCCATTACCAGCCTTACGAGCGCATCAAGCTCCAGACCGCGCCTCTCGGCTTCGTCCTCAACTACAACAATATGACCAGCATCCAGGTCGGCAGCCCGTTCTTCCAGTTCCTCTCTTGCCTCAATCACCTCCACTACCAGCCGAAGCTGGTCGAGCTGACGCTGGCGGCGCCCGAGGAACTCGCCCGGTACCGGGTGGCGTTCGGTTTCTTCGCCTCGTACATGGACGGCACGACCCTCAACAAGCTCGTCGATTTCGTGAAGGGTGGCGGCACGCTCGTCATGCTCTTCGAGATCCCGTCGACCGACATGACCATGGCGCCGTTCGACGCCATGGCCGGCCTCGTGCCAACCACCGTCGAGGCCAAGGTCACCGACGAGCCGGTCACCGCCTTGAACCACGTGATCGACAGCGCGGACTTCGCCCTCGCGTTCAAGGACATCCCGAACGGCTCGGAGGTCATCGCCACGCTCCCCGGCGGCCGCATCTGCGCGTACGCGGCGGAGGTCGGCAAGGGCAAGGTCGTCCAGCTCGGCTTCGCGCCGCCGCCCGAGAAGGAAGGGCGCGCGTTCGTGCAGGCCCTGCTCGACGACCTGAAGGTGCCTCCACCAAGGTCATCTACCTCCGTCCCGGGCGTCCTCGCCGTCCAGCAAGAGGCCCCCGGCGGCGAGCGGCTCGTCGCCGTCTGCAACTTGTGGAAGAGGGACGAGGCCGTCGACGTCGTGCTCGAGGACGCTGCTAGAAAGGCGTCGGCCAGGGTCGAGATCAAGGGGATCAAGGTCATCGCCCGGACTTGCTTGTTCTGGCACGTGAACAAGGTGCTAGCGGACGGCGTGGCCATCGCTCTCGCCACGAGCGAGATCACGTCGACCAAGAAGGAGGGCAGCCAGCTCGTCGTGAACGGCTTCAACTTCAAGAACGCGACCGGCCAGCTCTGGATCTCGACCGATTCCAAGCCCAAGAAGTGCTCCCACAAGTTCACGTACGGCGGCGACAAGGTCG
>JAFGBX010000003.1 GCA_016932935.1 Promethearchaeota archaeon | reverse complement strand
GGGACGTTCCTGTTCAAGTGCAGGGAGGCGGCACTGATCGAGGGCGGGAAGCTCACGAGGGAGGTGCGGGGCGCCGCGCTGTCCGGGAAGATATTGAACGTCCTGGCCAACATCGACGCCATCGCCGACGACTTCGGCGAGTCGGGCGGGTACTGCGGCAAGAAGGAGCAGAGCGCGGGGACGAGCGACGGCGCGCCCCACTTCAGGATCGCGAACGTCGTCGTCGGGGGGTCGGAGGAATGAGCCCGCGCCTGACACCGGAGAACCTGGACCTCGAGCCGAAGGCCGAGGCGATCGCTGCCATCATCCAGGGCTTCCCGGAGGTCAAGCACTACGAGATATACTGCTCGGCCCAGGCCCGCCTCGCCATCGAGCTCGAGCGGGGCTCGATCAAGAAAGCCGAGTCCGGCAAGGACATCGGCGTGGGCGTCCGCCTCGCGAACGGCGAGGGCCAGTCCGCGTTCTCCTACACGTCCGACCTGGACGACGAGTCCATGCGGCGCATGGTGCGGGGGGTCGTCGCCCTGGTCGGGAAGTCGACGAGGGACAAGGACTTCCATTCCTTCGCCGAGAAGACGCAGATCAAGTACCTCCCGGCCGGCGAGCTCTTCGACAAGCGGGTCGAGGCTCTCGAGATAGAGGACGCGACGCGCCTCGTCACCAACACGCTCGACAGTGCCCGGGAAGTCGGCGACCCGCGCGTGTACTCGGTCAACATCGATTTTAACGCGGGGATCGAGAGGATCCTCGTCGTCAACTCGAACGGCGTCGACGCCAGCGAGCAGCGCACCCACGTCGAGCTGTTCTGCGGCGTCACGTCCAAGCAGGGCAGGACCATGACCTCGGACTCGGACTTCCGGTCGGGGCGCGCGCTGGACGCGGTCTCGCCCGCAGTCGGGGAACGCGCGGCGATGCGCTCGCTGGCCACCCTCGGGAAGATCCGGATACGGACGGACAGCTACCCGGTCGTCCTCTCGCCGCGCGCCGCGGCGGCGGTCATCGGGGACACGATGAAAAGGGCCGCCGACGCGGAGCTGCTGCAGCAGCAGATGAGCTTCCTCCACAACCTCGCCGGGAAGCGGGTCGCCCCGGCCTTCCTGTCGATCGTGGACGACGCGCGGTCGACCGGCCACACCCGGATCCTGTCCCGCAGCTTCGACGCCGAGGGCACGTGCTCCACCACGACGAAGATCATCGACAAGGGCGTTTTCCAAGGCGGGCTCTACGATGCCTACACGGCCAGGAAGGGTGGCGTGGGGAACACGGGCAATGCGTCGCGGGCATACTACGGGAGCCTCCCGTCGATCTCGGCGTCCAACTTGTTCGTCCAGGCCGAGGAGTCGCACGTGGCACCGCGTGACGAGATCTTCGACGGCATCAAGCTCGGGATCCTGTTCGACGACACGGGCGACTCGCCGGACGTCGCGTCCGGGGAGTTCTCCGGCATGATCACGACCGGGTTCCTGATCGAGGACGGGGCGGTCGGCAAGCCGGTCTCGCTCGCTGCCTTCGGCATCAACTTCCGCGACATGCTGAACGCCATCGAGCTGGTCGGCGACGACGTGGAGGACGTCGGGGGCACGGTCTGCCCGTCGATCCTCCTCAAGGGCCTGCAGATCTCGAGCGAGCTCGGCTGAAAGGGCGCTGAGTGCTGGCCAACTTCCCGGGTCATGGCTTCCCCTTTCTTGCTCTCAACATGTCGATAGCCACGTCGAAGCAGAAGTTCTCCATCATCTCTCGCCGGTCGACGTTTCGAGGGGCGATAATGTCAGGTACATTGTAATCCCTCCGCTTTTCTCGTGCAATGTTATTATACAACAATCTCTGACGGGTTCTCGATGCGATAATAATCGCGGCGGATGGGATTTGAAGTGATGACGAGCTGGAGAACAAGGCCGAGCACTCCATCTCGACACCGAAGATGCAGACATCATGGCGGGTCGTACCGCCGAATAATTTGGTAGAATATGCTTGGCCGTTTACTTTCGAGTACAATTCAGGAGAACTGTCGAAGCAATCATAAGCATCAACGCTCCAGACGCAAGGATTGCATATGTCGGAGTCATCCCAGATTTTAACTTCGTCCTTGCCAATTTCCGAGTTAAATCTCTTCGCGGAATGCTTCATCCCTTCGATCAGATCACGCCGCAATCCCTGGTGGCATTCTACTACATCTTTCCCTTCGATATAGTCTCTAACGGCGGCGGGTTCATTGAAGACGCCGAGGTCGTTATTTTTCTTCACTCCCCTCCAATAGGTTGCCCCTTCATCCACGAGCGCGAACCGAGGTATGATGATGTCGCCCTCTTGAATCCGGTCATCCAACGCTGAGCAGGTTCCGATCTTGATGACCCACCTCGTTCTCTTCCTCGAGAGGCGTTCTATCAAGCCGTTAGTCTGTGCACTGCCCATACACGTGCTCACAAGCGCGACGTCGCCATAATGGAAGGACACGTATCGCCCGTTGAAGTCCAGTAGAGTGTTGGTCAAGCTCGCCCGCATCGGGTCGCCTTTAGGATGCTTTGACGAGATATAACTCCTTATGGAGTCGAAGTTGTCGTGTATGACTGTGCATTCAAAATGCTCGTCAAAATTTTCGGGGATCCAAGTCAATTTGTTCACATCCTATGTGATTAAGGGCCGCCAGGAATGAGCAAAGGAAGCACGTATTCGATAATGATTGGTATGATCGATATCAGTGTTAACACGAACAGCCAGAGCTCCGTAGTGAGGTTCGACTCGCTGGAGATAAAGTTTTCTAGCTTCTCGAGCATTTGCAAAACATGTTCCTCGGTTTTTTCGATATACCGCGTTCTACAAACCGCACGAAAGATGTCGATCTCCGTGAACCAACGAAAGTTCCTTTCTTCGGCAAGCGACTTGATCGACGTGTAATAAGTAATGGATCTTTTCTGAAGACTCCGCAATTTGATGTAATTTAGAAAAGGAATGAGCCTGTCCGCGGTGGCATATAATTTCTTCACGATGCCCGTCATTTCCTTCTCGAACCGAGCCAGTACCATCTCTCGAACCAATACAGACTCGATCACGGGCAGGAGGGTTTCCTCTACGTAACTGTCGAAATTCTTGTTGAAGAATAACATTACCTCCCTGCTGATCAAGGTCAGCGCCCCGAAATACCAGCCATAGTTTGGGAAACAGATGATGTTGCTGGATCCGGTGTCACGGAAGGAATTCATCAGGTCCTCTTTGTGGATGTTGTTTTCCCGCCAGTGAGTGTCCGCGTGGAATAAACCATAAACCAGGTTCTCGTGGGTATCGACCAGTTCTCTCCCGTTTTTAAAGTCAATCGTTTCCCCGGAGTTGTTAGCTATACGTTTCAGATAGATCATCTTGAAGGGGTAGACGGGCTTGCTCTCGTAGACCTCACGCAAGGGGTTGCCTTCACCGATCAGCGTGTCTAGGATGTGCCCGACGTGCGTGATCGGCTTCCTGGAATCCACCTTGAGTGCCCCTGGAACGTGGAACCGCGTCATGCGTATCAAGTTGTCGGTTGGCTCGTCCGTGAAATCGATCGTCACGATTAATAAGAGGGTTTGATACAAGTGCTTGTGAAGGTACAACGTGAACAGGTAATCACGGTTGTTTTCCCTAATTGGCAAGCAGTTTGACAAGAATAATTCCGATTTTTGAAAGAAGTTTATGAATTCATCTTCAAAAAACATGTTCTGGAGATGAAAATCCACCTTTTTCCAGTCCTTGGTTTCCAACAGAGCATTCAGGGATTGCTCGACCTTCTCGTGCGCGATATCAAAGGGAATCATTAAAAAGATCTTCCCGGAATGCCGGTACGTATCTTCCTCCATGGTCTCTTCCTCCAAATTGTAAGTTCAAGCTCGGACGAACTTGGACATAAAGGCCACGTTCTTCCAAGCAAAGGCTTGTCGATGAGCCTGGGAGATGCTGGTGCAATTCGCACGTTGCGTGCTCCATTCAAGTCGCTATCTACCTCCCTTTCGCAGTCTCCACTCGTGTACGTGAACGTCTTTCCATTCCTGTTGCCGATGGCACCACACGCGTTTCATCGCTTCGACGCACCCCTGGCATCGACGAACTCCACCGCGATGCCAGCGAGGCAGGCGAGCAATGTCGTGCGCTCCTGAACCCGCGAGGAGTACCAGTGCCACCTCAGTTTGTTCCAGCCCAGTCCTTGACGCTCTGCACCACGGCTTGCTTCCACCACCTCGACCCACCGCATTCCCAGTCCCTGTCCTTGTACTCGAGGCGGCACGAGCCGCTGCACGCCATGCCCTTGTAGCGGTCGGTCGTGGCGTCACCGAGGTAGATGTGGAAGGTCGGCTTCCCTTGCTGCCGGGCCTTCTTGCACTCGTCAGAGATCATGAAGCTCTTCGAGTGGTCGCCCTCGGGGATCACCGCCACGAACAGGTCGGCTTGCTCGATCGCCTTGTTCATCGTCGGGATGTGGTGGTCGATGTGGAGGGCATCCGATTTCGTGATGTCCGTGTCCTTCCAGACGTCGAAGTGGTACTCGAGCTCCCTGCCTATTGCGTGCGCCACCTCTTTCAAGTCGACGCAATCGATGGAATCACCGCTGATCGGGCACATCATCTTCTCGTCGTGCTCTTGCTGGAAGTTCCGGTGCGAGAAGAAGAGCCGGGGGAGTCCATCATAGCGGTACCCCTTTATCCTCTCAGAGGCTGGGACGTTCCTCGCCATGTCGCCCCTCGCCTCACTTCTGGCGCCTGGCCGCGCGCCAGGCGGCCAGGTCGAACTTCCGACGCCTCGGGTTCGGGTGCACGTGGTAACCGAGGAGCCGCAGCCCCCCGAGGGTGTTCTTGATCGTGACCCAGTCGAACCGCTTCGAGCTCTCCGGCAGGTCGGCGTAGGGGATCATGTCCAGGTGGCATTTGTCGCAGATCTTCTTCGGGTTCTTCGCGTCCCATTCCTTGTGCTTCTCGGAAGGGTGGTGAAAGCCTTGCGCCGCTTTCTCCTCCCACCAGCTGTCGTGGATGTACTCGGCGAGCCCGTCTACCAGCCCCTTCGGCAGGGCCGCGGCGAACTCGTCGACCAGTTCCTTCGGGATAGGGTTGGGCTTCCCTGCTGCCATTCGGTTTCCGCCTCGTCTCTCGTTCTCTAGAGGACGGGTTCACATCGCTCTTGCTCGTAATAAGGATTCTTGCGACCGATGGTTAGGAATAAAAAGGGGAGGGTCTAGAATTCGATCTGGGTCTTCAGCCGGTTGCAGAACTCGGAGACATCCTCGTCCTTGGTGACCTTGGAGCCCTGGTGGCGGGTGAGCAGCCGCGGCATTTCGGTCATGCCCAGGTTGACGATGGTCACCTTGGGGAACGTGTCGTTGCTCTCGATGTTCCTGAGCTTCGCCTCGCGGATCTCCTCCATCGTCCACTTCGAGTTTTCCGCGTTCTGCGACCAGAACAGGACGTACCAGTTGCATTCCTCGATCCCGTCGTAGATGGCCTCCATCCAATCCTGCCCGTGGAAGATGTCGCGCTCGCACATCCACGCCTTGCAGCTGGGCCACGACTCGATGACCCTGGCCACCTTTTGCACCCACGTGAAGTCCTTGGTCGAGTGGGACATGAAGAACTTGTTCTTGTACTCCTGTTCAGGCGCCTTGGGTGGCGCGTTCTCCTCCTCGGCTTCCTTGGGCTCTTCCTTGTCCTTCATCCCCCAGGTCTTCTGAACTTGCTTGATCTCCTTCTCGTGATCCTCGAGTTCCTTGAGCATGTCCTTCTGTTCCTTGGAGATCTTCGAGAACTTGCTGAGTGCCTTCAAGGCATACATGCTCACGGCGGGGGACTCGTCCTTCAACGCCGCTTGCAGCGCTTGTTCCGCCGGGGCAGCGTGCTTCTCCATCTGCAGCAACGCCCACGCCGCCTTTTCCCGCACCCCGATGGCCTGGTCCGTCAAGGCAATGGAAAGCGGGTCGACGCTATCCTTGGCGTCGCTCCCGAGCGTCCCGAGCCCCGTGCAGGCGGAGATCTTGTCCTCGGTCGATCCGTTCATCAACTGGTTCACGAGGAATCCCACGACGTTGACGTCGGCCTTCTTCAGCCCCTTCACGGCTTTCTTCGTCGTCCTCCGCATCAGCCACGACTTCGAGCCCAGGTTCCGCGTGACCAGGTCGAGAACGGGTTCTGCTTTCTGGCCCATCTTCCCGATCTCGCCGGTGGCCTGTCGTTGCAGCCACGCGTTCCCCGCGTCGAAGGCGTACCGCAGCCGCTGCAGCCCCTCGTCCACCCCTTGCGGGAGGGAGATCAGCCCCAGGCTACCGAGATAGGCCAACTCAGGCTTCGGGTCGTTCGCCGCGTGCTGGAAGTGTTGGAACGCCCGTTGGTCGCCCTTCCCGAACGCGAGGATGAGGTTCATCAACTGGTACCGCACGTCGTCCTCGCAACCGCGTTCGTACACCTCCAACGCGGTGCCATACGCCAGTTTCCTGCTGCTCCACCCCTCGTGGCTGTTGATCATCTCTATGCCACGCAGTTGGTCCACGGGGTTGTCCGATTTCAAGAGGTTGATGCCCTCGGCGACGACCAGCTTTGCCTTCTCGAACGGGTCCTCCCTTGGCTGCTGGTGTTGGGCCCCGAAACCGGTCGACCGCTGGCCGAACCCGCCGCTCGGTTGCGAGCCGAAACCGCCTTTCGGCTGCCCGAAGGACGACCCTCCGAAGGAAGATGTCTTCGGCTGCCCGAAGGATGACGGCCGTGCACCAAAGCCAGATGATGATGAACCAGAGGACGAGCCCCTGCAATGCGAGCACTTCCCCGTTCCACCGCAGTGGGAGCACGTCATCTTCCCCGTTGCGCCCCATTTGCCGGTCCCGTTGCAATTCTTGCATACGCCAGTGTCATGACAGAAGATACATTTCGTCATCCATATCGTCCTCGTATCTCTTACTACTGCAACGCGAGTTGCATACATGCAGTTCGCCCTTGTCAAATTTATAGATGAAAAAAGCCAAGAGGAACTATCGCGATGTGGTATGGGATCGAACCCCCGCCCCGGGAGAAAAGAGGGGCATGGATAAACGGAACGAAGCTAGTAGGAGATAGTTGAAGCCCAACAAACAGAGCGGCAATCTTCTCAATCTGGGATGACATCCATGGATGCCAACGAATTTGACAAGAGGATAGCACGATCCAAATCGGAATTGTTGAAGAACAAGAGGAAGTTCGACCTCCTCTCATCCCTGACGACGGTATTGGCGATATTGGCACCGATACTGATAGCCCAAACGAGCTTTTTCATGCTGCGTATCTCAGGTGCCATCCTCCTCCTCTTGACACATCTACTCACCAAGAAAACGGACAGATACTTCCAGGAATGGCTGGGTGAGAAGCGCCACTACGACTTTCTCAAGCTCGAGTACCTCGAGTTCCGCGCCGGGCTGGACCATTACCTGGGCCTGAGCCAGGCGGGGAAGGACGCGATGGCCACCAAGCAGCTCGCCAACATACTCGATGACAGCAAAACCTTCAAGAAGCTCATGGATCTCAGCCCCGAGAAGTTGAAGGGCAACATCGGCGACATGAAGGAAAAAGTGAAGAAAATCACGACCGACTTGAAGGAACTGGTGGTGGAATTGAACGCCAAGTACCCACAGGATGCCCCGCAGCTCCGGTTCGAGCACTACGTCAAGAACAGGTACCTCGACCAGCTGTCGTGGTTCTACAAGCGGATCAACCCCATCAAAGGGGAACTCAAGGAGAAGGACGTCGAGAGATCCGTGTACTTCAACTTCATGAAAAACGACAAGAGGTCGAAGGCCTTCAAGTACCTATCCATCGTGCTGACGATCTTGACGAACGAGTTCCTTTTGTCCCTCATCGGGTTGGGCAGCTTCGCGGCCGCGCTGGTCATCGTCGTCCTCGCTGCCACGATCGCGTCCATCGGTTCCTCGATCTATTCAGAACTGGAGAAGATCCAGAAGAACAGCAAGAACACCCTCAACTACTTGCAGACCATCAAGTCCCTCATCAGGGTGTACGACGTCTTCTACAAGGAGATCGCCGGGAAGGCGGGCGACGTGTCGGCCTTGGCAAACGTGGAGAGCGCGTTCGTCAACAAGGCCGAATCGATCCTGATGCAGGAGAGCGTGAAGTGGAGCGAGATCCAGCACACGAAGAGCGACTAGGTGGCATCCCCATGGCAGGAACAGAAGGCAAACCCGGCATCGACAAGCTCGATGAAACATTGGACCTGAACTACACCCTACCAGAATACAACGAGAGCGCTTACCTGTACAACGCGGAATGGGGCGGTGCTGACAAGATCCTCCAGATCGAGAAGCAGTTCGACGAGCAAGGACGGGTGTTCGACGCCGACTTCGACGTGTTCTGGAGGTACTACATCAAGAACTTGGTCGACTTCGACGCGAAAGCGAACGCCGCGAAGCGGAGGTACCAGAAGCTCCAGTTCTTCGCGATCGTGTTCACGATCATCACGCCCCAGGTTATCAGCTTCATGTCAATGCTGGACTGGGGCAGCATCGGGGGCTCCAACTTGCTGGTGCTGCTGGTCGCGATCCCCGTGACGTTCCTCACCGCGCTGCTCGTCAGCATACTGTCGCTGAAGAAATACGAGCAGCTGTTCACGAACTACCGTTCCGCTTGCGAGAAGCTCAAGAGCGCCTCGTACAAGTTCCAGTTCAGCGCCATCTCCGACAAGAAAGAGCGGAAGAACGAGTTCATGAAGCACGTCATCCAGATCATCGAGGAGCACCTGGCGGGGTTCGAGGGCATCTTCGCGAAATGAGCTGCCCGCGCGTCCTCCACGCCCCCTCGACCGGCCTCGACCGGGGGCGAGGATCCTCTCCTCGGAGGCGGCCGGATCCTTCGCTCTTACGAACCATGGGCGCGGCGGGTTCACCCGCGGTCGACCCCGGCCTGGAGGGGGACGCCCTTGTACCCCGAGTCCGTGAACTGCAGGATGAGCCCGGCGGCGTGGCCCGCCACGAAGACGAACGCCGGCGAGCCGGGCAGCATCCAGTCCAGCACGATGCTCCAGTACAAGAGAATCCCCGAAACCAGGAGCGGCAAGAAGACCAGCAGCGCCGCCCCGACGACGCGAGCCGGCCGCCGCGCCGCGAGCAGGCAGGCCTTCGCGGACGCCCCGCCCGTGATGCAGCCGCCTAGCCCAGCCAGCATGGCGGAAGTGTTCACGAGCACCTCGGGGACG
>JAFGBX010000241.1 GCA_016932935.1 Promethearchaeota archaeon | reverse complement strand
CGCGTCGATCTTTATTTCGATCTGCTTGGTGAAGAACCGTTTATTCACGATCGCGATGGCGTCCTTCAGCGGAATCATGATGTCCCGACGCGCGAGGTCGAGTCGTGGATCCGCGAGTTTCTCGAGCTTCTGGATGCTCTCGATGAGGGCGGCCCCGCGACCGACGTTCTCCAAGATAAGGTCGAGCGACTCGATTATGCCGGTCGCGGGCAGCCCCTTGTCGATCCTGGCCTTCCAGAGCGCAGCCGATCCCGAGATCGCCTGGAGGACGTTGTTCACGTCGTGCACGAGCAGGTCCTTGAGCAAGTTCGCCTCCTGGTAGGCTTCTTGCAGCTTGCAGTTCGTTTCCTTGATGCTCTCGATCATGTGGCTGCTCTGCATCGCGATGGCAGCGATCTCGGCATAACTCATCGCGATCTCGGCGTCCTCGTCCGTGAACCCGCCCGGCTTGTTGGCGAGGCCGATCAGCCCCCTGGGGTTGTTGGCGACAACCAAGGGGGCAAACATGACCGACGTGAGCACGGCGTGACCCTCCGGCATGAAGCGCATCCACTCCGAGTCCTTGAAGTCGTTGTCGATCGCTGGTTTCTTGGACTTGTAGGCCTCGGCACGCAGGCCCCTGATTGGCATGGGCAGCGCGGGATCCACCGTGCACGGGAGCCCGCCTGCATCGAGGTACACGATGCTATTCTCCTTCCCGTCGGGGGTGAGCAAGGCGACGTAACCAGCACTCCCTCCCGTGGCTCGTTTGCATGCCTCGAAGATCATCTTGGCGGTACTTTCGAACGAATCGAGCCGGAAGATGGCCTTGGATACTTCAGCGACCGCGTTGTTCCTCAAGTTGGTGCGTGTCCTATAACGATCCAGTTGCTTCTCGAGATCCTCGATCTCTCGCTGCAAGCCCTCGACGACGTCGTCTGCAGGCGGCCGATCGTTGCTGCTCATTGGCCTTCCTGGAACATGCTCTGCTTGGCACTATCATGTACCACCTAACGATATTTAATAGTGCGCACGGCCGTGGGGGAGCCGGGCGCGGCGAAGAGGAAACCTTTATTGCGCCCCGGAGCAATGACTACCCGATGCTCGTCGGAACGTGCGTGGACCTCGTGCCAGTCGAGCGGGCCCACCTACCCCTCATCGTCAAGTGGCTGAACGATCCGGAGGTGACCCACTTCTTGAACTGGTTCCTGCCGCTCAACCTGGACGGGGAAGAGAAGTGGTTCACCGGCCTGGCGGGCAACCAGAAGGAGCTGGTCTTCACGATCGCCTTGAAGGTTGAGAGGATCCTCGAGGGCCGCAGGATCGGCTCCCTCCCCATCGGGCAATGTGCCATCCGCCTCGACTGGAAGAACCGTGTCGGCAACCTGGGCATGGTGATCGGCGAGAAGGAGCACTGGGGAAAGGGTTTCGGCACGGAGGCCATGCGGCTGCTCGTGGACTACGGCTTCGGCACGCTGGGTATGAACCGGATGGAGCTGGAGACGTTCGACTTCAACGAGCGGGCCATCAAGGCGTTCTCCAAGGTCGGCTTCAAGGAGGAGGGCCGCCGTCGACAGGCGCACTACATCGACGGCCGGTTCAACGACGTGGTCTTCATGGGCCTGATACAGGGGGAATGGCGCGCGCGGGAGGCCCCGAGCAAGCCTTGAACCGCGAGCATCAGCGCTTAGGATCGGTGACAACGATGGACGTCCAGAAACGGGCCAGCGAGGTCTTGAAGGCGCAGCAAGTCGCGGTGCAGGGGCTCGTCGTCACTCCCGCGATGCTGCAAGCGATCGAGAAGATGGCGGGTATGAAGGCAACCGGCGGCAGGATCATCACGACGGGCATGGGGAAGGCCGGCATCGTCGCCACGAAGATGAGCGCGACGCTCGCCAGCATCGGCCTGCCGTCGTTCTTCGTGAGCCCCGCTGAAGCCGCCCACGGCGACGTGGGGCGCGTCGCGCCCGAGGACCTCGTGATAGTATTTTCCCACTCGGGTAGCACGGGCGAGGTCGTCGCCATGATCGAGACGCTGCACGCTCTCAACGGCAAGCAGAACGTGGTGATCGTCATCGGCAGTGCCGACAAGCCGAAGATCCCGGCAAGCATCGTCGTGAGTTACGGGGCCATCCAGGAATCATGCATCGTTTCCAAGGTACCGTCCACGTCGACGACCCTGATGCTCGTCATCGCTGACGTGCTCGCCATCGCCGCGGCAGAGAGCATCGGCCTGGATGACAGCTGGTTCAAGGCAAGGCACCCGGGCGGCGCCATCGGCCACGCTTACAAGGGCGAAAAGAAGCCGTCGCTAGACGGGACTTAACTAACTCGGCCCGTCCTTTTAAATTCCTTCACTGCCTGCAGCATAACCTGCATCTTGGTCATGTCCATCGTGGGCAAGCAATGCACGTTGGAGATGATGAACCGGCCGCCCGGACCGAGGCGCTCGACGAGTTCCCGCGTCCTTGCCACCACTTCCTCGGGTTTCGACCTCGACGTGAGGTGGTAGTCCACGCCCATCCCGCCGATCATCGTGAACCGGTCCCCGTGTAGCTGCTTTTCCTTGAAGATGTCGACGTTCGAAGTCGTCTCGAACGCGTGGCCCCCGTCGAAGCCCCACTTGAGGAAGTAGTCGAACATCTTGGTGTTGTCCCCGCACGAGTGGATGAACGCCTTGCCCTTCCGGTCGTGGATGTACTGGCAGATGCGCGTGTAGGACGGCCCCCAGAACTCGTCGAACATCTTCGGGTTCATCTGGGGGCCGGTCTTGAAGGAGAAGTCATCCTCCCTGAGGATGACCCTGACGCCGGCATCCATCATGGCGCCGACGTTCTTGATGGAGAACTCCTCCAGACGCTGGATGAACCGGCGCACGAAGGCCGGGTTCTTGCGCATGTTGATGATCAAGCTATCGATGCCCATGGCCAGGAATAGCCGGCCATATAACTCGATCCCGGCGTCCCCGAACAGGCAGATCTTGCTCCCGTGCTTCTCCACCAGCTGCTTGAAGTAGTTGAAAGTCCGGCGAGCGACCTTATCCGGGTCGGGGAAGTAGGGCCACGCCTCGTAGTCCGCTTGCGTCCTGATCTTCGGCTCGCGGTAAAAGTACGACCCGTTGCCTTCCTTGTCGACGACGATCTCGTTGTAGGAGCCCCAGTCGTCCTGGATCGTGTGCCCGTCCGGGAACCTCGAGAGGAAAGAACCGTGGACGGCCAAAGCCCCGTCGAACCCCATCTCGACCGCCGCGTCCACGCAGGTGAACATGGTCTTTTTCACGAGCGACTGCATCACCATCTTCCCCGGCCAGCCCATGCCCAGCTTGCCGATCACGAGTTTTCCTATCCAGCTGGTTCGCAGCTTTTCCTCGTTCATGCGTGGCTTCCCGAGAACTTGGTAGGCCGGCCCGAGATCCGTGAGATAACTGAAGGTCGGAACCGTGTCCAGTTCCTGCCCTTCCGCCGTCGCGATGATCCTCTCCGTCGGGTTCATGGTTCCCTCTTCCCCCCGCGGCCAGATAAACACATGGAATGCTCTTGCGAGGGCCGAATCATTTCAATATTTTGCCTGTCTCGATGAACCAGAGCACTAAATCCAAGGCCCCGAGGCTCAAGCCCGCCTTTCCCGCGATACCCCGCAACACCCCCTCGATCTCCAGGTATTTCCTCTTGCCGAGGCCTTTCTGTTTCTGGACGAGCCCGTGCGCCGAGAGCAGGTCGACGATGTGGAAGTCTATGATCGCCACGTTCTCGTAGCCGACGTTGCGCATGAAGTGGCTGCTCTCCTTGTATCCGAAGCCAAAGACGTTTTTAACGAGCCATTCCCGCAATGATTGCTCGTCGTCGCCGAACGAGTCCAATATATCTTTCAGATCGTCCCGGTATTGGCAAGCGCTCCCGAGGAACCGGCCCTTGTTGTTGTAGAACCTGCCGCCGTTGTCCTTGAGCAGCGCGGTGAACTCCTCGGGGCAAGAACAGGTGAGGAACCGGTCGCCTATTGCGGCGTGGATCCTCAAGCTCGCCTCGGCCCCACAGTTTCCCGTGAGGATGCAGAAGCACAGTTCCTTGAAATTATCGTGGCTCGACCTCGTCCGGAACGACCTGAACTCGGCCATGCGCTGGTCGATCACGTCCTTGCTCTCGGACTGCTTCAAGGTGTCGATCTTTGCCAGTAGTTCTTGTTCGCCGGGCATCGGGGAAGGAAGCCGGCGGGGGAAGTAAAACCCGCCGCCTTACAAAAATTAAGGCGTCGGAGCGCGGGGCAATGTTTATATGCCATCACTTGCTGACTCCACATAGTACCACTTGCCAACTCTACATAGTGAGGTGCAAGCCCCCATGTTTCAAGCACAGCACTCAACGCTGCCTTACTCCCGGATGCGCAACTGCGTGCTCGACGTCGTGCGCGACGGGAAGGCACGGGACACGATCCACTTCACCTTCGAGGTAGATGTGACAAACTTGCGAGCGGCCCTACACGGCATCAAGGTACGGGGCATTCGTGCCCCCTCCATAACGAGTCACATGATCCATTGTTTCGCAAAGGTCGTGGGCGAACGCGAGTACAAGCTCTTCAACTCGTATCGGAAGGGCAGGAACCAGCTCGTCGTTTTCGATGACGTGGATGTCGCCATCCCCGTGGAGAAAGAAGTCGAGGGTTACATGCAGCCCGTGTATCATATAGTTCGCGCGGCTAACAACAAGGACGTGGACGAGATACAATTGGAGATCGACCGCGCGAAGGGCGTGGCCTGGGACGATGTTATGCCTGGCATCGATAAGGCGTTCTTCGGCAAGTGGCCAGGGTTCCTACGACGCGCCTTCTGGGCCATCGCCAGGGCGCGCCCGAAGGTCAGGAAATTCTTCTCTGGCACGGTTGGCGTGACATCAGTGGGCATGTTCGGCTCTGGTAGCGTGCACCTGTTCCCGCTGACGCCAATGACCACGACCCTTGCGGTCGGGGGGATCGACGCGAAGACAGTGCTGGTTGATGGGAGGCCCCTCATCCGTGAAATGCTCTGCATGACGCTGTGCGTCGACCATGACATCATCGACGGCGCGCCAGCGATGCGATTCATCACGAGGTTCAAAGAAGTCGCGGAAAGCTGTTTCGAGTTGCCCAGGGCCTCACTCCTCGATGAGACAGCGCCCCCAATCGTGCCACTAAACCAAGGGGTCGGATGGAACCATGCAGTTAATCAATCATGAATCTCCATGTGGGGACGGAGTGTCCCCTCTTGGAAGCAACAAGCGGATGATGGATCCCAAGACCAACGATTTCACGTGCGAGACTTGCGCGATGCACTGTCGTTATTTCACCCGGGTTGAGTGCAAGAAGCGCGGCCACTTTTTATGGGAACCCGCAGACCGGTCGAGGTGTGCATCGTGCCCATCGTGGCACACGACCAAGCAGTGCTGCTACCGCTACGACGGGTCATGCCACCTCTTGGTCGAGGCAAGGAGGAACCTCGAAGGAGACCAGACCGCCATTTAGCAACCGTTTCTTCCCCATGTGCCCATTACGAGCGCGGAGGCCGCCTCGCCGCCCGCCATCTCAGCCCGCGGGCCAGGATCCAGCCGAAAGCGATCGTCACCGAGCCGACGATCACGAGGGCGGCCAAGCCGGTCCGCGCGTCGTATTGCACGCCGGACTTGAGCAAATAATCCTTCAACCATCGCGTGACGAAGGAATCGAGCCCGATGAACAACGCGACAGAGGCCGTGACCACGATGAGGTCGTCGATCTTGGCACGCCGGTCACGCGACACCCCAACGCCATCTGGTTCCGGGCTCATATGTAGCACGCCTTGTCGATGCTCTGGCGCCACGGCCTCGGCGTCCGCACGAGCTCGGGATAGAACTTCTGGCACTCGGCGACCGCGGACAGGGCACCCGTGAGCTTGTGCGAGTTCGGGTAGTGCTTGAACACGAAGGCCTTGTCGTTCAGTTGTACCTCGGCCGTGGCCAGCGCTCTAGTGATGGCGGTTCGCACGTCGTCCTGCCGGTACCCGCCGGCGTTCCGCGACGACCGGGTGAGGCAGTAGATCCCGTCGAGGTCGCGGCAGTAGATCATCCCCGGCCCCCACAAGCCATTGTGGGGCTGCTGGAACCGCAGCGTCCAGTCGACGACCTTCTCGGGGTGCGGCCATTTCCTCCCCATGAACTCGTAGACGTAGTACATGTGGAACGCACCGAACATGTCGTGTGGGTGGGGCTTCTTCGCGAGGATCCTATGCCTCCAGCCACGCCGCCAGAAGCCCGTTTCTGGATCGGCCTCTTTGTCGAACCAGGCGAAGTACCAGTCGAAGAAGGCGGGCGTGCCCTCGCCGGTCATGGCGAGGGTGGCCGGCACGCCCGACCACACGTGGCTGCCCGACCAGATGAGCGACCACTCGCCCCGCCTCCACTGCCTGGTCCACGCGAGCATGGCGTTCTCGTCCTTGATGATCGCGTCCTTCCATGCCATCGGGTGGGCTGGTTTGCGGTCGATCAAATGCAAGGCGCACGTGCAGTACGCGGTCGTGTGCTCCCAGAAATGCGCGCGGGCGTAGTCCTTCCGGTACTTGCAGGTCGCGGGATCCTGGAACTGGTTGATGGTCGCGGCCCATTCATCCCTCTGCCCCTCGGTTAACCCGCCGAGCTCGTCCATGATGTACATGCTGATGAGAGTGTCGGCCGTGCCGTAAGAATCGATGGTACCACCAGGTGCGAAACTATAATCGCCAATACCCGGGCCGACCTTGAATTGTTTCACCCATTCCGGAAAGACCTTCTCCTGGAACGTCGTGAAGTCGAAAACCTTGTCCATGACCGTGGCCTCTGCTCGGTGTCCCGCCGTGCTGCGCTTCAACGGGATGGTACGATTTTATAATCTCACGCCCATCCAATATACCATGCGACTCTTCGAACCCCTCTCGCTCGGGCCGCTGCACGTGCAGAACCGGCTCGCCCGATCCGCGACGTACGAGGCCATGGCGCCCGAGACAGGGGAAGTGAACGACAAGCTCGTGCGGCTGTATGAAACCCTCGCCAAGGGCCAGGTCGGGCTCATCATCGCGGGCTATTCATTCGTGCAAGAAGCGGGGAAGTGCATGAAGTACCAGACGGGGTTGCACGATGATGCCCTGGTGCCGGGCTGGAAGAAGCTCGTCGACGCCGTGCACGCGGCGGGAGGCACCATCTCCGCGCAAATAGTACACGGTGGCTTGCAATCGGTCAAGCAACCCGCCGTGAAGCACGCGCCGGCTCCTTCAGGCGGCATCCGCAACCTCTCCACGTTCGTGACGTCGCGCGCGATGGATGGCGGCGAGATCCAGGGCGTGATCGAGGCATTCGGGAAGGCAGCGTCCCGCGCGGTCTCGGCGGGCTTCGACGCGATTCAGGTCCACGCCGCTCACGGCTACCTTGCCAGCCAGTTTTTATCGCCGTTCTTCAACCGGCGTGAAGACGAGTATGGGGGCTCGGACGAGAAGCGATTCAAGTTCCTCAGGGAAGTCATCGAGGCCGTCAAGAAGGTAATCCCCAACGACAAGGCCGTGCTAGTCAAGCTCAACACGGACGATCGCGTGCGCGGGAACGGGATCACTCCGGTTCTCGCCAAGCAATACGCATCGTGGCTCGCCGCACTCCACGTCGATTGCGTGGAGGTGAGCTGCGGGACGGTGAGTCTCTCGCCATTCGACATGAGCCGTGGCACGGTGCCCATCAACGGCTTCGCGCGCATGTTCCCGAAATGGCAGAGGCCCCTGGTCAAGCCACTCATGCGTATGATGTTCCGCGACAAGGACTTGACAGGTGAATACAACCTCGACGCGGCGCGGGCAATCAAGCCCGCCCTCGGCAGCATCCCGCTGATGCTCGTAGGCGGGGTGCGCAGCGTGGCGCGGATGGAGGAGATATTGCAAGCTGGTAGCGTGGACATGGTTTCGATGAGCCGGCCATTCATTCGGGAGCCCATGCTCGCCAAGGGCATGAAGGAGGGACGGATATCGACCGTCGCTTGCACGTCGTGCAACAATTGCTTTGCCGCCGCGGCTTCAGGTCTCCCGCTCGCGTGTTACGTCAACGGCCTCCCGCCGGAATGAGCCCGTGCGCCGTTGCCTTTGAAAGGGAAACCTTTTCTTGATCATTGCCTCTTGAATGAGTATTACATTGTATGGTGGAATGGAATCGACAATGTCCGGAAGCGTTGAAACCCTAGATTTTTCCAGCATCGGCCGCGAAAAAGTATTGGCCAAGCTCAAGTCTGACGAGTTCGACCTCCTGATCATCGGTGGGGGGATCACCGGCGCCGGCATCGCAAGGGACGCCACGCTGCGCGGCTTCAACGTCGCGCTCGTGGACAAGAACGACTTCGCGTTCGGCACGTCGAGCCGATCGTCCAAGATGGCCCACGGTGGCGTGCGTTACCTGCAGAAGGGCGAGTTCGGCCTGGTCAAGGAGTCCGAGGCCGAGCGGAACTGGCTGCGGGACGACTTCCCGAACCTCGTCCGGCCGCTCCCTATCGTCGTCCCGAGCTTCGAGGGCGAGAAGCTCAGCAAGTTCCTCTTGCGGCTCGTCGTGTTCCTCTACAACCTCCTGGACAAGGGAAAGAACTTCAAGAAAGGGCGCGTCGTCAAGAATCTCGCCAAGGTAAAGGAGATGGAACCGGGGCTCACCACGAGCAACCTGCGCGGGGCGGCCGTGATCTACGACACGAACATCGACGACGCTCGGCTCACGATCGAGTCGATCAAGGAGGCGATCTCCACGGGCAAGTGCGTGGTGGCGTCCTACGCCAAGGTCACGCGGCTCGAGCACGACGCCACGACGGGCAAGTGCAGCGGCGCGTGGGTGTCCGACCAGGAATCGTCCGGCGACGAGTTCCTCGTCAAGGCCAAGATCGTGGTCAACGCGACTGGCATCTGGACGGACGACGTCCTCCAGAAGAAGCCCACGGGCTACCCGGCACGCGTGATCCGGCCGACGAAGGGCGTCCACCTCAT
>JAFGBX010000240.1 GCA_016932935.1 Promethearchaeota archaeon | reverse complement strand
TTGGCGGCCGCCGCGCCGTCGAAGGTTATTTCGTCCGCAGGGGGCACCGCCCGCTCCTTCACGAAGTACTGCTGGAAGTCGAGCACGCGCTGGCCGGATCGTATCCTTGTCCGCACGGGGTCGTTGGTGCACGGCATGACGCGGAGCCGGACGCCCAGGCCGTCGAGCACCTTCCCGGCGACCTGCGTCAGGGTGTTCCCCCGCTTGAGCAGCTGCGTCCGGAAGATGGACGTGGCGATGTCCTTGTCGCCCAGGTTGAACCACGTCGATTCCTTGTCGTATTTACCGATCATCGAGAGGCAGTTGAACGTGTCCCCCGCAATCCCCCACCGCTTGACCGGGTCGATCATACCCGCGAGCGTGTAGGCGATCATGTCGAAGTCCGGGCACACGTAGAGCCCGTGCATCTCCGTATCGTCGCCAACGTTCACGATGACCGAGATGTCGGCGGGCTCGTGCACGCGGGCGAGGCCCTCTATGAGCTTCGCCGCGCCGATGCCGCCCGCGATGACGGCGAGCTTCATCCCTTGGAATCCCCTCCGCGATTGGAGACGAACGCCCCCGGGTCGAATGCGACCTCCCCGACGGGGCGCCTCTCGCCGCCGGACATTCGGCCGTCCGCCCGCCGCTCCACAGGCTCGCCCGCGGTCGCCTTCCCCGCGGCGACGAACGCTTGCGGTTGCCACGTGGCCGGCACCCCGAGGACGTCGTGAACGATTCGGCCGGCGAACAGCGGGGCGCAGTACCAGCAAGCACCGAGCCCGGCGACGTGCAAGGCGAGCAGCAAGGTCTGCAACGCGGCCGCGACGCTCTGGACGCCCATGGTGGTCTCGGCCGCGTCCCTCGCCTCGTCACCGCACGAGTCGAGCGCCGACCGGTCCGCGAACGCCAGCACGAGCACCGGCGCGTCGAGGAACCGCTGGTTCCTCGCCTTGCACGACCGCGACACTTGGCCAGGTGCCATGCCGCCCCGGGCCAGGTCGGCCGCGTACTTCGCCCCCATCGCATCCACCAGGCGCTCCCGCAGGGCCTGGTGCCGTGCATCCTGCCGGTAGAAGGTCATGAAGCGCCACGGCTGCGCGTTGTGTGCCGACGGGGCCCAGCGGGCGAGGTCGATGCATTGCTCGATGGCCTCCTTCGGTATAGCGTCGGGGGCGAACGGCTGCTTGTAGCTCCTGCGGCCGGTGATCACGCTGGAGAACTCCGCCCACGTCGCCGCGTGGCGGGTGCCGGGGAGTCGGGTCATGTTCGGTCGCCGTCTGTCGTCGTGCCCCGCGGGGAGCCCGGTGGGACGAGAGAGGACACGCGACGGGAAGGGAAAAGGAGTGGTGGGTAATGAACTTGCGCGGGTCACGTCAAGATCTCGACGCTGTCCTTGTGCACGTAGACCGTCCTCTCGGCCTGCGAGACGAAGCTGCCCTTGACGTCGGAGAGCACCTTGTACTCCATGAGGACGCCGGTGGCGACCAACTCGTTGAGCGCGAAGCGGGGTACCATGATCTCCTTCGCCCAGGCGCGCTGGCTGAACGGGAGCGTCTTGTAGTTCTTGGCGACGAAGCCGATGAGCTGTTTAGCTGCCTGGTTGCGGATCTTTGGGACGTGGCGCAGGGCGAGCTGGTAGATGTTGCCGATCTGGAGCGCGTGGGTCTGGCCCTCGCCCGTGCTCGCGAACGTCTCGACTGCGAACACGTCGCCCTCCTCGATCGCTTGCCCCGTCGGCTGGGGGATCAGCGGGATCTGCTTGGGGCCGTGCACGTTCCAGCGCTCGAGCGAGTGGCCGCTCAGGTCCTTGATCGGCTGGTACTTGTACGACTTGATGACCTCGTTGATCTTCTTGCCGATGTCGTTGGTCTGCGCGCCGACCTTGATCATGTCGATGGCCGCTTGCGTGGCCTTCTCCGAGGCGGTGCAGATGTTCTCGAGTGCCGGGTCCTTGCTGAGGCTGACCGTGGTCGCCGTGTCAGCGACGTACCCGTTCACGTGCACCCCGAGGTCGAGCTTGACGATCATGCCCTCCTCGATCTCGGTCATGTCCCGGACGCCCGACGTGTAGTGCGCCGCCACGTTGTTGATCGAAACGTTCATGGGGAAGCCGATGCCGCCGCCTTGCTTGGCGATGAAGTCCTCGACGCCGACGATGAGGTCGATGACCTTCACGCCGATTTTGGTCATCGACCGCGCCCGGTCGAGGGCCTCCTTGGCGATCTTGCCGGCCTTCTGGTACGACTCGAGCGCCCGCTTCTTCTTCTCCTCCTCGGAAAGCCCCTCCTCGTCGTCGTGCTCGTGATCGTGGTCGTGGTCGTGCTCGGCCTTCTCACCGGACACCGGCGTCACTTTCGCCCCGCCCGGGGCGGGTTCTGTTGGTTTCTTCGCGCACATGGCTCTCAGCATCAAGCACGTGCTTGTTCCATTCGTGGTGAAAGAATGCTCTTCGAGTTAAATCCTTTGAGGAAATGTGGTTGGGAAGGAAGGGAAGGGGATTGGTGGGCCGGCTCCTACTGGCAGGCAGGGCGAAGGCGTCGCCATGAGTCCATATCGACAGGCCCATGCCACTCGGTCGATGCGGGGGGAGATGATCCCAAGACGCGCCGGAGGAATACGCGGCTGACCTCCTTCCCCAAATCGTTTTCTATGCCATTTCGACCGAACAGGTTGAGCAGCGGATCCCCGCCACCACGTGCGTACGTGGCGGGAACGTTCTTGTTGAACCTCATGGCCTTTTTCACGAAACGAGCAAACATTCTTCTCTCCATCTCTTAAATCTTTATAAATGTCGTAAGATTAGTGCAATCAATAATGGATAAGAGTGAGCAGAAAGAAATCCCTCGTGGAAGCACCTCCAGCGACCAAAGAACCCTTGTCGACGAAGACGGGACATTGACGTCGAAGCAAGTTCTTTCCCTCCTCGATGCTTGTGTCGAATGCAACGCCTGCGAGGGGGTTTGCTCGGTCTTCCAGGTCACCCGGTTCGCCAATCCGCTCACGAAGATCAAGATACTCCGCAAACTCGCTAAAGGAGAGGAGACCGTCAAGGATGAACGGCAGGCCCTGTTCACTTGCACGAAATGCGAGGGGTGCCAGAACGCGTGTCCCGCGCGCCTCCCGCTGATCCGGTTGTACGATTGGGGCCGGAACCAGGTCGTCTCGAGGTTTGGATTCATCAACCCCATGCAGAAGGGCGTGATCGATAACATTCTCCAGACCGGGAACCCGTTCCATGAGGAGGGGAGCCGGTTCAAACAGCTATTGGACCTTTCCGACCACGCACGAGCCCAGGTCACCGGCCTCGTGAGAGGGAATTCGAAGACCCTGCTCCACCTGGGTTGCATGCTGAGCTACAGGATCACCCAGATGGCCACCGACCTGTTCGACATCCTGGCGATCCTGGGCATCGACTTCACGCTGGATCCAAACGAGGCATGTTGCGGGTATTACGTGTGGAACTGTGGCGACCACCATGGCGCGGACGAGTTCATCAAGCACAACACAGAACATCTGGAGGAATACGAAGAGATCATCTGTGCTTGCGCCGGTTGTTACACTTTTTTCCGAACGAACTACCCGAAGACGCTCCGGTTCACCCACGTGGTGGAACGCATAGCGGCCGCCCTCCCCGCCTTTTTAAAAGGGCATCCAAAGGCCGCCAGCCAGGTGAGATCCGAAAATGGATGCAAGCTAAGGATCCTGTTCCACGATTCTTGTCATCTGGCACGTCCGTGGGGGATCATCACCCCTCCAAGAGCGATATTGAAGGAACTTGGACACGAAGTGGTGGAATTCTCCCAGAACGGAGAGAACACCCTCTGCTGCGGTGCGGACGGGGGAATGCGTTTCGTGAACAAGCCGCTGGCGATCCAGATCGGAAGGGCGCGGTTGGACGAGGCGAGATCAAAAGCGCCATCGCTCTCCACGCTGTGCCCGTTCTGCATCTTCAATTTTCAGGAAGCGAACGCCTCTCCCGAAACACTAGCAATTGAAAGCCTGTATGCCGAGATACAGAAGGACCTGCGTCGGATCCTCTTGATCGAAGGACGATGAATGGTCAATCTCGTGCTCTCAATCTAGGAGCCGTTTTTCGCCCTGGAGCTCTCGGATGTCGGTGACGTTCTGACTGACTTCCAGGCGCGGGCGTCGCGGAGCCGCGGCTTGCTCCTGGCGGCCGC
>JAFGBX010000239.1 GCA_016932935.1 Promethearchaeota archaeon | reverse complement strand
CATATAGCGAACCTTGCCCATGGATCCATCACGAGCTCTACTGAAGACAAGGCAATAAAAATCACTATTTCTGCTTTCACAGTCATGACTAATCGTGGGACATCCGGTCGAACTTCGACAAGTCGTTAGGATCCTCGGTCGGGATTTCCATACGTTCGTGGAACCCCGCGCCATGAGCGCGGTCGCCATGGCCGGGTGCATCGCCATCGGAGCGGTGGCTTCGATGCCGGGCGTGAGCACGAGGACGCTGCGGCGCTTAGACCGAAACCTCGTCTTATTTAGTATTGGAAAGGTGTGAGTTTTCGTAAACCCATATTCCTTTATCGAGTAATGGCGTTTCTGAAAAGCAATTCGTTCTAACGCGATCCGTGCATCTTTTTAAAAACGGAAAGGGGATACAATGAACTACACCACTTCAACAGAGATAAGAGCATCATGAAAGCGGGTATCGTTTCCTACGGAGCATACATCCCCAAATCGCTCGTCCGGCGCGAGGACATCGCCAAGGCCTGGGACTTCCCATCGATCCCTGGGACGAAGGCCGTGGCAAACGCCGACGAGGACAGCCTGACCATGGCCGTCGAGGCCGGAGCAGATTGTCTAAAGGGGATCGATGAAAAAACGGTCGATGGCGTCTTCTTCGCCTCGACCACCAGCCCTTTTGTTGAAAAGACTGCCTCCAGCATCATCGCCAAGGCGCTTGACATGCGGGAGGATCTCATCACCATAGACTTCACGAACAGCTTGAAAGGTGGCACGTCGGCACTCATCTCCGCCACGGACATGATCGAGGCGGGGAAGGCCAAGACCATCCTCATCATCGCGTCCGACATGCGCAACCCCGAGCCGGCCACGATGTACGAGTACGCGTTCGGCGACGCGGCCGCGGCACTGCTCGTGTCGTCGGAGAACCGCGTGATGGAGATCGTCGACCACGTCTCACGAACCGAGGATCTCATCGGGCCGTGGCGGAGGGCGCAGGATGACTTCGTCCGCCAGTGCGCAGGCAAGTATGACGACCTGGCACTCGCCAATAACGTCTCGAAGGTCATCAAGGCCATCGCCGCGAAGAGCGGGGTCGACCTCGGCAAGCTGGGCAAGGCTTGCATCTACGGCGGTGATCCCCGGGCGCCCGCCAAGCTGGGGAAGGCCGCTGGCATCCCTCCGAAGGCCGTCTGCGACATCCTGTTCCAGATCCTGGGAAACACGGGCACGGCGCAGGTGTTCATGACGCTCATCGCCTCGCTCAAGAAGGTCAAGGACGACGAGCAGATACTGCTCGTCGGGTACGGCGACGGGGCGGACGCGATCCTCATGAAGGTGCTCGACAAGCAGAAGACCAAGGATCTGAAGCGCTCGCGGCGTGGCTACATGATCAACAGTGCGACCGCGGAAGCGGTCGACGTCTACACGAAGTACATCACTTACCGCAACGCGCTCAAGAAGGAGCCGTTCAAGCGGCGTACGTCGACCGTGTCCAACCATCGCGAGGGAAGTTTCATCCTCCGCATGCACGGCGTCAGGTGCAAGGCGTGCGGGATGGTGCAATACCCGATGTGGCGTTCGTGCATCGAACCCAAGTGCCAGGCAACCGACCAGATGGAGGAAGTCAAGCTGCAGAAGCGGGGCAAGATCTTCACGCTCATCCTCGATCATTTGGAAGGAGGCAACTATTGCGAGACACCCATCCCACGGTGCGTCATCGACCTCGATGGTGGCGGCCGGATCTTGCTCAACATGACCGATTGCGTTCCGAAGGAGGTGAAGATCGGTATGGAAGTCGAAATGACGTTCCGCAAGGTGCACGATGGTGGTGAATTTCCTAACTACTATTTCAAATGCCGGCCTGTTAGAGAACGTGCTGGGAGTGAAGATGACGAGGGCACAGCTCCAAATACAGGAGCCCCAGCCGCCGCCATGCCGGAGGCGATGTGAAGATGACGAGAACAGGGATCAAGGATCGCGTCGCGATCATCGGCGCGGGCTACACGAAGTTCGGCGAGCGGTGGGACAAGGGCGTCGAGGACCTGCTCGTCGAGGCATGCGTGGACTCGTTCAAAGACGCGGGGATCAAGAAGACGGACATCCAAGCGGGCTGGTGTGGCATACAATACTGGTTCACCGGCCTTTCGGGTGGCACCCTGGCGGACGGCATCAAGCTCTACGGCATCCCCATGACGCACGTGGAGAACTACTGCGCGTCGGGCATGGACGCGTTCCGCAACGCGTGCTATGCCGTCGCGTCGGGCGTGAACGACCTCGTGCTCGCGTGCGGCGTCGAGAAACTCCTGGATCAAACCGGGACGGGCCTGCCGGGGTTCACTGAACTCGGGCACCCGATCCTGCCGCTCCCGTCGGCGCCGGCGATGTTCGGCATGGCGGCGACGCGCTGCTTCCACGAGTACGGCTGGACCAAGGAGGATCTCGCCCGCGTGGCGGTCAAGAATCATGCCAACGGCCAGGCGCATCCCAAGGCGCACTTCCGGAACCCCGTCTCGATCGACGAGGTCATGCGGGCACCCATGATCGCCGACCCCCTCGGCCGCTACGACTGCTGTGCCATGAGCGACGGCTCGGCGGCGCTCGTGCTCACGACGCCCGAGCTCGCCCCGAGCTACGTGAAGAACGGGAACTACGTCGTCGTGAAGGCGAACGCAATCTCTGTGTATTCCAACACGCCGTGGTACGTGCCTTCGTTCCCGTTCACGAACTTCTGGAGCACGCAGGAAGCAGCGAGGCTCGCCTACAAGGAGGCGGGCGTGACCGATCCTCGGAAGGAGATCTCCTTCGCCGAGGTGCACGACTGCTTCACGATCACGGAGCTCGTCGACTGCGAGGATCTCGGCTTCTGCGACCGCGGCAAGGCCCCCGAGGAGCTCAAGAACGGCACGTTCAACTGGGACGGCCGGACGCCCGTGAACCCGTCGGGCGGCTTGAAGTGCTTCGGGCACCCGATCGGCGCGACCGGTTGCCGCATGCTCGTCGAGATAACGAAACAACTGCGTGGCATCGCCGACGGCAAGCAAGTGAAGGATCCGCAGCTCGGCCTTGCCCACAATCTCGGCGGCGCGTTCACCGTCGCGGCCGTGACGATCCTCGGGAAGCCGAAGTGAGCCATGCTTGCACTGCGGCGAACGATCGTTTCTATCCTCTTCTTTTTTTTCCCCTCGTGCTGACCGCATCAGAACAGCCGCGAGCGCGAAATATTTATTCGCGAATGGTCGACATCTTACCAAAGTTAGTGATGGCAAGGGCGTAGCAAGCCATTAATTAGCTGGAATTCAACGATTTTCTTGTTATCGAAGTGAATATTAACTCAATTGCCGTGCCCGTGAGCGGGAGTGATGCATACTTATTGTCGAGAAGAGAAACGGATAATAGGAGGGGATTCTTCGTCAAGGTTGTCGAGGCCTATGAAGCGAAGAATCTTACCTCCCATTCAAGTTAAACAGACGTCACTTAATAAGTTTTTTCCCGGCCTACCGCCTGTAAATCCCCGAAAGGACTACATCGCCCTTTCAGAATCGATTGACGGTCACAACATCAAGTCCAAATACACGTTGGGCATTCGGGAAGGAAATGTCATCGAAATCAACGAGCGTCACTGCCTCGAATGCGGCAAAAGGCTTTTGAATAACGGTTTTAACAGGCGAATCATAGAACTGGATCTCGGAGCTGGTAGATTCATATTCCATTTACATCGCAAACGATGCCCTACTTGTGGTGAAATTAAACTCGATTTATCGAGCATCGTGCGAGCAGGCTCGATATACCACGATAATTATGCACGACGTGCCCGGCAGCATTATAAAAACGGATCAACCCCTATCCAGATCCAACGCGCATTCATCACAGACTTTAACGTAAAAGTATCGCTATCATCAATCGTGCGTTGGATAAATACCGCTGCAATACCGCTGCAAGACATGTTAACACGAACACCTGTCCCTTCGAGTGGCTTTTGGGCATATGACGAGATTCACATGCGGATCCGGGGCGTCAAATGCTATGATCTCTGTACGATCGACGTCGTAACCGGATTCATCCCTGGAAACCTAGTCTCGCCAGAACTGGGTCGACAGCCGGGAAAACGCCTTTTAGCGGGTGCCAAGCGGCATCGGAAGCTTTCCATTGAAATGCTCGTGATGGATGGAACAAACGTCCTCGGAAAGCTGTTCCATACTCGTGGTTTTGATAATATAACCCTGGCGCAATGCTTGCTGCACCACAAGTGGCAAGTATGCAAGAAGATAAAGAAGCTTGCAAGGATTCCAGAACGATCGCCAAAACCTATACCCGACAAATACAGGCCACTCAAGAAGCGGTTCTACGATGTTTTCGACAGCCCGGATGAGACTCGCACGTACATCGCCTTGGAGATCTTGCGGGATAACGTGAGTCGCCTTGGTAACAAGGAGATTACCCGGTGTTTCAAGGATATCGAAACATCATTACCAAAGATCATTGCTTGGCAACGTGATCCTCGGATTCCAAAGACTAACAACAAGATGGAGAATTCGCACCAGCATATCGAATATTATCCATCATTCAAGCGACGCATGATGACCATTGGCGGGGGCCAACGTGTCGCGAGTTACCGGGTATACAACCGAAACTTCTCGTTATTTCCTGCGTACATCGACAAGGTTTGGAAGAAACGGTGCGAGTGGAAAGCCCGTTTGTTGGAGGATCATCGAGATCCAGATGCTCGGAGTGCCATCATGTATTATTACTACGAAGCTGGGCACTTGAATCAATGGTACGGTGAATATAGCGCCATTTGGGAGCAATATTTCGCAGTACATCGATAGGTGGGATTAACGGGGCTTCAATGACCAGATCACTGAAAAAGATAAAATGCCGAATGGTCGTTATTCCATCGCATTGAATCGCCGATCGAAGGCGTCCGAGGAGCACGACCATGAGCATGGTGATAATGACCGATCGGGAGGAGTACCACCCTGGCGACGTCTTGCGGGGGTACGTGCACGTGGTGCTCGACAAGCCCGTCAAGGCGAGGGGCATCTTCGTGAGCTTCGAGGGCAGGGAGCACGCCCGTGTCACGCGGAGGTCTGGCGAGAACCGGAATACCTACATCCAGAGCGTCATGCTCGTCCAAGACACTGTCGCCATATGGAGGCCCGAGGGCGAGGGTATGATCGGCCCATGCAACGAGCAGTACACGTTCGAGTTCCACATCCCCGATGACACAATGCCCACATTGGGTTCCCACTTCGCGTACACGATATCGGATACTGCACTCTCCAAGGGCATTCGCCGCACGGTGCCCTCTATGTTGAACGGCTACATCCAGTACATGATCCACGCGAAGGTCGACCGGCCCCTCGCCATTGACATCAAGGCGAGGCACTTCATCACCGTGACGATCCCACCGCGCAGCGGCGCCTCGCTCCAGCCGTTGGCGTTCACCTCCGCTGATGGACAAGGGGAATACCGCGTCGACGTCGCCCTCGACAGGAACATGGTCTCGCCCGGCGAGCACGTCTCCGGTCACTTCTTGTTCCAGCGAAACCCGCAGTGGACGGTGCGCGCGCTGGAGGCCATCTTGAGGTTTAATGTGTCGATCACGGCGCAAGGCCGCACGGACGTGTACAAGCAAGTCGCCGACGTCGAGCGGTTCCCCGTCGATGAGGGCACGGAGGGCATCGAGCGCTCGTTCTCCTTGGGCTCGTTCCCCGGCGGGCCGGTCTCCGTCCCCGGGTGCATCGTGAAGCTGGTGTGGATGCTCGAAATGAAGGTCGACCTGCCGGGCAGGATCGACAAGCACGTGTACGTGCCGGTCTGGGTCATCCCGTTGGTCGCCGTCAAGTTGCCATCGAGCGAGCAACGCGAGGTGGTGGAAGGCAAGGGGTGGACGGCCGACGAGGGGAACCTCGTCGTGACGGACAGCGGCGACTCCCTTTGGCAAGTCGACCCGGCCGGGGACGGCGACCTTCCAGAGGGGCAAGCGGCCGATCCCGAGGAGGACGCCCTCTGGGAACGGGATCCCTAAGAGACTCCTGCAGCCGCGATCCCATTGAAAAGACCGGCCGCCGATGTTCGAGGGGCGAGATGAAATGTCGCTGAACGACTTTTTCGGCACGCTCGAACCGGAGCGGTTTGCCGACGGCAACTCGTACTTGATCGGGGCGTTCGCGAACGTCGGCGCGGTGGAGACGGGCGACGGCCTCGTGCTGTTCGACATCGGTTCCGAGATGGCCGGAGAACGCATTTTCCACGACTTGCGCGCGATCACGAAGGCGCCCATCCATACCATCGTGCTCAGCCACGGACACTTCGACCATTGCTTCGGCCACCGGCCATTCCTCGCGGAGATCGCCGAGAAGGGTTGGCAGGCCCCGGACGTCATCGCACACCAGCTCCTCCCCGCACGGTTCGAGAAATACAACATGCTCGACCGGTACCACAACTGGATCAACGGCATGCAGTTCTCATCGGTGCTGTTCGCCCGGCGGAAGAACCCCGTCTCCACCGAACACATACTCGTCCCGACGAGGCTCGTCCGAGAGGGCGAGTCGTGCGAGTTCCAGGTCGGCGGCCGGGGGTTCGTGGTGCGCGCGGAGCGCGGCGAGACCGACGACGCGATCTGGACGTGGGATCCGTCGACGAAGACCGTCTTCGCCGGCGACCTCTTCATCTCCAGCTTCCCGAACGTCGGCAACCCCTACAAGGTCCAGCGATACCCGAAGCACTGGGCAACCGCACTGGGGCACATGCTGGAGAAAGGGCCGGATTTCCTCGTGCCCGGCCACGGGCGGTTGATCAGCGGGGCGGGGCGGGTGCGGGAAGCGCTCTCCGTCACCGCACGGGCGCTCGACTTCGTGCACGACGAGGTCGTCAAGCGACTCAACGAGGGGATGTGGTTCGAGGACATCTACCACGAGGTGCTCGCGGCATATCCCGACGAGTTCAAGAGGAGCCCATGGCTGCAGCCGATCTACGGCTGCCCGGAATACGCGGTGCACGCCTCCTACCGCCTCTACCACGGCTGGTACGATTCCGGCAACCCGACCGACGTCCATCCCCCGAGGCGGGCCGACGTGTCGCGGGAGCTGCTCGACCTCCTTGGCGACGGCGGCGTGGAAAGGTTGCTGGCCCGGGCGGAAGCGCTGCTGGCCGCCGGCAGCATCGACGTTGCCATGGCCCTCGTCGACCACGTGTTGCTCGGTGCCATGCCGGGGGAGGGCGGGCAGACTACGGCCCTGGAACGCGCGATCTTGCTCAAGGTCAAGCTGGTCCGGAAGCGGAGCACCGCGGAGCCGTCGATGATCAGCAGGAACATCTACCAGAACTACGTGAACGAGTTGAACATCCGCAAGAAATCCATAAGGAAATAAGGAATTAGAGGGGAATATACCTGTCCCTTTCCCAGTCCGAGATCTGTATGCTGTAGGCCTTCCACTCTGCGATCTTGATCCGATAGAAAATCTCGAAGCCGATATCGCCGAACAAGTCTCGCATCTCCTTGCTGTACTTGAACTCGTGGAGCGCCTCGCCGAGGTTTCCTGGCAAGGAGGGGATGCCCATTTGCTTCCGCTTCTCGTCCGAGAGCTCGTAGAGGTTGAGATCCGTGTGCACGGGGGGGTTCCACTTGTTCTTGATGCCGAGGTACGCCGTGTAGGCGAGGGCGGCGAACTGGAGGTAGGGGTTGCCCGCGGGATCGGGCGCCCGGATCTCGAAGCGGGCGGCCTTCGGGTTGCCCCTGAAGTCGGGCACTCGGATCATGGGCGATCGGTTCGTGAGGCCCCAGGCGATGTAGACGGGCGCCTCGTAGCCGGGGATGAGGCGCTTATACGAGTTGGGCCACGAGGCGAGGACGGCCGTCATGGGCCTGCCGAGGTTGAGCTGGCCGGCGATCGCGTGGAGGGCGACGTCCGAGAGGTGCCCGTTCTTCGCGTCTGGGCCGTAGAACACGTCCTTGCCGTCGCCGTCGCTGAAGCTCTGGTGGACGTGCATGCCGCTGCCGTTGATGCCGAAGTATGGTTTCGGCATGAACGTGACTGTGTACCCCTTGATCGCGGCCACCGACTTGATGGCGTTCTTGAGCGTGACCGCCCAGTCCGCCATCCGCAATCCGT
>JAFGBX010000238.1 GCA_016932935.1 Promethearchaeota archaeon | reverse complement strand
CTATCATATGAACGAGGGCCATTCCGCATTCTTGATGATCGAGTTGCTCAAGCGCTACAAGACCATTGACGCCCTCAAACAGCACTGCGTCTTCACAACCCACACGCCAGTGGAAGCTGGCCACGAACGCTTCGACCGCGACGTGATCGATAACGTGTTCAGGGGCAGGATCCCGGCCGAGATCGAGGCCATGGCCAGCAAGGCCCAGTTCAACATGACCTTGCTCGCCTTGAACGGGAGCAGGTACACGAACGGGGTGTCGCAAAAGCACGGCCTGGTCAGTGCGAAGATGTTCCCAGGCCATGATGTCGGGGCGATCACGAACGGGATCCATGTCAACACGTGGGTCTCCCCACACATGGAGACCGTGTTTGACGACTTGCTGGGCATCAAATGGCGGTTCGACCCCAGCGTGCTCGAGAACATCCTCAAGGTGAACACCTACCATATACGACAAGCGCACGAGAAAGCCAAGCACGAGCTGTTCGACTACGAGCGATCCCACTCGAGCGTGCACTTGAAGGATCACATGCTCACGATCGGCTACGCGCGGCGCATAACCGAGTACAAGCGCCCGCTCTTGCTGTTCACGGATCTTGAAAGGCTTGCAAAGCTCGCCAGGGGAAAGGTGCAGTTCCTGTTCGCGGGCAAGTCTCACCCCGCGGACAGCAACGCCAAGGTCATGATCCGGCGGATCCAGGAGCTTTCGGACCAGCTATGGAACTCGTACGGGGTACGTTCCGCGTTCCTCGAGAACTACGACTGGGACCTGGCGAAAATGATGGTCTCGGGTTGCGACGTGTGGATGAACAACCCCCGCCGGTACAACGAGGCCAGCGGCACCAGCGGCATGAAGGCCGCGCTGAACGGCGTGCTGAACTGTTCGGTGCTCGACGGCTGGTGGATCGAGGGTTACAAGATGGACCCGCTCGCCGGATGGGCAATCGGGCCGGGAACGGACGATCCGAAGGCAGAGTCGCTCCCGGACAGTTCAGATGCTGACGCGCTCTACCGGTTGCTCGAGGACGAGATCGTCCCCCTCTGGCTGAAGAACGGGCCGGAATGGCTGAACCGCATGGTGCACGCGATACGGCTGGCCTCCTTCTTCAACACGAATCGTATGATGGAGGAATATGCAGACAAGGCGTATCAACTCACGAGGGGGAACCTCTGGACGCCGAAACCGGCGGGCGACAAGGCCGGCAAGAAGAGCTAGGCGCCGCGTGAAGGTGAAGCGCCACGATTGAGCGCTGTCCGGTTAGTGAGCGTGGGGATCCAACGGTTTACAGACAATGCCCGGGGACAGACCGATAGTCCGACAGACTGATGGTCATCCCACGTGGCACACAACCAAACCTTCGTTAAACGTTATTACATAGGGCTTGCATATCTACAATGCAAGCGCCTTCCCGGCGGACGCGGCGCGGGACGAACACGCGTAGCGATGATGACCGATGATATATTCCCTCTACCTGGTCGACGGCGACAGCGCGGTCCTGCTGCTGGAGAAGGTCTTCCAGCCACTGAAGCGGCCGACGTCGCAGCGCGACCTGGGCAGCGGCGTGATAGCCGAGTTCTTCGCGGCGGTCAATTCCTTCATCGACGAGATTCAAGCGGCCATGCGGAAAGGCCGTGACATCTCGAACATGAACCGGACGCTTTTGGCCGAAAACTCGGCGGTCACGATGCACTACCAGCCCGAGGCCCGCGTGCTCGTCTCCGCGATCTCGGACCCGGACGACGACATCGACGTGATCATCGCCGCGAGCAAGAAGATCGCCGAGCGGTTCTGGAAGAAGCACCGCGAGAGCCTTGAGGAGTCCCGGCTGCATGCCGACAAGGTCGTGTTCAAGGCCTTCCTCCCGGACATAGAGATGGTGCTCCACGACGGCAAGATCGCGGAGATCTTCCCGAGGCTCCAGATCCCCATAAAGACCTTGCAGCGCATCAACGCGATGGGCGTGATATCGAACGATGAGTACCAGGTCGCGCTGCTCATCGACGGGAAGACGATGAGCCCGCTCGCGATCGCCAAGAAGCTGGGCAAGTCGAAGGGCGAGGTTATGGACGTGTTAAAGAAGTTCGAGGGCCTCGACATCATCAAGGAAATGAAGTTCCCGAAGCTCTGAGGGCCCGTCCGGGACGGGAGGAGGCCAGCATGACATGCCACCGATCAAGACCCCCAGGTTCGCCGTGATATTCACGCTCTTCATGGCATCGGTCTTCCTCCCCTTCCTCACGGTGTTCTTCGTCGTCTTTTCCACGACGACGTTGGATCCGGGCGTCCCCTTCGACATCGTGCTGGGCATAGAGTACGTCCTCATCGCCGTCCCGATCCTTTCGATCTGGTTGTGGGGCCACCTGGGCGGGAAGAAACAGCCTCCTTGCCTCTTGAATTCGGTCGAGTTGACGGAGGAGAACGAGCGGAACTTGCGGCTGCTCTTCGGGTTCCTGGCCGTCCTGAACATCCTGGGCGGCTTCTCCCTGGGATGGCTCCTGTGGAACCAGGGACACCATCCCCAGGGGTTCGACCGGTCGGCACAGATCCTCGGCTTCATCGGGACGTTCTGCCTCTATTACTTCACGATACTGGCAATGGCGTTTCTCCGGCTGTACATGGCCAACCCCATCCGAATCCGGCTCGACAGTGAGTAGCTTGACGGCCTTTTGCCACGCATCGAGGAGCAGCACGATCCCACTACACGTGGGCCCTCGAACGATCCCGCGCGGGAGCCCCAAGCGGCGCCTCCGGCTTTCCGAAGGGATGCAAAAGGTGTTAAATAGCCTCCCGGCGATCATATTACGCTCCACATCTCCAGAAGAAAACGCGTTTGATGCCAATGTCCTCTGCCAAACCGTGCCCGGATTGCCGGTACCCGAGAGCCGTGAAAGACGAACGCTCCGGTACGATCTTCTGCCCTTCTTGCGGGTTGTTCGAAGACCCGTTCTACACGTGGACGAAGAAGCACGTCCATTCGCTGGTGATACCGTGGAAGACGAGCATCTGGATTCCGTTGGTGCTTGGCGCCGGCCTCAAGGACATGCCGGTCTCCTTCCTCGTGAAGTCCGAGCACCAACTCGTGGACGCCGGTACCAAGTGGGGGGCCGTGGTCCACGGGTTCCTTTCCCGGAAGGCTTGTGACGCCGATCGAGGCTGGATCCTTTACAAGAAGATATATGATGCCGCCTTCAACGACCAACCGGAGGATCTGATCGGCTTGTCCGTGGAGCTGGGGGTGCAGAAGGACCTGCACTTGCTCGTCGACATCAACGACATAAAGATCGGCCTGGTCGACGCTGCGGAGAAGTACGACGGCATCATTACGAGGACGGATCTCCTCGGGAAGAGGGTCGCTGCGATCCACGTCTTCGACCTCTCCCGGCTGTCGGTGAGGAAGCACGCTTTCTCCCCCCAAGTCTCGCCCAAGAAGGCCTTCGACGACCTGGCCTTCATGGACTCGTTGAAGGCCGCCTGGTAGGCCGGGATGCACGGGGGTCGGGGGATCACCCGCGATTGCCCGACGCACGCGGCGCGATCCCTGGCAGAGCTGCTGGGCACTCACAACCTTTTACCGCAGCCGAGGCTTGGTTCCCGTCATGGCACCCGACTTCGATGGCACGATGGCCCCGCTCATCTCCATGTTCACTCGATCCTACGAGATCGACCGCGACGCCCAAGCGTTGCTTACCAACCACGTCCTCGCGAACGGGGCGGACGTGCTCTTCTTGTGCGGGTCTACTGGTGAGGGGCAATGGCTCCAACGGGAGAAGCCCGCGGATCGCGCGGGCTTGATCGCCGCGGCCAAGGACGCCATGGATCGAGCGCGCCACCGGGTTCCCGTCGTTTTTGGCATCTACGGTGACGAGCCAAGCAGCGTCGTCGCGCAATACCACGAGGTGCTACGCATGCAGGAGTCGGAGAACGCGATGATCGTGGACGGCTACGTGGTCTCCCCGCCCTTGTCGAAGAAGCTCGGCGACGACGAGTTGGAACGGTTCCTCGCCGACGTCATCGCGGCGATCCCCGAGCCCGTGTTCGTCTACAACAACCCCGCCACGTTCGGCGGCAACAGCATCCCGGTGCCGGCCTACGAGGCGATGATCGACCGGTTCCCGCACGTCGCCGGCATCAAGGACAGCTCCGGGTCCATGGACTACCGCTACGGGATCCTCGGGATGCTCGAGCGCCACCCCGGCATCGCGTTCTACACGGGCAGCGAGGGCGACTACTTCAAGTGCCTAGAGAAGCGGAGCCCCGCCGCCTCGTCGAGGATCGGCTCCATCCCCAGCATCTCCAACGTGCTGAACATACCGGGCAAGATCCGCGCCGCATACCTGAGCGGCGACGTCGACGGCGCGAGAAGGCTGCAAGACGAGCTCAACGGGATCCGCAACCGCATCTACCACGAGCCCGCCACGAAGGGCAAGGCGCAGCGCGGCACCAAGTTCGCGCTTGCGTGCCTCTACCCGGGCACCGCCCTCGACGTGGACGTCGTGGTCATCCCGGACTATGCCAAGGAAATGACCACGGACGCCAAGGACGTCATAAAGGGTGCCATCCACGAGGCCATCGCACGAGGGTTTGTAGACAGCTACAAGCCATGATCCAGCAGGTGACCTCACGTGGTAGACTCTCAAGCCATGGTCGTAGGGAAGTCGACGATCTCGCCCAAAGGGATCGACGCGCTGCTCGCACCGGCAAAAAAGAGCGCCGGCGTCAGCCCGGACGCGCCCCCCGCGCAATGCAAGGGGCCGTTCGACGGCAAGATCAACTCGATCTTCCGCGTCACCTACGACGCGACCCCCGACCCCGTGACGTTCATCTTGCGGGCGCGCGTCTCGGAGGCGTTCCGGTACGAGGGGATCGTCAAGGAGAAGATCTTGTTCCCGATCCTCGACGGCACGGTAGACTTGCGCCCCGGAGGCGGGCTCCGGGGCTCGATAGAGGCGATCCTCGATGCCCGGACGGGCAGCCACGTGTTCTCCCAAGGCAAGCCGCCCGCGATCCCGGTGCAGAACCTGTACCACTACGACGAGTCCTGCGTGCGGCTTCCGTACCTCTTCTCTGTCATGGACTTCTTGCCCGGCACCTCGCTCTACGAGTACATGGAGGCCAAGGGCGTCAAGAACAAGCGGTTGGGGGACATCCCAGCCCCGATCGCGCGGGTGCTAGAGGCGGCCTTCATGGACGCGGGCGACGCCATGGCGCGCCTTCACGCCATCGAATTCCCGGCGTTCTATGGCGCCATCACGGACATCGGCGACCCGTCCAAGGAGGTCGATTGGAAGCGGCTGTTCGCGGCCCGCACCAAGAAGCTGGTGGACGAGGCCGCCCGCTGGCCGGCCATCAGGCCGCTCCTGCCCGGCTTCCAGCGGTACTTCGACGCGAGCCTCGACCTGATCCCGGAACACGACACGCCAGTCCTGTTCCACAACGACTTCCAGCCCCAGAACTTCATCATGGACGAGCGGACGGGCAAGGTCACCGGCTACATCGACTTCGACAACTGGCAGGTCGGCGTGAAGGAGCAGGAGTTCGTCAAGATGCAGTACTGGGGGCTCCGGGAGCTGGATCCCGCCTTCGAGCGGGCCTTCCTCGCCGGGTACGCGAGGCACCAGCGCGTCGACAAGGACTTCCTCGCCCGTGTGGACGTCTACAAGGCGGCATGGTTCTTGCTCGTGCACAACTTCGAGATGGACAAGGTCGCGAGGAACGAGCGGAACGTCACGGTCGACGAGCGCTTCCCGGCGGCCGAGAAGTACATCGAGGAGATCGAGCGGATCCTCGGTAAGTAGGCCGTCGCGCCAGGCCCACGCCCCGGTCATTCCACGTCGTCTTCTTCCTCGTCCTCGTCGCCCTCGTCGGCCGCAGGCTTCTCCTTCAACAAGCCAGCGTAGACCAGGAAGTCGTCGAAGTCACCGTCGGCACCGTGCAGTTCGTTCCACTTCTTCACCATGCTCTTGTACTCGTCGATCTCCTTCCACGACTGGAGGATGGTCTTCTTCATCCGCTTCTCGTCGAACGGGGGGAACAGCATGCCGCACTTCACCTTGGACAGGTACGTGATCTCGTGGCCCTCCGTGAGGCTGAACGGGTACGTCTGGCAGACCATGGGGGAAAAATCGTGGATCCCGCAGAGGCCGAGGGCCGTGTGGAACGGGCATGTCTTCCGCTTGGCGTCCTGGATCATGCCGATCACGTGCCCCTTTCCCTTGACCTGGATGATCGGGTAGAAGTTGAGGGTCTCGACCGACTCGTCGTAGAAGGTGAGGAACTGGTACACGTGCAAGCCAGGGATGCTGTCAAGTATGCGCTTGGCATCGATGGCAGTGATGAGCACCGTGTATTCGGTGCAGCAGAACCCCGTGCAGTGCTGCACGCAGTAGAAAGGGTTGTCCGTGAGTGGCGGGGAGCTGACGTGCGCCTCGGGGTCGATCTTCTCCAGGACAGAGTGGTCGTCGCCTTTCACCGAAGCTGCCGGCTTCTCGATCTCGTCGGCTCCATCCATGATGCAACAAACACCGCCACGGTTAAAATTGTTTCTTGTACTCGATAGGGACGTCGCGGATCGTGCCGTTGGAGACGACGTACGCGCCTATCTCCAGCTTGCCGTCGACGCCGTCGCCCGCGATGAGCCAGCAATACCGCGCTAGCCGCGCCGCGCTCTTCATGTAGCGAACGTCGGTGGCGGAGACGAACTGGTTGCCGGGATGGGTGTGGAGGATCCCCACGAGCTCCCGGCCCTGCTTCTCCTCTTGCTGCATCAACTGGTACTGGACGACGGGGTCTACCTCGAACGCGACGGGCGACTGTAGGACGTTTTCCACCTGGCGCATGCTCGCGACGTCGTAGACGACTTCTCCCTCGCGCTCGAGCATGGTGCCGAAGAGCAACGCGCACGCCTCGTTCGGCCGCGCCTCCTCGCGGATCGATCCCACCTCGTCGACGAGGTCGCGGGGCAGCAACACGAAGATGCCCCTCCACGGCTCGCGGGACCTGGCGTCCATGCTACTCACGAGCGAACGGGTTTTCAAAAAAGCTGGCGGAGGGCAAGAGCGGGACGACGGGGGGGCTCATTTCTCGTTGTGGAACGTCATCCCGTCCCTCGTGATGACGGCGAGCTGGATCTTCGATCCGGAGGCGATGTCGCGGTTCCTGGCCGCGCGCACCGCCCTGCGGGCGAGCTCGGTGCCGTCCTCGGCGCTCATGTCCTTCTGGTAACCGGCCTCCAGCACCCCGAGGGCGAACGTGCTCCCGCTCCCGAACGACAGGAACTCTTCCTCCTCGAAGAGGGAACCGATCAAGTCGACGCCGAATATCTTCATCTCGTCCGACTGCACGTCGTAGCCGGCCACGAGCATCATGGACAGGAAGAACGAGCGGCCCTGGAACAGTATGTTTCGTATCACGTTCGTGACGTGCTTCAAGCTGGTCTCCTTGCCCGTCTCGATTTGCTTGAGCCTCGCGATCGCCTTGGCTTGCTCGACGATGTACTGGCAATCGGCCACCCCGCCGCTGATCGTCGCCGCGACGTGGTCGGTTATCTGGAACAGCTTTTGGGCGTTCTTTGTGGCCACGAGGTACCCGGCGGTCGCCTGGGATTCCGTGGCGACGATGACGGCGTCCTTCGCCTTGAGCGCGAGCGTGGTCGTGCCGGTCACGAGCTGGCCGGACTTTAAGAGCTCATCGATCGAGATCATCCATGTCTCACCTATGGCTAGAACGTGTCGTGCCGGTATAAGAAATTTTGGCCTTGGGGAGAAAAGCGGGGGTGGCCGGCAAAGCCGCTCCCGCTCGGCACGCGAACCGGACGGATCCAGGCCCGCGTGCGGGGCATCGACGCTGGATCCGAGCCCGCCATGGCTCAATACGGCGTCTTCAGTTCCTTCATGATGAAGCAGGTGTCCACGCTCTTGATGCCCTGGATCGCGCCGATGTCGTTCTCGATGAAGTCGGTCAACGACTCGACGCTCTCGGACGACACCTTTATCAGGATGCCGCACTCGCCGGAGAGCAAGTAGGCCTCGTCGACCAGCTCGAGGGCCGAGACCGTCTTGGCGATCTGCTTCGACGCCTTGAGCTCGGGGACGATCTTGATGGTGGCCTTGACCTTCTTCTCGTTGATCTTCTTGTCGTTCAGCACAATCGTGAATTTCTTGATGAAGTCCTCGTCACGCATGCGCTTGACGCGACGGCGGACGGTCGCCTCGGTCTTCCCCACCAGGTCGGCGATCTCCTTGAACGACTTGCTGGAATCGGCCTTCAAGAGGTTCAGGATCTGCTTGTCGAGCTCGTCGAGGGCCGTCTTGGACGAGGCCTTTTCTTCGAGGTGTTCTTCGGTCGTAGCTATCATCTCGATATTCATTGAGTGAATGTAAGAATGTTATGTATCTTGATTGTGATCATGGCCTCATAAAAGTATCGGATCGATCAATAGATGATCGGGAACGATCATAGTGGCGATAGCCAGCCCCGGCTTGTTGAAGCCGACTAAGAGCGGGAACTGGTAATACGCTCTTGACATGGCTCGCCCCGGACACAAAGCATATCTTGGAAGTGGACATAATAATTATCACCCATGGCTCCCGGCGACAAGCCGCGCAAAGACCCGTCCCCGAAGGACGACTCGTCCGCTAATGCGCCAGTCGGGCTCGATGACTTGCTCCAGAACATCGAGAAGTCCAAGCCGCTCGACGAGCTGCTCAACGAGGTCATGGACCAGGAGCTCGAGAAGCAGTTCCAGAGGAAGGAGGAGCGGAAGCAAGTTATCATCCAGGAGCTCGTCAACGCTTCCAAGATATACGAGAAGATGCCGCTGGAACGCCTCGCTATCAAGCTCAAGGAAGATTCAAACGAGATACTCGATCTGCTTGAGCACATCATCTTGAACAACGAGTTCACGGGCATCGTGATTTCCGGCAAGGAGCTCATCTTCAACAAGATCCAGCGCCACGACGAGCTCGACCGGAAGCCGTTCCTCGTCGTCACGAGCCCCGTCGCGAAGCCTGTGCTCGCCCCCGCGGGTGCCGCGGTCAAGCTCGAGCCGATCAAGCGCAAGAAGGTGGACCTGCGGTTCAAGGTGCTCGGGGAGCAGCCCGTCGTGCAGGTGCCGGTCGAGCGGGAGGCCCTCGTCGCCAGCGCGGAAGCCGTCCCCGTCGCTGGCCAGCTGCAGCTCAAGCTCGTCCTGGCGAACAACTCGGCAAAGGCGCTCGATGGCGTTCTCGTGAAGTTCCTCCTGGAGGGGCAGCTGCGGCTCGTCCGCATGAAGCCCGCGTACGCGGGGGCAGACTGGAGCGGCGAGATAACGATCCCCAGCATCCCGCCCGGCTCGAGCCGCCGCGTGCTGCTCTACTTCTCGCCGGGGACGTGCGAACCGGTCGGGTTCGACGTGATCGTGCAGTACCAGGACGCTGCCAGCAAGTTCATCGATGAGACCTTGAACGAGAGGGTCGACATCGCGCCACCCGCCTTCACCAAGAAACAGGCCATCACCAAGGAGCACTTCCACGACATCATCACGCACCACCTCAAGATGAAGGGCATCAAGAGCTACGGCATCCCCGCCGGGCTCGCCGCCACGGAGGCGTACCTGATCATCAAGGAGATCCTGATCACGAACGAGTTCGAGTTCGTCGGCGAGAAGTTCCTCGAGGAAAAGAACCAGTTCCTCGGGTGGTACTACACGGGCTTCAAGGTGGGCGAGAAGGAGGATGACTTCATCGTGATCGGGCAGGTGCTCAACAACAAGATGGAGTTCTTCGCCATGGCCGGCGACGGCATGCAGCTGCTCCGCGGGCTCACGCACCTAGCGATGATCCTGCGCGAGGGCCTGGTCGAGCGCGGCACGATAAGGGACGAGTCGGAGCTCGTCGAGCTCGTGTGCCCGTCGTGCGGCGGGGTGCTGGACGTGTTCCCGGCCGCGGGCGAGCTGCACCCGTGCAAGTTCTGCGGGGCAAAGTTGCAGTTCTGACGGGCGATGCGCGCCTGGCCTGCCCAAGAAGGCGGGGGCGCCCGGTGACGAGCCGCTTCAATCGTCCTCGCAGAAGTCTTGCGCGTGGATCGTCTTGTATGCAGCCTTGCTCGCGTCGTCGAGGAGCTGGGAGCAGAACGGGCAGACGGGCAGCTGGTAGGTGACCAGCACGACGCCCGCGGGATCCACGGGTTCGTCCGAGCCTTCCTGGTGGTATCGCAGCTCGTAGGCCGGGAACGAGCGGGAGGTGCGCAGCGTGCGGCCGCGGAAGTCGTAGGGGACGGTCTTGGTGGCAAGCTCGAACCGCGTCCCCGCCGGCTTGAACCCGGCGGGGTCGAAATCGCTGGCCGGCCTCCCTTGCTTGCCGAGCGCGCTGGCGATCCCTGTCCTCAGCCCCGGTACGTCGATCACGGCGTCGATCTCCTCGGGGGTGCGCCCGCAGACGAAGCAGCGGCCGTCCCTCGGCGGACGGTCGACCGCGACGGGGTCATGCCTCTCGGTGGTCTCGTTCATCACATCTAACCCCGGCACGGTAGAGATAGAAAAGCGTTTCCAGGAACCCGAATGCTCGAATTGGTCAACGAGGCTAGGCTGCATGTTTCGAGCCGCCCTTCTCCGGTAGCCTTGCAGGCACGGAGCCCGACAACGCGGGGTGAGCCACCGTGGGCTCTGGCCAACCTTTTTATCTAAGAATGCCTATGCGTAAGTGGGTGCCACCCGACATGGATGGCACGGATAGGAGATATGGATTGCTTTGGGCGTTCCCGTTGTGGATGCTCGCTTCTCTTGTGGAAGGTATTGACGATGAAAAAGAACGGGCAATTGATGGGCCGTGTATTGCTCGCCGGGCTCATTGCGTGCGCGGCAGCAACGTTTATGCTCTTGAATTCAAGCAACGAAGCCACCCTTCAGTCGTACCAGCCAGGGGTCACGAACACGTCGGCAACCCCTTTTTGGACGATGACGGAGGTGGTATCAACCGTGAGTGATGATGACTCCCTCAACCCGTCGATGGCCATGGATAGCGATGGGAACATTCACGTGGCATGGGAGGACTATTCGGATTACAGCGGTTCTGGTACGGATAGGGACATTTTCTACAGGCGCTGGAACGCCACGACGGCATCCTGGTCGACGATCGAGGTGGTCTCTTCCGCCGGGAGCACGAACGACTCTTTTGACCCGTCGTTAGCTGTCGATGTCTCGGGCAACGTGCACGTGGCATGGTGGGAGCTAACGGGTTTGAATGTCGATGTCCTCTACCGCCGCTGGAACGCCACGTCGGGATCGTGGTCGACGACCGAGGTGGTCTCGACCGAGAACACGAATGATTCGTATTCCCCGACGCTGGCATTAGACGGCGCGGGTAACGCGCACGTGGCATGGACGTTGTTTGATTTTTATTTGGGGGAAATGAACATCTACTATAAGCGTTGGAATGCCACGACAAACGCTTGGACAGTGGCCGAGGAGGTTACCACGGAGACCAGCTTTTGCGAAACCCCTTCGTTAACAGTGGATGGAGGAGGTAACGTGCACGTGGCATGGCAAGATCACATTAACTATGGCGGTTCGGGAACGGACCTCGATATCTTCTACAAGCGCTGGAACCCCACGACAGACACGTGGACGACGACCGAGGTGGTCTCAACACAGAGCACGAGTGCATCCATCTTCCCGACACTGGCGGCGGATGTCTCGGGCAACGTGCACGCAGCATGGTATGATAGCACGGACTATTCTAGCGCGGGCACGGATTACGACATATTCTACAAGCGCTGGAACGCCACGTCGGGATCGTGGACGACGACCGAGGT
>JAFGBX010000237.1 GCA_016932935.1 Promethearchaeota archaeon | reverse complement strand
GCCGCGTCGACCGCGTGAAACGTGCCCGAGGTCGAGCCGACGTAGACCGTGCCGTCGGGGGCGACGGCCGGGGACGCGTAGACGTGCGAGCCGGTCGGGAACGTCCATTTAACCCTCCCCTTGCCCGGTCCCTTTCCACCCTGGCGGGCACGCCCTGGGTCGATCGCGTACACGTTCCCGTTGAACGAAGCCACGTACACCGTGCCGTCGTCGCCGACGGCGGCCGACGAGACGAGCGGGCCGTGCAAGTCGACCTTCCAGCGGAGGCTCCCCGTCGCCATGTCCAGGGCGTGGAAGTCGTGGTCGAAGCCGGGCAGGTACACGAGGCCGTCGTCGCCGAACGAGGGGGCGCTCCACACGAGGAAGCCCGTCCGGTACCCCCAGAGGATGTGGCCGTCGTCGGGGGACAGCTTGTACAGGTAGAAGTCGTCGTTTGCCGCATAGAGGAACCCGTCGGGGCCGAGCACGATGTTCGCCTCGAACCAGAAGTTCGACGACAATGAGAACTGGTCCTTCGACCGGTCTCGGAGGAAGTCCTTGCTCCACAGTTCCTTGCCATCCACCATCGAAAACGCGTGGATCTTGCCGTCGCCGCCGGCCAGGTAGACGACTTTTTTGACATCGTCGATGCACGCGGCGGAATCGACGATCCCACCGATGTCCACGCGCCACAACTCGGTACCGGCGAGGGGATCGAGCGCGTAGAACTTGCGATCCGCGCTGCCGACGTATATCTTCTCCTCCGCGTCGATGACCGGCGTGGAGAATATGCCGTTGCCCGTCCTGAAGCGCGAGACGGCCAGCTCGGTGCTCGCCGGCGCCTTCCACTCGAGATCGGCCGCTGCACCGCGGTTCCGCGCGTCGCCGCGCATGGACGGCCAGGGCGAGTGCGATCGTTCGGTAACCATATTCAACGCTCTAGCTTCTGCACGTGGCCTTATGAGTTTGACCAATGTCGGCCCTTGAGGGAGCCGGGGCCGGGGATGGTCTCCATTCTTGCAGATATGTTTTATTCGGAGGGAATGATGGATTGTCTATGTTGCTGCAAGATATCGACATCGTCGAGTGGCTCGAGACGCACCCGCTCGTGATTTGGGGGGGCCTCCTCGGGATCCTTGCGCTCAACGCCGGGCTCGCCATCATCACCTTGTTCATAGCGAGGCGCGCGGACGACAGGCACTGGACGTTCTTCGCCGTCGTCTTCCACCTGGGCCTGGTGGGATTCGTCATCTACTTGCTCCGGTGGCGGAAGAAGCTGCAATCCACGACCTACGCGGGCGTGGTGCTCTCTCGCGTCTCCGTGGGGATGTCGATCATCCTGGCATTCGCCCTGTACGGGGCGTTCCCGATCGCCGCGGTCGCGTGGGGAGTGGTCGACTTCATCGACGCGTGGCCATCGATCGCCCTGGCGGTCGGGGTCTGCGGCGCCCTGTTCATCATCGGCTGGATCGGCGCGTCGAACCGGATCGGCGCGCTGTTCACGTTCCTCACGTCCGCGCTGGTTGTATATGCCACCTGGGACTGGATGTTCGGGGACGACGACGGGTTCCTCGTACCAGCGTTTTCGGTTCTGAAGTGGGCGCTCCTCGTCGTCCTCGTCGTCCTGGGATTCAACGGCCTCTTCAACTTCTTCGGCATGTGGTTCACGCCGAAAAACAGCTCGCGCCGCCGCTGGGCGTATGCCGACAAGCTCAAGCAAAAGGGGATTCAGCACGCGAAGGCCCTCGTCGTCGGGAGCGCGGCGGTGATCGCGCTCGTCGCCACCGGGTTGATAGCGCAGATGCCCTCTGCCTACTCGCAGACCGTCACTATCACCCCAAGGGATTACCAGGCGCGCTTGGCCTTCTGGGGAAGGACCACGTACGGCTACTACACGGCCGCCCAGAAGGCCGAGCTGGACGAGCATAACGCCACGATCGTCTTCTACAACACCCCTGACATCAGGAAATCCGAATATAACGCGTCTTTCATCAACGAGATGAAGGTGTGGCGGGACAACTATCCGAACGTCAAGTTCATCGCCGCGATACCGGGCGTCACGCGCATCGCATACACGGGCGACGAATTAACCGACTTCCTATGGGGTGGCTTCGCGTGGGACGGGGCGGTCGAGGGCACGGTCAATTACGCGAAGAAGTTCATCGAGATCGCCCAGTACGAAAACCTCACGAACTTCGTGGGCATCAACACCGACCAGGAAAGCCCCGCGGACGTGTTGGAAGCCGTGTATGGCCTCCACACGGGCCCGAATGCCACGCGTCACGCGGAGGCCGTCCAGATGTACAACGACTTCCGCGAGTGGGTCGACACCAACGCGCCCGAAATGTTCATCACGAGCACGATGGGGAACGAGCAGTTCCTCGACATGTACGACGGGGACAACGACTTGCACGTCATCCACAGGTGCAACGTGCTCGACGTGACGACGTGGGACGAGATCGCCCCGATGATCTACCGTGGGGGCTACAAGGGCGAGAAGCCCTACGGCGGGTTCACGAACGTCACCGAGGGCGGGGAGGAGACCGACGGCAGCATCATGGTGTATAACAAGCTCCGGATCCTGAACAACTCCCTTTTCGCGGTGGACGGGAACTCCGACCGCCTCGGCATCTACCTGGGCATAACGAATTGCACGTGCTACGGGCGGGACGTCGACCAGTACGACAGCCACGGGAACTACCTCGGGAAGGGTTATGACAGCCTCGTCCGGGACGCGCTGATCGCCAAGCACTTCGGCGCCAAGATCATCACGATCTTCATCCTCGACACGGTCATCGAGAACGGTTACTCCATGGGCGGCGTGTTCGACACGTGGGGCGACGGCTTCCTCGACGACTTCAACGAGTCGATCAACGGCGTCAACTCCACGCGCTCCTTCACGATCTATGCGGATCCGGACTTCCAGTTCATGGAGGGAATGAGCAAGGATCTCATGTACAACCTCGGCCGCCCGGCCGGCCTGTCGGTCTTCCTCGCCCTCGTGGGAGCGAATATCGCGATGGCGATCCTCCTCCACCCGGCGATCAATGCCCGGCTCGCGAGGGCGACGAGGAGGGGCCGGGTCGAAGAAGCAGGAGAAGGAGGCAAGGTGGAGGTGCGTGATTGAGATGTCGGGTGGATCGAACCACAAAGGGGGAGGCCTCGCGCGGTTCGTCAATGCATCGGTGATCCTCTCGCGCATTGCGACAGGCACCGGACTGGCCATCGCCTTCTTGCTGTTGGGGCTCTTCCCGACATTGGCACTGTCGTACGGGGTTCTGCACTTCATGGACGTCTGGCCCTCGGTCGCCCTCGCGCTAGGCGTCGTGGCGCTTTTTGGGGTGCTCGCGTGGGCCGGGGGCTCGAACCGGGTTGGCGCCTTGAGCTCGTTCGTCTGCTGTGCCCTCGTCACCTGGTTCGTCTGGAACAACGTCATGGAGGACTTGGACTTCGGGGACTTCCCCGCCTTGACCATCCTCCTCTTCTCGCTGCTCGGCATCGTCGTCGCCGGCGGGATGCTCTCCATCGTCGGGTTCATCTGCATGTGCGTTTTGCCGGAGAATTTGTACCGGGAGAGGGGGGCGTACGGCCACAAGCTAGGGGCAAAGGCCAGGGAACACAAGGTCGCCCTGGTCCTCGGCGCATCGGTCATCGGCGCGGGCCTGGTCGCCGGGCTCGTCTCGCAGGTACCACAAGCCTACGACCGGGTCGTGACGATCACGCCGCAAGGCTACCAGGCGGAGGTCGCGTTCTGGGCGGGCTTCGACATCGGCCTGTACAACGCGTCGGTGAGGCAGGAGCTCAACGAGCACAATGCCACGCTCGTGGTCTACCACCCGCCGAACATCAAAACGATAGATGGCAGGAACGACTTCATCAGCAACATGCTCGCGTGGAACGCGAGCTGCCCGAACGTCAAGCTGGTAATGTCGATCCAGGGCTATGTCCGCGTCAACGACACGGGGGACGACGCGCAGGACTTCTTCGACAACACGTTCCCCTATGACGGGTCGGCAGAAGGCGTCGTGAGCTGGGCTAAGGACTTCATGGATCTCGCCGTCGCCAACAACCTGACGAACTTCGCGGGCGTGAACACCGACCAGGAAGCGCCGGACGATGCCCTCTGGGACGAGTACGGCATCGATATCACGCCCAACGCAACCCGCCATGCGGAAGCCGTGGCCATCTATGACGAGTTCTTCGAGTGGCGTCGGGCCAACCACCCAGGCATGCTCGTGACCTCCACGATGGGCATGAAGGCGATGCTCGACTGCTTCGATGGGGACGACGACATGCAAGTGCTCGACAGGGTAAACATCTTCGACGTTCACGGCTGGGACGAGATCGCGCCCATGATCTACCGTTGCGGCTCCGAGGGAACGCCGCCGTACGGGGATCTGCCGCGCCCGAAACCAGGCGACGAGGGGAGCCCGAGCTCGTATGTATATTACCAGCTGAAATACCTACAATCGGCGCTGATCCACAACGACGGCAACGCGAGCCGGCTCGGCATCTACCTGGGTATCACCAATCTCTCTTGCTACGGTGCCGACGTCGAGCAATACGATCGTGACGGGAACTTCGTCGGTTATGGTTACGACCAGCTCGTGAAGGACGCGCTGATCGCCAAGCACTTCGGTTCCAAGATCATCACGATCTTCATCCTCAACACGGCGATGACCGGGCCAGGCCCCGACGCGTTCTCCATGGGAGGGGTGTTCGACAGCTACGGCATCGATTTCCTGGACAACTTCATGGCGGACATCAACGGGCCCGGCTCGACCGAACCGTTCCCGGTGTACCTGGAACCGGATCTCGACTTGGCAGGCGAGTTCACGATCGACTTGCTATACAACCTGGACGGCGGGGCGGGGCTGGCCGCCGTGCTGCTCGTGGAGGCCACGATCATTGCGTGCTCCATAATACTCCACCCGGCCATCAAGGGGCGGCTCCGAGCCTCGAAGGATCGGAACTGATCATTATTAGTAGATAGAATGTCATTGGATAGTGAGAAGATGAACGCTGAAACCCGCGGTAACGTGCAGCACCCAGAGGCGGATCCCGTGGTGTCCCTCGGGGGGTCGATCGTCCTGTTCCTTGCGACATGCTATTTCTCGATCCTCCCCGCCACGACCACGTGTTATGTCTTGCTCGATCTGATCGATCCTTGGGCCGCGCTGGAGGTGACGGGCTCCTGGCTGGCGCTTGCCGTCGCCTTCCTCGCCTCGATCGGGGTCTCAACAGCGGTATTGTACTTGTGGTCGTGGCTCCAGGCGAAGCTGGCGGTCGGCCTGGTGATGGGGTTCAAGGAGATACCCGAGGGGAGGTTCAAGAAGTCGCTGTACGACAAGACGTTCCAGCAGTTCACGCTGCGCCACGTGGTTAAGAAGTTCTCCATGTGGCTATTCAAGTTCCACGCGCCGCGCTGCTTATACCGCAAGTATGCGGGCACCTTCATCAAGCTCGGGAAGCACGTCGAAGTCCCCGAGTGGTTCCCTATGGAGAAGTGCGAGATCGGGGACAACACGGTCATCGCGAGGCACATCGTGATCGGCTCCCATGTCATCGAGGGTGATTACGTCACGCTGAAGAACGTGATGATAGGGAAGAACTGTATCATAGATTCAGGTGAAGAGATCGACAAGAGGACATGCGTGGGTCCCGGTACTACGATCGAAGACGACGTGATCGTGAAGGCGGGCACGACCATCGTGAAGGACAACACCTTGAAGGCGGGTGGGATATACGACGAGGATCCGGTGATCCGCCGCGTCGGCGAGGTCTCGGACTTGCCGAGCGGGGAGGTCGAACGATGGCGGAAGGAAGTCCTCGCCAAGGACAAGATCAAGTCCAAGATGCTGGACGATTGGTCGTCTTTCGCGTCCAGGTGGCCGCGGGTGCTCGACAAGCTGGCGTCCCTCGTGGGGTACCTTGCGGGGATCGGCCTGATCCTGGCGTGGTGGTTCGGCGCGGCCGCGCCCCTCGATGACCTCCTCCCTCCGCTCGGCCCGGTCCTCAACGTCCTCATCCTCCCGGCCATCGCCATCCTGGGCTATGGCTTCAACGTGTTCATACCCATCGGGGTGGTGTATCCCGTGGTGAAGAGGATCCAAAGGATCATCCCCGATCTTGAGGACCTTGATAATGGAGGTCGGAGAGCGGGCGACGACGGGAAGCGGGGCAACGCCATCGTGATCACGGATCCAACCATCATCGAGACGTGGAAGTGCTGCAAATGGTTGAAGTGGAGGCTGGTGGAACGCGTCATGCGTTCGCTGTTCCCGGACGCCTCTGCGCTCATCTACCAGCGCATCGGCAGGGGTAACGAGGTCGCCTTGAAGTCGACGTTCATCGAGGCCATGCTGGACATCGACAACGTGTCCTTGGGCGAGAACTCGCTCCTGAGCATGGGCGCGCAGGTCTACGCCTACAGTTTGACCGATGGCCAGACCCCGCGGCTCGTCATCAAGCGGACGACGATCGGCCGGAACTGCATCATCGCCCAGGCCAACGTCATGGCGGGCGCGAGCATCGGGGACAACGTGCTCGTCGGCCTCCACGCCTTCGTGCCGGAGGACGCTCGCCTTGACAGTGACCAGACCTATACCGGCAACCCGGCCGTCGACATCAAGACGTTCATGGCCATGAAGAAACGGGCAAGGCAACAGATGGGGATCGGCAAGTAGGCCCCGCCACGCCCGCGGATCCTAGTGCCGTGCCCGCCGGGTTACTCGGTTTAGTGCTGCCACATAAGGCTTATATCACGCCCAAGGGAGGGTCCTAGCATCATGTCCAAATACGAACCGAGGGTGGAGAGCCACAAGGGATACCTGTACCGGAAGGGCGACAGGCTCTTCATCAAGACGAAGTTCATGCGCGACGCCGCGGAAATCGAGGTGGCACTCGAGGAGCTCTTCGAGGACTTCGAGGGGAAGGGCGTCGAGATAGACTTGTACGCGCGGAAGGCCGGGGAACCCATCTTTGCCTCGAAGGACTGGACGACCCTCCCCGAGGATCTACCCGATCCGGACTACGAGTTCTGCTCGGAGAGGGGCTACGAGAAGTTCCTCGACATGAAGTTCGGCCTCTTCATGCACTGGGGGCAGTACAGCGTTCTCGGTCTCACGGAGAGCTGGACGGCCAACGCGCAGAACTGCCCGCGGTACTGGTGGGAGACGTACTACACGCTCTACCAGTCGTTCAACCCGACGGACTTCAACGCCGACGAGTGGGCGGAGATCGCCCAGCGCGCCGGCATGCAGTTCTTCATCCTCACGACCAAGCACCACGACGGCTTCTGCCTCTACGACACGAAGACCAAGACCAAGGCGCTCAAGCGCATCGGCCACGCGCACAACGTGGTCGTCGGCCCCGTCCAGGAATGCCACATCAACTACAGCATGATGGACACGACCTACAAGGTCGACGTCATCGGCGAGGTCACCCGCGCGTTCCGGAAGAAGAACATAGGCATCGGCTACTACTTCAGCCACATCGACTGGAACGACCCGAACTTCCGTTGGGATCCGGCCAACCGCTCGTTCGACCCGGAGTACACGCCCGAGAGGGATCCCGACGACTGGAGGGCCTTCGTCGAGCGGGAGCGCCAGCAGCTGCACGAGATCTGCGGCGACTATGGCCCCCTGGACATGATCTTCTTCGACGGGACCTGGTATGGCCTCGCGTGGAAGGAGATGAAGCAGATTGTCAAGGAGATCCGTAAGATGCAGCCGGACTGCATGTTCTCCGACCGGGGCCTCGGGCCGATGGCCGACTTCACGTCGCCCGAGCGCTGGATCCCGGCCGATAGGGACGACAAGCGCGTGAAGCAGAGACGCTCGCATCCCCTCGCGTGGCAGGTGTGCGACGTCATCGCGACGCACTGGTCGCACGTCCCCGACGAGAGGTACAAGGACAAGGACGACTTGCTCGACATGCTCATCAGCATCACGGCCAAGGGGGGCACGTTCGCGCTCAACGTCCCGCCGATGGGCAACGGGAAGTTCCCCCAGGAGAGCATCGACATCCTGGAATACATCGGCCGCTGGCTGAAGGTGAACGGCGAGGCCATCTACGCAACCCGGCCCGTCAAGGGCGACTTCAAGCAGGGCGACAACATCTACTTGACGCGTTCCAAGGACGGCAGGTTCGTGTACGTGATCCACGTCGGGTGGCCCTTCGAGAAGGTCGAGGTCGCCGACCTCCAGGCCAAGGCGGGATCCACCGTCAAGATGCTGGGGATCGACGATGCGCTGCCGTGGGAGAACGCCGGCGGCAAGCTCGTCATCAAGGTACCGCCCGCCCTGAACAGGAAGATGCCGTGCGAGCACGCGTTTAGCTTCAAGATCGAGCGTGCTTGATATTTCCTTCTTTTCCTCCGTTATAGCCCGAGCTGAGCTGGTATCACGAACATGGGAGATAAAATGAACACGTGATGTGATTGAACACGCGTGTATGTGGATCAATTCATCTGGCAAATATGAAGAAGGAGCCATACTTATGAGTTAGCTCTTAGCCTTTTTTTCCCGGAATGCTTTGTATCCTCTATGAAGGCAGCGGTTCTCGAGGCCGTGAAGCGGCTCTCCGTAAAGGACGTCCCGACGCCCAAGGCGGCGGGCAGCATGGCCCTCGTCCGGGTGAAGGCGTGTGGCATCTGCATGACGGATTACAAGGCGTTTTCCGGGGATCGGACGAACGTGAGTTTCCCGACCATCTGCGGCCACGAGTTCGCGGGCGTCATCGAGCAAGTGGGCGAGGGGGTGCGGTTTTTCAGCCCGGGGGACGAGGTGATCTGCGCGCCCGTCGCGAATTGCGGCGTCTGCGCGGAATGCCGCAATGGATTCGCTCAATACTGCAAGAATGGAGCGGTCATCGGCGGGGATGGGATGCAGAACGTTCTTGACGGTGCGTTCGCCGAATACACGCTCGTGCCGGAGGTCGCCCTTTTCCGCAAGCCGAAGAAAGTCTCGTTCGAAGCGGCGGCGCTCACGGAACCCCTGGCGGGATCCTACAAGGGGCTCATCGAGTACTCCCAGCTCAAGATCACGGAGGACCTCGTCATCATCGGCGCTGGCTCCATGGGCCTCCTCGCGGCCATGATCGCCCAGCGCGCGGGGGCGAACACGGTCATACTGGTCGACGTGAGCGACTGGCGCTTGGAATTCTCGAAGAAATGCGGTGCCACGCACACGGTCAATTCCACGAAGGTCAATGCCAAGAAGGCGGTCTACGGCATCGTTCCAAATGGCCCGGATCTCGTCTTCGAAGCAGCTGGCGCGCTCCCCGCGGCGCAGCTTATGTTCGAACTGTGCAGGCGCGGTACTCGCGTGAACGAGTTCGGCGTCACGACCGAGGGAAGCATCCAGGTGTCCCCGGCAACCATCCACTGGCTGGAGACCAGGATGGACGCCTCCTTCTCGGTCTACCCGCGGGTGATGCAGCAGTCCATTAGGCTGCAAGAGAAGGGTTTCGTCGACGCGGGGAAGATCATCACGCATCGGTTCCCCCTCGACAGGATAGACGATGGTATGGCGATGATGCAGCAAGAGGAGCGGGTAAAGGTCGTCGTCACACCGTGAGAACGCTCTTCGCTACGACCGGCGTTCTAAATGTAAAAAAAGTAGAGTATGGCGCCCGGGTCACTTGAAGGCCTTGGCCTCGACGTTCTTGAGGGTGTACTCGTCGCCCTCGCCGTGGATCGAGTACTTGATCTCGACCTCCTCGTTGGCGG
>JAFGBX010000031.1 GCA_016932935.1 Promethearchaeota archaeon | reverse complement strand
TTTGTTTGTGCATAGAAACGGCGAATGCAAGGTTCCTTTTAAATCTTTAAAATTCAGACATCAAGTTCCGCCGTTACTGTTATATATGCTCCAGCGGAAACATGTATAGTGCCGCAAGCAGCGGCATGGACGAGCGGGATGTTGCTCCGAAACGAATGACAGAAGGCGGAAGAAGAGATGCAACCAATCATCCTGGTGCCTGTCGACTCGAGTGAAGCGGTCACGCTGCTCCAACCCGGCGAGAACGTGATATACAGCGCCACGGCGTGGCGCTCGACCATGGCCGCGCCGACGGGGAACACGCACTTCATCATCACCGACAGGGCGGTCTATTACAACACGAAGACCAAGGGCCCCCTCAGGGTGCCTTGGTTCCAGGTGTGGCGGTTCGGGTACATGTATTACGTCAATCCCGTGATGCAGATGGACAGCGGGGAGTCCTTGACCATCGTGCACGACAAGGCCATAGGAGAGGACAAGGAAGCTGCGAAGCTCCGCTTCAAGACGTTCTTCGCCGACGTCCTCCCCTTCGGGATCGCGGCCATCCAGGCCGAGATGCAGAACCTCGAAGGAACCGGCAACAAGAGGGAAATCAAGAAGATGGAGCGCAAACTGAAGATCTTCATGAAGTGGCAGCGGCAGGGCGAGAAGGACAAGGCCAAGTACCTCAAGAAGATGGGGATGGCGTGACGGGCAGGATAGACCCCTGCTTCCGAACCGCGCGGTGCCCCCGTTCATTCCTCTTTTTCCACGTGGTGGCGAATCGATGATACCACCTGACGCGTGCCTGCCGGACTATTCCGGGGGCGGCCTCGTGAACCTGATGAGCGCGATAGAGTCGGGCCTCGGGGGGGAGAACGCCTACCCGCCGCATGGCAAACTACCCCGCGGGTGGATCGATGATGCAAAGAACATCGTCTTGATCTGCATCGACGGCCTCGGCTTCAATTTTTACCGGCGGTTCCTCAAGGATTCCAGCTTGGGCAGGTACCTCGCGGGCAGCTGCACGTCCGTCTTCCCCTCGACGACGGCCGCTGCGATGACCACGGTCTACACGGGCCTTGCGCCCCTCAACCACGGGATACTCGCGTGGTTCACGTACTTCAAGGAGCTCGGGGCCATCGGGGTCATGCCCCCGATGGTCACGAGGGGGGACAAGGGGCCGCTCGTGAAGGGGGGCGTGGATCCCGCCGTGCTCCTCGGCATCCAGCCCCTTTTCGACCGGGTCCGGGCACGCTGCTTCATGCTCTCCCCGACCGAGTTCGTTAAGAAGCCGTACAACCTCGTCACCGTCGGCCGGGGCCAGCAAGTGTCCTTCGGGAACCTAGAGGAGATGCTGGAGCGAACGGCCAACGTCGCGAGCAACAACCCGGGAGAGAAGCTCGTGTTGGCGTACTGGCCAGGCTACGACCAGCTCGCCCACGAGGTGGGGTCGACGTCCGCCAAGGCCTCCGACCACGCGAGGCATGTCGCCGAGGGCCTCGTGTCGTTCATCGAAGGCTTCAAGCCAGAGCATCCTGACACCAGGATCGTCATCACGGCGGATCATGGCCTCGTCGACGCGGCGCCCGACGAGGTGATCCAACTGGATGCTCATCCCGACCTCAAGAACACGCTCGCCATGCCCTTGTGCGGCGAGCCGCGCGCCGCGTTCTGCTACGTGCGGCCGTCGAGGGTCAAGCAGTTCGAGGAGTACTGTGAGCGGAACCTGGCGCACGCGTGCACCGCCGCGCGGATCCAGGAACTGCTGGACGCGGGCCTTTTCGGGAAGTTCGAACCACACCCGCGATTCTTCGACCGGGTCGGCGACTACGTCTTGTTCATGAAAGGCAACTACGTCATCAAGGACCGCTTGCTGGGCGAGACCCGTTCTCCCCTGATCGGGCACCACGGCGGGACGAGCAGCGACGAGATGCTCGTGCCGTTGTTCGTCGCCTAGGGACAAGAGGCAAGAAGGGACGGTTTAAAAAAACTTCTTGAGCGCCGCGAAGCCCGTTTCCATCGCCTTGTTCGGATCCTCGCGCCAGTAAGCCGGGTTGAATATCTCGAGCGACACGTAGCCGTCGTAGCCAGTGGCCTTCAAGCCCGCCACGAAGCCGGCGAGGTCGAAGAACCCCGACCCTGGCCAGACCCGGTCGGAGTCTTGCAGCTCGTCCAGGGGTTTCTCGACGCAATCGTTGAAGTGGACGAGCCAGAGCCTCTCCTTGGGCACGCTACCGATAGCAGTGGCGGGGTGCCCGCCGAGGAAGTAGTGGAACGTGTCGACCACGAGCCCCGACCTCGGCAAGCCGTCCGATTCCGCCGCCTCGAGGATCCGCAGCGCCGCGTCGACCTTCCGGACGGAGTTGGCCGGGAACCCCAGCGGCTCGAAGCCCATGCGGAACTTGTACTTGCTCGCGAGCTTGCGCAGGACCTGGAACCGCTCGACCGTCTTGGGAATGGTCTGGCCGGCCGGGAACGTTGAATCCGGTAAAAAGCTCGGTACCGCGATGATCAAGTCACAGCCGATCTGGTTCCCGATTTTCATGAGACGCTCGCTGTAGTCCAGCATGCCCTCGAAGTCCGCCTCGGAACACAGCGAGAACAGCTCGATGGCGTTCCACGACACGACCTCGAGGTGCAGCTTGTCCAAGCACTGCTTCAGCTCCGAGGCCGAATGCGTCTCGAGGTAGGCAAACGTCTCGTCGCGCCGCAATTCCACGCCAGTGAAGCCCGCCGCGGCGACACCCTCGAGGAAGGCCTCCATGGGGGTCTTCATCAGCGTTGCCTGGTTGACA
>JAFGBX010000236.1 GCA_016932935.1 Promethearchaeota archaeon | reverse complement strand
TCGTCATACACGTCGGAGGCGCGCACATCGCCCCGCAGGAGGAGGTCGCCACGTGGCGGTATGGCGGCGGCCAGCACGGCCACAGCGATGGAGAGGGCGACCAGGCCGGCGCCGCGGGCGCGCGGCGGCGTGTTCCGAGCGGTCACGTGCATCACGTGAGGTGATGTCCCTCTGCCTTGTATTTTTTTGGTTGCCCCGGCCGGGCGCCTTCCTGGGCGGCCGCTGGGGGTCGGCTCGGGGTGCGCTGGGGGGCGGGCCCCGGCGGCCACGACGGCGACGGCGGCCACGGCGGCCACGGCTCGGCACGTCGAGGGCGATTATTTTTTATCCAATCGCCACCATGGGGTACTTAACGAACCGAGCGCGTGGTGGGACACAATGGCGGACGAGTCGCGGATCGACACGGAATTCGACTACGAGACCGAGCTGGCCAAGGACACCCGCCGGCACCTCAAGTTCTACTTGAAGGAGCTCGAGCACTTCTCGGAGCCCGCGCACGTGAAGGCCATTCTCGAGGAGATCGCGTGCCTCGCGTCGACGTGCCCGGACGTGCGTACCAAGGACTTCATCAGCCGGAAGCTGAAGGAACTGCTCCAGCAGCACCCGGATCTCGATTGATGCTCCACATTCGTTCTGCAACAGAATATGGGAATTCGCCAGGGGGAATTTTTCTTGGAGAAGCGGTAGACACGGCCATGAGACGCGAGATCTTGAAATTCATGCGGGAGTTCGGGATCGACGCCACGTCGCCCCTCCACGCCGAGATCCTCGCAGCGTGCCTGCGGAAGCGAAGGTGTGTGAACGGATCGTGCAAGAAGCGGCTCAAGCTGGTGGACTTCCTCGAGACGAACATCGACCCCGAGGATCTCGAGCCGCCAAGCCGCTTCGGCGAGAGCGTGCGGCGCCTGGTCGGGCTGTGGAGCGACCCGCGGATCGAGCTGTACTGCTGCGGTTGCTTCGAGCCCGCGGCGGGCGCCGGGGACGAGGACGCGGGGGCCGAAATGAGAGCGGGGATGGTGGATCCCAAGCGAGCCTGGAGGGATCTCGCATTCGCGTTCTTGTTCTACATTGGAGGGACGTGGCTGATCGCGACGTGCGCGGCCGGGGGGATGGCGCTGCCACTCGTTGTTGCCGGCATCGTGGCTGGCGGGCTGCTGTACCTTGCCGGGATGCTGCTGTTCTTCTGGGAACGGGTCGGGGGGGTCGGGGCTGGCCGGCAACGAAAGGAAGCACGACGGGCGGGCGGCTCACTATAGGAGGGGCAAGGGCAAGGGCTAGGGCAAGGCGGTTCCCGGAGGCCCGCCGCGTGGGGCCGCCCCGCTCGTCGAGAAACCACCTGGAACTCGTTTTCTCGCCCGAACTGCAGCGATGCAGGCGATGCGGGGTCAGTGGTGCTGGATCAGCGCTATTCGGGCGCCGTTCGGGTCTTCTATGAAGGCGAGCGTCCCGACCGTGATCGGCCTGGGCTCCATGGTGATCCTGGCGCCCTTGGACCTGAGCTGTTCGACCGTGGCGTCCATGTCCTCGACCTCCATCCCGACCGAATACAAGCCGGGCCCGTCCACCGGGTTCTCGATGAGCTCGACCAGGGTCTCGCCCTTGCCCCTCAACAGCGTGATCGTCCCTGCCGGCCCGAGGTCGTGGCGGCTCTCCACTGCGAATCCCATGACCTCAGTGTAGAACCGTACCGACTCCCCCATATCCTTGACGATGATAGTCGTGTACTTGATCCTCATGTCGCACCACCAAAACCCCAAAAAAACCATTTAGTTTTAAATCCCGAGTGATGATCGATGGTAGAATCCCGTTAATTCAGCCGGATGCATTCGTTGCGAGCCGTTCGATGATATTCTCGTGGTAGGATACCATCCTCTCGCACTGGTTTTTTGCATATCGTTCATTCAAGCACATGTCTTTCTTAGGTGCGCTTGAGAGCAGTGTGATGGGGTGAAAGAAGTTTCACTCGTACGCAGCCTGCATGAGCTCGCAGAGCTTGACGAACGCGGCGTCGATCGACTCGCCGGTCTTTGCCGAGGTCTCGAGGTACGGGATCTCGCCGAGGGTCTTTGCCATGCCGAGCGCCGCGGGCTTGATGACCTGGACCTGCCCCTTGAGGTCGTTCTTGTTCCCGACGAGGATCGCAGGCACGTTCGCCACGCCGTAGTCAGAGACTTGCTTGTACCACACGTTCTTGATGTTGCTGAGCGTGGACGACCTCGTGAGGTCGAACACGTACATGATACCACTCGCGCCTTGGAAATAAGCCTTGTGGAGCATGTAAAACTGCCCCTGGCCCGCGATGTCCCATATAAGCAGCCCCACGTCCTTCCCGTTGATGTTATTCATGGTCTCCTTGGCGATGTTGACCCCGACGGTCGTGTGGTATGCAGAATCGAACTTGGCCTTCGTGTGCGAGCGCACGATGGACGTCTTGCCCACCTCGGCGTCGCCGAGCACGATGACCTTGTACGGGGGGTTGTCGATGTGGAAGATGGTGATCTCGCTGTCCTTGTAGGTTTGCCGGCCGCTCATGGAACGCACCTCGCATGTGCTCCTGGGTCGATAGCGTGTCTTTCTCGGAGTGATACTCCGTGTCTAAAATGAAAAACGTTTCCCCGCCGAAAAAGGGAGGGGATCGGGTGGTGGTCGGAACGGCCTTCCGGCGCTCATCCCCGCCTCTAGGCCCCGCCGCCGCCCGCCGAGTCCTTGGAAAGCACGCGCTGGACGGCGAAGCCGATCACGCCGCCGAACCCGCCCAGGCAGGCGCCGATGCCGACTGTGAGCACGGCCCCGATCCAGCCGAGCCCCGCGTCCCCGATGATGATCCACGTGAGCAAGTCGGCCACCAACATCGCGGGCTGCGTCGCGACGTAGTGCAGCACGATCGTGAGCCACGCAACCCCGACCCCGAGGAACCCGCTCCACCACGCGAGCCTTGCCCGCTCCTTGATGAACAGCAACGACCCGACGGCGGGCGGGATGATGCACAGCTGCCAGACCGTCGTCAGGCTGAGCAGTATCGCCGCGTACGAGACCGCCGCGGCGAGCCAGAACGCGTGGCACTTGGCCAAGGCTTGCGACCGTTCCGATCCGCGTGTTAGCATCATGCCACCGTCACCTCAAGTGAAGGTAGGAGTGGAAGTGGATTCGGCGAGGAGAGGAGATGCGCGAAAAGGCGCTACTTCTCCTCGGGCGGCGTGGGCAGGACGACCTTGAACTCCTTCTCCAGGGTCTCCTGGTGCGTGATCAGCCCGTCCTTCATGTCGACGAGCTTGTCCTCGAAGGACGGGTTGAACTCGACGAGGGCCTCGTAAACGCTGATGGCGAAAAGGAGCAGCTCGGTCGCGAGGCTCGAGAACGAGACCTGCTCCTGGTAGTCCGGGCTCCCGGCGAGGAGCGCCTCGTCGTCGACGGCGGCCGGGTTGAACTGCATGGCCACGCGCACGTTCCCCGGTCCGACGGCTTGCGCGGTCAAGAAGTTGCCCGTGTAGCAGAGCTCGGCCTGGTGGAGCGCGTCCGGCACCTTGTCCTTTGCCTTGAACGCCCGCTCCAGGTTCCCGAGGAGATCCAGGATCTCGAACGCGGTCTCGAACAGGTTGACCACGATGCCGCCCCCGAAATATTTCTCCGGCAAGGGCTTGCCGTTCAAGTAGACCTGGATCGGCGCGGTGAGGTCCAGCAGATCGACCTTCTCGTTCCAGGCCGGCTGGTCGCCTATGAGCAGCTCGATGTTCATGTCAGAACATGAACCTCATATCAGAACATAAACATTAATCTTCCGCAGATTAACCACTGTGTGCACAAAACAAAAGCATCCGTGAAAGTCATCACGTGATGTCGGCACTCGTGATGGTCGGGCACAAGAACTTCTCGACATATTCTATCACGAGCCGGGTTCCCTCGTCGTGGCTCACGTAGGGCGGCATGGCAGGGTTGTACATGGCGTCGGTGAGGTCGCGGACGAGCACGACGTCGACGCCCCACGCGAGCATCTGCTTGATCGCGAAGCCGCGCCCGAGGACGCACATGTTCGTGTGCACGCCGGCGATGGCCATCGTCGTGATGCCCTTCTGCTTGAATATCGCGTGGATCTCCGATCCCAGATCCGAGATGTAATCCCTTTCCTCGTCGATGTGGATCCCCGGGTGCTGGCGCCGCCAGACGGGATCGTTCGGCACCTCCGAACCATCCACGTTCGTGTCCGAGCCGCCGTCCGAGTCGTCGATGGGGAGCGGTGGGTACTGGCGTGGCAGGGCCACGGGCAGCCCGACGAGGGGGACGGCCTCCGCGCGGGCGCGCGCGGGGTGCCCCTCGTAGAAGTCGAGCGTGTCGGACGGCGCGTGGACGATCGTGATGCCCCTCCGCCTGGCGGATGCGGCTGCCCGGTCGACCTTCGGCACGAGTGCCTCCACGCGCTCGGTGGCGCCCATCGACCAGTGCTTGTCCCACATGTCGCAGATCACCAGTGCGACCTTCGACGCGTCCAACTCCCTCGTGGCCGTCGTGGAGACCCATGAGGCGCGGCCGCCCGCGTCCCTCCGCAGTTCCTGGCGCGTCAGCGATAGGGTTACCTTACCTTGCATAGTTGTTTTATCCGCGGGGATGGAGAAAAACTTGACCGACGCTGAGGCACGAGCTTGCCGCATGGCACGGCTTTGGCCACGGGCGCTGCCACGCGGTCACTTCCGTGACTGGAAAACGTGAAATGCCACGGCCGCTTTCGCTGCACATTGCGAGCATGAAGGGCATGACCATCGGAATCGCATGCATGGCCTTTCCCGGCCTGGACGGCGTCGAGGTGTGCGTGCTCGGGGACGCGAGCACGGGGGATCCCGTCGCGATAGAGTACAAGATCCCCGGCGTCAACGGCGGCGAACGCGAGGCTAGCGGCCGGGGTCGAGTGGCCGGTGGGTTGAGCGGGAACGCGAAGCGCTTGTTCGAGTCCATCGGCGCGTTCTTGCACGGCGGGGGCACGCCCGACGCGTCGACCCTGAGCGAACCGTCGCTCGCCAAGTACCTGTCCACGCCGTTCGCGAGGAAAGTCGTCGAGGCGCTGCGCAGCACCAAGGCGGGCGAGACGACCACGTACGCGGAACTCGCTGCGAAGGCGGGGGCTCCAGGAGCGGCTCGGGCGGTCGGCAACGTCATGCGCCGCAACCCGTTCCCCATCGTCATTCCCTGCCACCGCGTCGTTTCCCGGAGCGGCCTCGGTGGCTATTCGGGCGACGTGCACGGGACGTCGCTGCTGATCAAGCAGGCGCTCCTCGACATCGAGGCGGCGCGCAAGTGAAGGAGGCCATCGATGACCATCATAGAATTCTTCATCATCTTCGGTGCCAGCTTCCTGATAGGGCTCTCCGGGGCGATGATGCCCGGGCCGGTCACGACCATGACCATCAACGAGACCCTCAAGTACATGAAGCGAGGCCGCGGTTGGCTCGTCGGCACGAGCATCGCGTCCGGGCACGCAATCCTCGAGATCTCCTTGATGTTCGCCCTCTGGTTCGGCGCCTCGTTCTTCTTCAAGATGCCGATCGTGATGCTGGTCATCAGCTTCGTCGGCGGAGGTGCCCTGGTCTTTTTCGGGCTCATCGGACTGAAAGCCACGCGGAAGAGCGCGTCTGGAATGGTCACGTTGCTCGAGAAATCCCCGGATTCAGCCTTGGACACCCCTGGCGTCAAATACTCCAAGATTCACCCGCTCATGCGGCCACTTGCACTCGGTTTCGCCTTGAGCGCCGCGAGCCCGGGCTGGTGGGGCTGGTGGGCGACGATCGGGCTCGGAGCGACGCAGCTATCGAGCACGCTGAGCCTGGAGGTGTTCGCCGACTTTTCCGTCTTCATCACGTTCTACGTCGGGCACGTGCTCACCGACTACGTCTGGTTCACCTTTCTCTCGAGCGTCGTGAGCCTCGGCAAGAAGCGGATCAACATCAAGGCATACACGGTCATCCTCGTGGCCACGAACATGTTCCTCGTCGGCTTCGGCGTCTGGTTCGTGTGGCAAGGCATCGCGAGCTTCTCGCCGTGACGCGATCACTTTTTTCTACCTTGCATGAGTCATGGCTAGCATGTCTAGCAAGGAAACCTTCGACATGATGCAGCTCGTCCACGACCTCGCGTTCACGAGGCTCTCCGGCACGCCCAACGACGAGGTCAAGTGCAAGGAGTATCTGGTCGGCAAGTTCAAGTCCCTCGGCCAGGAGCCCGTGATCGAGCCCGTCCCTTGGAGCAGCTTCTCGACCAACGTGCTCATCAAGCTTGTCGTCTTGATCATCTTCATCGGTTTGGTCATCGGTCTCTTGCTCGAATGGTTCCATCAAGCATGGGCGAACTTGATCTTCATCGTCGTGCTACTCGCTGCCGTCGTCTTCGCCGTATCTTCGCAGCAGAGCAAGACGGACTCGTTCGCGACCATGGGCAAGGTGCGGCAGACGTACAACATCTTCGCGAAGCTGCCCGCCACGGCGGGAGGAGCGACTAGGGACATCCTGTTCGTCGCGCACCACGACTCGAAGAGCCAGGTGGTCGTCACCCTCGTGCGCACGGTCAGCTACGTGCTCGGTTTCCTCATCAGCCTCGCGATGGGCTTCACGATCATCATCTCCTCCATCGTCAAGATCGCAGGCGGGCCCCTGTCGCACGACGTGTTCTGGGCGCTCGTCGTGCTCATGTGCTGCAACCTGCCGTTCCTCGGGGTGCTTCTGGTCAACAAGACCATCGAGGGGAAGTCCCTCGGCAGCCTCGACAACGCCACGGGCATGGCCATCGTCCTCAAGCTGCTCGAGCACTTCGGCAAGGCACCCGTCCCAGATGCAAGCCTGTGGTTCCTCATCACGGGCGCCGAGGAGTGGGGGATGTCGGGCGCCATCGAGTTCTGGCGCAAGCACGCGACCGAGGGCAAGGAGCTCGACCCGGCGCGGACGTACGTGTTCAACTACGACATGGTCGCCCAGGGTCTGAGCCACATCGCCAAGTTCGGCTTGCCCACTGGGAAGCCTTACAACAAGCGCCTGAACGCGCTGTTCACGGGCGTAGCGAAGGAGATGGGCATCCACATGGGCGGGCTGTGGCTGCCAATGCTCGGGACGACGGACGGCTGGATCTTCCGCGTCCACGGCGCCGAGACCATCGACGTGATCAACGAGAGGACAGCCAAGTACACGCACTCGGGGAGGGACGTCCCCGCCATCTGCGACGAGAAGACCCTCCAGGACGCGGTGCGGGTCACGGTCGAGGTCGTGAAGAGGCTGGAGGCCGATTGAACAATGGGCGGGAAGAAATTTCTCGATGCCGATACATGCATGTTCCCGGTGCCGCCGGTCATGGTCTCTTGCACGTCGAAGGACGGCAAGAAGCGCAACATCATCACGCTCGCCTGGGTCGGGGTGCTCTCCTCCGACCCGCCGATGGTCGGCATCTGCATCAGGCCGACCCGCTTCTCCTACAAGCTCATCGAGGAGGCCGGCGACTTCGTCGTCAACATCCCGTCGGAGGGCCAAGCCCGCGCCGTCGACTACTGCGGGATGGTCACGGGCGGCGCCAAGGACAAATTCAAGGAATGCGGCCTCACCGCGGTGGCGGCGAGCAAGGTGACGTCCCCCCTCATCCAGGAGTGCCCCGTCAGCCTCGAGTGCAAGCTGGTGAGGGTGGTGAAGGACTACTCGAGGAGCCACCACCTCTTCCTGGGCGAGATCGTCGCCGTTGCCGTGAGCGAGGGCCCGGGGGGGATCGACATGGGAAAGGTCAAACCCATCGCGTTCTGCAATGGCGAGTACTGGGGACTCGGCAAGCTGCTCGGGCGCATGGGCTTCTCGAAGAAGTGAGCACGTCCCCCCCTCCTCGTCATCAGCCCGAGGCAGGTTGGGCGCCGTTCAGCTCGTTGTAGAGGGCGACAAACTGCTTCGAGATGTCGTCGAGTTTTTCTACCAGGCCGTCGACGTCGGTGTAGTAGCCGGCGAGGTGCCCGCTCATGAACTTGACCAAGTCGGCGAGAACGGCCTTCTTCTCATCGAGCTGATATTGATCGACGATTCGGAAGGGAACGTTCCGATCGCGCTGGTATTCCTTCAGCCCGTTGATGACCTGGGCACGGACGTCGATCGGATCCAGGCCCGGGAACGCGTCGGTGAACATGTCGATCCCCTTGAAGAGCAAGGCCTTCTGCCTCGTGGACAGGACGAGGTTCCGCAGCATGGCGTCCTTGAGGGTTCCCAGCAGTCGCTGGAACTCCGACTCGGGCACCGACACGCGGCTGAACAGGATGACGAAGAACGGGTCCAGGTTGGCGATGAGCACGCGCTTTTTCGCCGTCTTGAGCGTGATCGTCTCCATGGGCCCGAACTTCTGGACGAGGCCGAGGAACTTGCTCGATCCGAAGATGATCTCCTTCAAGAACGTGCGCAGGTCCTGGAGCTCGTTCGGCGTGATGTAGTCCGAGATCTGCTTGAAGATGGGCATGAACACGAGCTTGTCGCAGATCACGACGTTCACGGAGGGGGCCAGGGCCCGGATCGGCGGCAGGAGGTCGACTAGGAGGTCGGGAGACAGGGCGATCGGGATCTCGGCCGTCTTCCTGACTGTCGGTATGAAGTCGAGGAACATGTCCTTGTCGAACGACACCTTCACGTCACCCTCGCAGAAGAGCAGCGAGGCGTACCGGCGCTCGAACTCGGAGAGCAAGTAGGCTGAAAACTCGCGGAGAACCTGCTCGTTCTCGTCCTTGAGCACGATGAGCATCAAGCCGCACTTCTTGCCCATCGTGACCAGGATCGAGTAGGAGGTCTGGTCGACCTTGCGCAGCAGCGACTTCCCCATCGTGTCGATCTCGGAGGAGACGGTCAAGATGGCCGAGATCATGCCGGAGAGCAGCTCCTCGTTGAAGTTGTAGCCTTGTTGCTTGAAGTCGCCAGATCGCTTGAAGTCATATCGCAAGAGCGGGATGGACTGGTAGAAGAAAACCAGGGACAGTACCGCGTCGTTGAAGTTAGGGACGATGACGGAGATCTCGCTGTCCAAGGCGTCCCGGGTGCCCGTGCCGTTCATGCGAACCCAGCCAGTATCGCGTCTGATGATCAATTCAATTAGCCTGGGGCATTTCTATCTTACGCACCTGGTGCATCCGACCGTGATCCACACCCGAGAGTTCCTCGCCATTTTCGACGTCGACGGAACCATGGTGAACTTGAGCGGGGCGATCGACTTCGACGCGCTGCTCGTCGATGCTTTCAAGGAGCTTGGCACCGATGTACCCCCGGTGGCGGAACGCGACGCGTTGTGGCGGGCCGGCAAGAACCACGCCGACTTGCTCCGCTCGTGGGGCGTGGCGAGTCCGCGGGCGTTCTGGGATGCCTTCGACCGGCTGGACTTTGAGGCACGGTCGGGGGCCATCAAGGCAGGGCGGATAGGGTTGTTCCCCGACTGCATCCCCGCCCTGTCGGCATTGCACGACTCGGGCCGGGTGGTGCTCGCCGTGCATACGAACACCCCGTACAAGCTCGCGCGATACCAGCTGGAACATTTCAACATCGCCAGGTACTTCGAGGCGTTGCTCGCCCTCGACGTCGATGGGTACGACCAGTCGCGGGCCAAGCCAGAGCCATGGGGAATCCACCACCTGCAAGCCAAGATCGGTTCTGCCTACGGCGCTGACTTCACGGGCCGGACGGCCTTCATCGGCGACAGTCGCATCGACATGGATGCAGCCCGCAACGCGAGGATCCCAGGCATCCTGGTCTCCCGGGACACGTCAATCGGGGACGCCAAGGGCGGGTTCGACGTCGTGTCGTCCCTCGTCCAGGCAACCCCGCGGTTCCTCGGGTCGGTCATCCGGCGGTTCGGCACGGGATTATAAGGTAGGAACTACTTGACAAGAATTGGCTGCCACCAGACCCATATTTTCGGTCTCCGTGGTATGATTGGTGCACCCAGATGGCTGAGGAACAGCGACCACGGCCCCCCCTCCAGGAGATCCCCAACCGGCCCCTGCGAATGCTCGGCGAGTCCGCCGACGAGGAGGGGAAGATCCTCGCCCTAATCAAGTCAATCAAGGAGAACCTCGACGTGAAGATGCTGGCCCTCCGCAAGGACATCGACCGCCAGACCCACGACGAGATCTTACGCGAGGTCAGCAAGATCCAGGACGCGATCGAGAAGCTGCAGTCGAACAACGAGGACTCCCACACCGTTCTCGGTGCCAAGGTCGCCGGCCTCGCGGAATCGTTGAACGAGAAGGTCGACGCGAAGCTCGCCAGGCTGAAGGAAGAGGTCGAGGCCAAGCAGAGCGACCAGTCGAGCATCGACATCGCCCGGATCCAGGAGGAACTCGAGGCGGGGCGGACCAACGGCGAGCTCGCCCGTGCCGCGCTGGTCGCCCGCATCGAGGGCCTGGCCGTGAAGGTCGACGCGATCGCGTCGGCACCCGCCGAGGAGGTGGCCCTCCTCAAGCAATCTGTAGAAGCCACGCTCAAGCAGGTGCAGAGCCTCGTGTCGAGCTTCGACCTCCCAGCGTTCGTGAACGAGATCCGCCAGATGTACTCGGATCGGCTCGCCCAGGCCGAACAAAAGCTCAAGGCCATCGCGGAGCAGCTCGCCAGGGCCGAGGAGGAGAACGAGCAGCTCAAGAAGGCGATCGGTGAGAAGGAGCTGCTGCTCAAGAGTCACACGCCGCAGCCGGCAGCGTCCCGCCCCGACGCGAGCCCGGCCGCGCCCGAGCGTGCCCCCCGCGCCGCGGT
>JAFGBX010000235.1 GCA_016932935.1 Promethearchaeota archaeon | reverse complement strand
CGTGAATGCCCTCCTTTCCACGGGTTGCGACGTGCACGTCGCCGGGATTTGCCCGACGCCAGCGATCCTCCACGCCAAGCAGCGCCTCCAGCTGGAGGGCGCGGTCATCATCTCGGCGAGCCACAACCCAGCCGAGTACAACGGCCTCAAGTTCCTATCACCCGCGCCCCCTGGCACCTTTTTGAGCAACGAGGAACTGGACCCCATCAAGCGCATTTTGCACGATGGGCAGTTCCACATAGGTTCATGGAGGGAACCAAGCACGGTCACCCACGTCGACATCATGGCCCCGTATTTGAAATCGATAGTGGACTTCGTCAAGCCATTGCTAAAGGAGCGGCGGCAAGTCAAGGCCATCGTCGACACCGGCGCGGGCGCCGGCAGGTATGCCACCACCCCGCTATTGAAGTCGCTCGGTTGCGAGGTCAAGCCTATCAACGACGAGATGGCACGCGCGCCGCCCTTCTTCCCTCGCAATTCCGAACCGGTCGCCGAGAACTTGAAACTGCTCTCGGAGATAATCCCAGAATCAGGCGCAGATGTCGGCTTTGGAATCGATTGCGACGCCGATCGCATAAGTTTATGCGACGAAAGAGGGCGCATCTTGCGCGAGGACGAGGGCCTCGCCTTGATCATGCGCGACATGGTCGGGCTATACGACACAGATCGCAAGCTCGTGATCGTCACGAACGTCGCGTCGTCGCTCATGTTCGACGACATCGCCCGCGAAAGGGGGGGCGAGGTCATCAGGACCCCGATCGGCGAGCGGTACCTCGCCGTGCAGATGCACGAGCTCGCGAAGAAGCAGCACGGTAAGGTACGCCTCGCGATCGTCGGCGGCGAGGGCAGTTGCGGGGGCATCATGGTGCCGGAGTTGAACCTGGCCCGCGACGCGACGCTCGCCGCCGCGTGCACGGTCGCCATCATGAGCAAGCGGAACATGCCGCTCTCGGCGTTGGCGAAAGAACTGCCCGAATACCACCTGGAGAAGGTCAAGATCCCGACCGCCGGGCACGACCCGATCGCCATCATGGAACGCGTGGCAAATAGCCACGACCCCTCTTCCTATACGCGCATCATCAACGACATCAAGTTCTCGGGCGACGGCTGGTGGGCACTCGTTCACCCATCGAACACGGAACCCATCATCCGCGTCCTCGTCGAGGCGAAGAGCGAGGATCGCGCCAGGAGATTGCTGGCCAAGTACCAGGACGAGGTAGCGTCCTTCATGGACTCCCGTTGACCCGGGCCGCAGCCGCCTCCTTCTTCATCTGGGGGAGGATCTCCGTGATCGCGAGGTAGATGGCCAGGCCCGCGATGGCGATCCACGTTTCGATCGCGTACAGCCGCCGCTTCAAAAAAAGATCCATATCAATCGTGAGGACGGCGTCGAACAGCGGCCCGCCACCGAGCACGCCAAAGACCTGGTAGCCACAATAAGCGATCTCGACGATAAAGTTAACGATTATGGCGACGTGTATGATCTTCCAGACAACCCGCCAAACGGTCTTCTTGTTCATGGGATTCTCTCCGCGCACGCGTCGTTTAAGGTTTTAGCCGGAAGGTGAACCCGCAGCAGTCGCCCCCGGCCGCGATGGTCGAGTCGCGCGACGCCTCGATGTCTGGCTGGAATCGCTGGAAGTACTCGAGATCCCCCGAGCAAAAGGCACCGGCGAGCTCGGCACGCCCCAGCTGGCCAAGCAGCTCGGGGAACCTGCACCGGGTTACTCGGAACGTGAACTCGTCGGCGTTCACGGCCACCACCTTGCCATCGGCGTTCGGGAACGCTGCCACCAGCTGCTCCAGCAATGCAAGCCTATCCGCCAGGCCCATCCGCTCGATGTCTTGCCGGCTCACGACAGGCAGCGTGCCGCGTAGGAATTCGATCGCACCGGCTTTCACGACGTCTCGGGTGATGGCAAGCACCCGGTCGCGATCCAACCGCGACGACAACGCGTCGTGGATGCGGATCGCGTCCCCCAGTTGATCCCGCGAGCCCGAGTCCTTCTCGTCGGCTGGCGGCGGGAGCGACTTCCACGTCGATGCCTTGCCCGCCCGGATGTACCGTGAAAGCACGCCGAGGAACTCGCGAGTCGACAAGGACTGCCGCAACACGCGGGTGGCGGCGGAGAGCATGGCCAGCCTCGTCTTGAAGGAGTTGCCTCGATGCTTGCGTGGTTCTCGGTCCATAATCGTTCAGAGATTCCATTGTATTGGTTTGTTAATAAGCTGGATTAATACACGATAAGCCTTCCGGGTAGCAACGATAGGATGAGTACCCGTGTCTAGCCCTAAGCGAACGCCATTACAAGCCCAATGGGAACAGTTCAGAACCAGGTACGACAAGCACTACATCATGGCGTTCAGGTTGGGCGATTTTTACGAGTTCTTCTACGACGACGCCAAGGACGTGTCGAAGATCCTCGACATCGCCTTGACCGATCGTCAAGGCACTCCCCTTGCGGGATTCCCGTACGCGTCCGGCCAGGAGGCCCTCGAAAAGGTGGTGAAGGCCGGGCGACCCGTCGTCGTGGTCGACCAGGTGGAGGACCCGGCCGAGGCGAAGGGACGCATCGTGGAGCGTGACATCGTCCGGGTCATCACCCCAGGCACCATCCTGGAGGATAACGTGCTTGAAAGGGGTTCGAACAACTACCTTGCCGCGCTGGCATGGTTTCCTGCCGAACAGCAACAGGACTCGATCAAGGTCGCCGTCGCGTTTTGTGACATATCCACCGGCGAGTTCTTCACGACCAGCTACGTCGACTCTCGCCAGCGCTTCGCCGCGCTCTCCGGCGACCTCGGGCGCTTCAGCCCCGTGGAGGTCATCATCCCCGACGACGCGAGGGACGAGGGCATCCCGGCGTGGATCGCCAAGCTGCTCCCCGGGACGGCCATCCGGCGCCGCTCCGCCCTGGATTTCGACCCGGTAGAAGGCCACGAGATCCTGGCCAAGCACTTCAAGGTCACGAACCTCGAGAGCTTCGGCATCGAGGGAAACGCCGACGTGATAGGCGTCGCGGGCGCGCTCTTGCTATACTTGCAGGAAAACCAGAAGCGGAGCCTCTCCAACATCACCTCGAGCTCCCACCGGCTCCCCGCGAACCACATGCAGATCGACCATAACACGGTCCGAAACCTCGAGATCGTCAAGAACAGCGCGGACGGCAGCTCCCGGGGGACGCTGTTCGACCTCTTCTCCAGGACGTGCACGGCCATGGGGATGCGGCTCATGAAGCGGCTGCTACTCTCGCCGCTCATGGACAAATTAGCGATCAATGCCCGCTTGGATTTCGTGGAGCTGCTCGTGAAGGACGCCATGCTGAGCGAGGAGCTCAAGCAGGAGATGACCGGCGTTTGTGACCTGGAGAGGCTGATCGCCCGGATCAACTACTCGAGCGTGGTGAACGGCCGCCACCTCGTCCAGCTCGCCCGAAGCATCGCCCAGATCCCCGCCATCAAGAGGACACTGGCTGGCATCGATTCGGACTTCAGTCGGCGCCACGTCACGTGCCTTGCCGACTTCGAGCCCATCGCCAAGGCCTTGCTCGGCACCTTCGTCGACGCGCCCCCAGCCACGACGGGTGAAGGGGGCATGATCCGGGCGGGCATCAACCCCGAGCTCGACGAGCTTCGAGGAATACGATCCGGGAGCGACGAGTGGCTCGAGAGGTTCCAGGACGAGGCGCGTCGCCGGTACGGGCTCTCGACCTTGCGGGTCAAGAACAACAGCGTCTTCGGGTACTTCATCGAGATATCGAAGAGCTACGTGGACAAGGTGCCCGACTCGTGGACCAGGAAGCAGACGCTCGTGAATGCGGAGCGGTACACCACCCCCGAGCTGAAGGCCATGGAGGAGAAGATCGTCTCGGCCGAGGGGCGCATCTTCGAGATCGAGAAGGGGATCTTCCTCGACATGAAGGCGCGCGCCGTCGCCGCCACGGGCGAGATCCAGGCGGCGGCGAGGGCCATCGCCGAGGTCGACGTCATGCTCACCATGGCGCAAGTCGCCGCGTCGGGGAGCTACGTCCGGCCGCGCATCGAGGAGGGCGGTGCCATGAACATCCGGGAGGGGCGGCACCCGGTCATCGAGAGGATGATCGGGATCGACAAGTTCATCTCGAACGACGTGTCCATCGACCCGACCGACAACGTCCTCACCATCGTGACGGGGCCGAACATGAGCGGGAAGAGCACCTTCTTGCGGCAGGTCTGCTTGATCGTGCTGCTGGCGCAGGTAGGGTCGTTCGTGCCCGCGAAGGAGGCCTCGATCTGCATAACGGACAAGATCTTCTCGCGGGTCGGCGCGCAGGACGACATCTCGAAGGCAAAGTCGACCTTCCTCGTGGAGATGAACGAGACGGCCTACATCTTGAACCACGCGACAACCAAGTCGCTGGTCATTCTCGACGAGCTCGGCCGCGGCACCTCTACCTTCGACGGCCTCAGCCTGGCGTGGGCGGTCGCGGAGTATCTCCAGGCCAGGGGCGTTAAGACGCTCTTTGCGACCCACTACCACCAGCTCTCCGACCTCGAATCCTTCCTCCCGAGGACGAAGAACTTGAACGTGCTCGTCAAGGAGGACGAGAAGACGAGGGATCTCATCTTCCTGCACAAGGTGGTTCCAGGCGCGTCCGACAAGAGCTATGGCATCCAGGTGGCCAAGCTCGCGGGCATCCCGGGGCCCGTGATCGCGAGGGCGGAGGAAATCTTGAAGAAGCTCTCGGACGAGGACCCGCTCACGACCGACCGGATCAAGCTCATCGGCGAGAGGGGCATCACGAGCCCGGGGCCACGTGATGCACGTCACGCGATGAAACAGAAGACCGTCCAGACCATCTTGTTCCCGATCCTCAAGGAGCAGCCCCCCGATACGTCGTTACAAGCCGTGCGCGACGAGCTCGAGAAGGTGAACGTCGAAACCACCACGCCGCTCGACGCGCTCGCGGTGCTCAAAAGGCTGAAGGACGCGGTGGAGCAAGGTAAAAAGTGACGGCGACCAGGAATAGTCGAGGAAACCACCAATGAGGGACTACACCAGCATCGGACTCCTCGTGTCCAAGATAAGCACCCTGTTCCCACTGGTCAAGCAGATAGGCATGCAAGTCGGCTTTAAGTCGTGGAAGATTTGGGAGGATCGCCCCGAGAATATTGATAACATCCCCAAGAATGACATCATCGTGCTGGAAGACGACCCGGTCGAGGGCGCCACGGCCTCGGCCCTGACCAGCTACGTGAAGAGCGGCGGGATCCTCGTCTACCTGTTCTCCTTGGAGGATGAAGGCGGGTTCGAGGACGTGATCGTGGACGGCAGGCTCGCGGGTGATGCATACAAGTCCTTGCTCGAAGGCGTCGATGAGGAGGACTTCGCCTCGAGGTGCAAGGGCCTCGTGGTGAAGATCTCCCGCGGGGACGACGGGGTCGTCGTTTCGTTCTCCAGGAACGTGTTCACGCACGAGCTTGACCCGGAGGCTGGTCGCGGCGAGGAAACGGTCGACAATTTCGACTTTTTCGTGAACGTGATGAAATATCTGGCGGGATTGAAGGCGGGGATGGACGCGAAGAAGGCCGACGCGGTGCGGGCACCCGCGAGCAAGGTCGCCGTCATGATCCACGGCGCAGCGCTCTGGAGCGGTGACGGGGAGCCGCCGATCGAGTCCCTCTTGAAGCAAGTGTTCAACCACCTCGGCATCGACGACCTCTTCCCGCAGGTCCTGAAGGAAAGGCTCTACCGTTCCATCGATCCAGACCAACAAGACACGTTCCCGGAGGTCTATTACTACCACTCATCCTTCGCGGATGACGAGGAAGACAAGCGGCCCCGCCTCGCGACGGCGTACCTCGAGCAGGCGAAGGCCGTGCACGCGATCATCCGAACCGAGCGGTTCTGGGAGCAAGACGCGACGCCATTGTTCTTCCTCGACCTCGCCCGGTATCACACCGAGATCCAGGGGCTGGCGAGGCTATACCTGCTCCCGCCGGCGAGGGTGGGAACCAAGACGCGCGAGACGACCACCAAGTTGCTCTCCCGCTGCTTCCTGGAGCCGCTCGCGACGAAGGGCGTGGAATCGTTCACGTTGACGGCCGCCGGGAAGCCTGGAGGCGTCGTGCCTTGCTTCGCGGACATCAAGAAGGTGAAGGCGCGGCCTACAGAAGAAACGAAGGCCCTGGTAATCCTCCACGGCCCAGAGCTCGCCGCCGGGATCAAGGACAAGCCCATATCCGATTTCCTCGGGGAGCTCGATGCCAAGGTAGGGGGGACGGGCGACACCTTGAAGATCCTCGTCCACATCGCCGTCGACCTGCGGGGACTCCAGGACCGGATCAAGGAGATGACCATCAACGCCCGGAAGGTCGAGAGCAAGCAGCGCGAGCGGATCAAGAAGGACATCGAGCGGGCGCAAGAGAAGCTCCACGCGTGTACCCGGATAGAGAAAGACAAGAAGATATTCGAGGATAGAGGGTTCACCGTCATCGAGATCGAGGATTCCATCGATGCAGATCAGGACGCGAAGGAGTTCTTCGTCGACCAAGTCTTGCCGTTCATCATCGGCCGCAAGATCAGCCGCGTGCACGAGCTACTCCCCGCCGGCCTCGAGGCGTATCTCAAGACCGTCTCGAGCCCCTTGATCCCCCCAGACGACGTGAAACGGATCCCGGTCACGTAGACGAGCTGGATGGTTATGGCCAAAATCCACAAGATCGACGAGTACGAGAAGATTGCCGCAGGGGAGGTCATCGAGCGCCCCGCGGCCGTCGCGAAGGAGCTGCTAGAGAACGCGATCGACGCGGGGGCCACGCGGATCGAGATGCACGTCGAGGAGGCGGGGACGCGTTCCATCAAGGTCATCGACGACGGGGCCGGCATCGAGCCCGACGAGGCCGTCCTGGCCTTCGAACGCCACACCACGTCGAAGATCATGACCTTCAGCGACGTGTACAACCTGTCGACCCTCGGCTTCCGCGGCGAGGCCCTCGCGAGCATCAAGGCCGTGGCGCGCGTGGAGATGGTCACGCGAACGGAGCGGCACGAGATGGGCAAGCGGGTCGTGCTGGAGGGCGACCAGCTGCTGGAGGACGGCCCTGTCGCGTGCCCAGTCGGGACGACGGTCGTGGTGAAGAAGCTGTTCTTCAACGTGCCCGTCCGGCGGAAGTTCTTGAAGAACGACGCCGTGGAGTTCTCCCACATCTCCGACATCGTAACGCGATATGCCCTGGCCTACCACGACTTGTCCATCAAGCTGTTCCACGACGGGCACCTCGTGCTCGATGCCCCGCCCAGCAAAGGCGACTTGTTGAACAAGATCGTGTCGGTCTACGGGCGGGAGCACGCGGCCAGCATGATCGCCATCGACCAGAAGGCCCCCGATTTCTCCCTCCACGGGTACGTCGCCGCGCCCGACATCACCCGCAGCGCCCGGACGTACTCGACCTTGCTCGTGAACCGCCGGTACGTGCACTCGGCGGACGTCGCGAGGGCGATCGAGAGCGCCTACGAGGCACGCCTCATGAAGGGCAGGTACCCGTTCTACGTGCTCTTCCTCGACATCAAGCCGTCGCTCATCGACGTGAACATCCATCCCACGAAAAGGGAGATCAAGTTCAGCAACGAGGACGAGCTGCTCTCCAAGGTCGAGGAATGGGCGCGTGCGGCGTTGGACTGCCGGGCTAGGCAGGGAGGGACGGGCGCCGTGGAGGGCAGCCTCGACGACCACCTGGCCCCCGCCGGGGCGGCCGCGCCCGGGGGGCAAGAACGGACATACCCGGCCAGCAGAAACGGCTCCCGCGGCGCGAGGCCGAGGAGCTTCGACGAGGTTCTCGACGAGGCGAGCGAGAGGATCCCCGAGCGCATCCTCGACGTGGACGAGGACTTCTCCAGGGAACTCGAAGGCGGCCACCATGGGCCGGGCGTCGATGGTGATGGCACGGACAGCGCGGCCGGGGCGACGGTCTCGCAGACCAAGGCAGCGCCCGGCCGCGCCTCCAAGCTCTCGGGTTGGAGGCCGCTGGACGTCGGTACGAACGAGGAGGGCCTGGAAAACATCGATAGCGGCGCGTTCAAGGTGTTACCGCCCGTGAAGCTCCTTTCCAAGGGGATCCAGCTCGGGAACACGTATTTGTTCTTTGAAACAAGCGACGGGAGCCTGGCCATCGTCGACCAGCACGCCGCCTCCGAGAGGGTCGAGTACGAGCGGATCGCGAGGAAATACAAGGCGTCCAGCATCCCGTCCCAGCGGATGCTCATACCGAAGGCCCTGTCCCTCCCTCCCAACCTCCTGGCCCTGGTCGACGCGAGCCAGCCGGCGCTGAAGCGGCTCGGCTTCGAGATACTAAAGGACGCGACGGGGAGCGTGCCCTCGTACAAGGTCGTGCAGTTCCCGCTCGTGTTCCACGTGAACGTCGACTTCCGCGTGATCGAGGACTTCTTGACGGCCTTGCTCTCCATGGACAGGCTGGACGCGGAAGACGACGTCGTGAAGCTGCTCGCGTGCCACTCTGCCATACGCGCGGGCGATCCGCTCGATCGAAGGCAGGTATGGGCGCTCCTCTCCGACCTCGACAAGTGCGACGACCCCCTCCATTGCTGCCACGGCAGGCCCACGTTCATCGTCAAGGAGGCAGCGTGGCTCGAAAAGGAATTCAAGCGCGTCACGTGAGCCGAGTAGAATAATACCCTAGTTGAGATAAGCTACTCAGCTACCCCGTGAGCGACCGGGATGGCCCGATGTTCGGCACGTCCAAGCGCCGGGTGGGGAAAAAAAAGAAACGCACGGTGCGGGAGCGCTCAGCTCCGCCTTCGCCCGCCGCCGATCACGAGGATCAGGAAGATCCGCACGATCAGGACGAAGTAATTGATGGCGAGGGACGCCGTCCCGTAGACCCACTGGCCGACAGCGACGCGGTAACGAAGCATGTGGATGTCGACGATGGTGAAGATGCCCACCATGAAGACGGAAACGATGCTGCTCACCAGCAAGTAGACGTCGAACCCGCCGAGGAACAGCGCACTCAATGACCAGATCGAGATGCCGAGTAGGCCAAATATTGCGACCCAGATGGCCACGCGCATGAATCCACGTCCCGGGCTGAAGAATGAGGGGAAAGCCCGCACCATGATGGTAATGGCGACGATCACTGCAGTGGCTGCGAGCACGGCGACTGCGAACAGTTGGGAAGCGAGCTCGAAGCTCCCCAGGTACTGGGACGCGAAGAGAAGCACCGGCCGCTGCAGGAAGCCCGCCGCGAAGCTCAGGCCGTAGAAGGACAGCAGCGCCGGCCCGTTCATGCGACGGATGGCCAGCGAGAACGTCGCGATGGCCAGGCCGATGTACGCCGCGATGCTGAGGAGGTACCAGCCGAAGTCGTACGGCAACGCGTAGGTCACGAACATGGTGAAGCAGAACAGCAGCGTGCCACCCGCGAGCGTCGGCAAGACGTTGTACTTGATAACCTGGTCGATCTCTTCCGGCTCCATCACGCGCTCTTGATCCGCTATCTCCCGATAATGTCTGTAGCTCATCTTCCGGTTCACCTTCCCTAAAGGGGCTTAGTATGATCAATTCCGCGACACGTGTTTTTATCCCTTCGCATTTGAATTAAAAATCCATGGCGGGTTAGCGCTGATGCTTTAAAATCGCCACCCCATCCACCACGCGTCCCACGCGGGCGCGCCGTCGAAACGCCGCGGCATCGAGGCACGCGCCGGTGCCAATCAGCTTTTATACCCTCGGCTGGAAATAAGACTTAACGCGCACGAGCCGCGCCGCGTTGGATGCTTGGCGGCTCGGGCTGAATACCCAAGCGAGGACGTGAGCCGAAACCATGAAATTCTACGAGGAAGTCCTGGAAATGGTTCTGGACGAAAGAGCCGCCCGCGAGAAGCGTGGCGAGAAGCTGAACCTGGAGAAGAAGGTGAGCCTCGTCCAAATGTTCCGCGAAACGATCCGGAGGCGGCCCGAGCAGGCCGCGCTCATGACCAGGAAGGCCGACGCCACCGGCGCCGCGACGTGGCACATGAAGACCTACGAGCAGTTCGCGGCCCGCGTCGACGAGATAGCCGCGGCACTGCTGGAGCGAGGCGTGAAGCCGGGCGAGATGATCACGCTGCAATCCCACACGAGGGAGGAATGGGCGATCATAGACGAGGCCGTCATCGGCATCAACGCAGTGATCGTCTGTGCCTACCCGTCCCTCGCACCGGCTGTCGTCGAGTACCAACTCAACGATTCCGGGACGAGCATCGCGTTCGTCGAGTCCAAGGAGCACGTCGAGACGCTCATCGGCCTCAAGGACAAGGTGCCAAGCCTCCGCCTCGGGGTCGCGATCGACGACCCAGGGATCCCCCTCCCGCCGTGGTTCACGACGCTCGACAAGTTCGTCGAATCTGGAAAGGAGGCCCTCGCCGCGAAGCCGGGGCTCAAGGATGAGATCCACGCGTTCGAGAAGCGCATCGACCCGGATTCCCTGGCGACGATCGTCTACACGAGCGGCACAACGGGAATGCCAAAGGGCGCTATGCTGAGTAATTGGAATATAGCCTCGAACTGCCTCTCCACGAAATGGGTCGCCTCGCTGAACCTCGAAGGGATGACGAACCTGTCATTCCTGCCCTTGAGCCACATCTTCGAGCGGATGGCCGGCCACTTCTACCCGATCATGATGGGCATGTGCACGGCGTTCGCGTCGGACATCGACAACCTCTCCCGGGACCTCCAGGAGGTCAAGCCGCAGTACCTGACCGGCGTGCCGCGGGTGTTCGAGAAGATCTACGCGTTCGCCATGCTCACGGTCAACGAGTATTCCCCCACGAAGAGGAAGGCCTTCAACTGGGCGGTCGAAGTGGGAAAGCAATACGACCCGTACTTCCGCGCTGGGAAGAAGGTGCCCTTCATGCTGCGCTTCAAGATAAAGCTCGCCCGTGCCCTGGTCTTCAAGAAGATCCTCGAGAAAACGGGCGGGGAACTCCTCTGCTTCATCAGCGGTGGCGCCTCGTTGCCGCAAGATCTTGCCAGGTTCTACGGCGCCGTCGGCCTCGTGATCCTGGAGGGGTACGGGCTCACGGAGACCTCGCCGGTGACCAACATGAACGACCCGGCCGACGTCCAGTACGGCGTGGTGGGCCCGCCGATCCCGGGCACGGAGGAGAAGCTCGGCCCCGACGACGAGGTACTCGTCCGGGGGCACCAGGTCTTCAAGGGATACTGGAAGAAGCCTGAGCAGACCGCGGAGGCCATCGACGAGGAGGGCTGGTTCCACACGGGCGATCTCGGCAAGTTCGACGAGAAGGGGCGGCTCGCGATCATCGGCCGCAAGAAGGAGATCTTCGTGATGAGCACGGGCAAGAAGGTGCCTCCCATCAGCGTCGAGGAACTCGTGGCGACCACCAAGTTCATCCAGCAACTCGTGTTGGAGGGGGACGGGCGGAAGTTCATCTCGGCATTGATCACGCCGAACTTCCCCGCCATCTGGGCCCACGTGAAGCGCGAGATCCCGGCCCTGGCACCGGGCTTGCCAGATGCCGAGTCCGCGACCGAGGGCGAGCTCGCGTCGTTCCTCGCCAAACCGGAGATAACGGCCCTGTTCCAATCAGACATCGACGACATCAACGCCAAGGTGGATCCGTTCGCGCAAGTCAAGAAGTTCGTCGTCATCCCCCACGAGCTGACCGAGGAGACGGGGGACATGACGCCGTCGCTCAAGTTCAAGCGCCGCAAGATCGCCGAGCACTACAAGGACTTGATCGAGGGAATGTACGAGAAGGACACGAGCGTCGAGCTCAGCAAGGTGAACGTCCGCATCACCGGGCAGTGAAGGGCCGGCGTGGCGAACGCGGTATTGTTCCAACCCCCCTTTTTCAGGCGCAAATTTTTATTCTGGACGGCTTGTAGGATGACACGTTCTTAGACTTGATCAGACACAATCGACGACGCATTAGCCAACGTGAAACGCCATGCCACGTCCAATTCGGAGGGCCATCGGCCGCGCCGCGGTTCGCGCCGCGGTCGGGCCTGCGGGAGTGAGGCGGGTCGCCCGCCGGGTCGCCCGGCGCACCGCGAGGCGCGTGTTCAGGCGCCGCGTCGTGGTCGGGCCGGCCGTCATATACGTCGCCGCCGGGGGCAGCACCCCCGCTGCGGCGCCGGTCAAGATGTCGAGCGCGGACGCGCAGAAGGTCGAGTCGAGCACCGGGAAGCCGGTCGAGGAGCTCACGGAGGAGGACCTCAAGGCCGCGATGAACCGGCTCGGGATCCAGAGGATCGAGCTCACCCCCGAGGAGCAGCGACAAGTCGCGGGCCCACACCACGCCGAGGGCGAGTTCGAGTGCTCCGAGTGCCATGCCGCGGTCACCGCGACCCAGAAGTTCTGCCCCAGCTGCGGCGCCGAGCTCCAATAGGCG
>JAFGBX010000234.1 GCA_016932935.1 Promethearchaeota archaeon | reverse complement strand
TCGCAAGCGAGACGGGGGCCGCGGGTTTCCTCTAACGACCCGCCCGGACGAGGTGTCCAACTTTGTCCAACCTCATAGTTAGAGTAAAAAGCGTTCGCCGATGGTGATCAGCGCCCTAATCCTCCTGGTCTCCAATACGGTGTTCATGACGACATGGATCCTCCCCTCCGAGTTTTTCACGACGTACCCGTGGGGCATGAAGGCCGCGCCCTTGATGACCCGATGGGCGGCTGACGTGGATCCCGCGAACGTCCTGCCCGAGTACCCGAGGCCGCAGATGGCCAGGGAGGACTGGTTGAACCTGAACGGGGTGTGGCAATTCGCGATCGTCGGGTATGCACCACCGATACACTATCAATACAACATCCTCGTCCCATTCCCCATGGAGTCCGCCATATCCGGCATCATGAGCCATTCGGAACGCGTTTGGTACCGCCGAACCTTCACCGTCCCCGCGGCATGGGCGGGGAATAGCGTGATTCTCCACTTCGGCGCCGTGGATTGGGAATCCGAGGTGTTCATCAACGGCGCATCCGTCGGCATCCACCGCGGCGGTTACGACCGATTCGAGTTCGACATCACCCGGTACTTGCGGGATGAGGGAGAAAACGAGCTCGTGGTCAGGGTCTACGACCCCACGGATGCGGGGTTCCAGCCGATGGGAAAGCAAAGCCTCTGGCCGTCGGGGACGTTCTACACCGCGGTGACCGGCATCTGGCAGACCGTGTGGCTCGAGCCCGTTAACGGGACGAGGATCACGGACGTCAAGCTCGTGCCGGACATCGACAACGAGTGCCTAAACGTCACCGCTTTCGTCTCCGGTGTGGGCGCCTCGACTGCGACCGTGAACGCGACGGCGCGAGACGGGGGCACGGTGGTGGGCGTCGGGGCCGGCGGCGCGAACGCCACGTTCTCGGTGCCCGTGCCGGCCCCGCAGCTTTGGTCACCATCGTCGCCGTTCCTTTACGATCTCAACATCTCAGTGGCAAACCTCGCGGGAGACACGATCGACGCGATCACGAGCTATTTCGGCATGCGCAAGGTCTCCCTCGGTGTCCGTGACGGTTATCACAAGATCCTCTTGAACGACAACTTCACGTTCCAGATCGGCCCCCTCGACCAGGGATACTGGCCCGACGGCGTGTACACCGCCCCGACCGACGAGGCGCTCCGCTGGGACGTCGAGGCGATGAAGTCGCTCGGCTTCAACATGGCCCGGAAGCACATGAAGGTCGAACCCGACCGATGGTACTACTGGTGCGACAAGCTGGGCCTCCTGGTCTGGCAGGATATGCCGTTCGGCCAGAACACGGGCGAGGAGGGGCACGCGGCGTTCGAGCTCGAGCTGCGGCGAATGATCGAATGCAGGGGGAACCACCCCTCGATCGCCACGTGGGTCGTGTTCAACGAGGGGTGGGGCCAGTACGACACGATCCGCCTCACGGGCTGGGTGAAGGAGCTCGATCCCTCCCGCATCGTGTCGTGCGCGAGTGGTTGGGTTGATTTCGAGGTGGGCGATGTGAAGGACCTGCACCAATACTCACCCCCCACTTGCCCCGTCAGCACGAGCCGCGCCGTGGTCAACGGCGAGTTCGGCGGCATCGGCATGCACATCGAGGGCCACACCTGGACCGACGAGTCGTGGGCATACATCCGCGCGGACAACCAAACCCATTACCACGAACGGTACGGCCAATTGCTCTCCCAGATCGAATACCTCGCGGAACACGCCGGCATGAGCGCGGCCGTCTACACGCAGATAACCGACATCGAGCAGGAGCAGAACGGCCTCGTGACGTACGACCGTGCAGTGTTTAAAGGTGACCCGGCGAACATCTCAGCCGCGAACCAGTTCTCGGTCGAGCCGGTCCTGTATCGGGCCATCATGAGCACGTCGCAGCTGGAGGGCCAGTTATGGAACTACACCACGTCGTCGCCGGGAGCCGGCTGGCAGAACTTGAGCTTCGACGGCTCGGGCTGGTCGAGTGGGCCCGGCGGGTTCGGCACGTGGTTCACGCTCGGGTCGGTCGTCCGCACGACGTGGGACAGCCCCGACATCTGGCTGAGGAAAGCCTTCAACCCGGGGCCGCTGAACGCGACCGAGATCGAGAACCTCGTGTTCCGGGTGCAGCACGACGACGGGGTGGAGGTCTACATCAACGGGATCCTGGCGTTCTCAGCGACGGGATACATCACCATGTACAAGAACTTCGACTTCAACGCGGGCGGGAAGGCTGCCATCGTCCCGGATGGCCACAACGTGGTAGCGGTTCATTGCCACCAGGATTGGGGCGGGCAGTCCATCGATATCGGGATCAACGTCCGGATATGAAGATGGCCCCCAACCTACCTTCATTCAAGCCGTTCCAGGCTTCTTCTTCGACCTGGGGTGCGTGATCGCGTTTGTGACGAGCTGGGCGATGAAGAGGGACAGGAGGATGATGCCGAGCACCAGGTCTTGCTTCCACGGCATGACGAAGAAGCCGTAGTTGTAGACGTAGTACAAGACGAGGTACGGAACCACCAGCTTCCAGTTCGAGCGGAAGTCCACCTTCAACACGTAATCGAACAAGGCCTCGAGGCCGAGGTAGGCGAGGAACGCGGCCAGGCTGATGAGGTAGGATGGATCCGCGTGCTCGACCAGCACGATGACGATGCCCGCGATACCCGCCGGGATGAAGAGCACCAGGTAAGTCTTCCCGATCTTGCGCAGGAGCGGTGACGCCGGGTTCTTCCTGACGACGAAGATGGCGATCAAGAAGGCGCTGTTGCACAGCGCCACCACGGACAAGAATGGATGGATCATGCTTGCTAACTTGTTCTTGTGGGTTACTTATAGTTTTTTTTTGCCCCCGTCACGCGCCGCGATCGAGCCCCCGGGGAAAGGTTTTTATGCGGAACCGAGTTTTTCCTCCTCGATTTCACGGGGAATGCTCTTCATGTCACCAAGAAAGCTAAAGCACGCCAAGGCCGTCGTCATCTCGGCGATCGTCGCGGGTGCATCGCTGGCCGTCGTTCTTGGCTTCCTCTTCCTTCCGGGAGGGGGGCCGCAAGGGAAGCCGTTCAACCTCATGATCTCCGAGATCCGGTACACGTCCGACAGCGGCATCGTGCTGAACGACCAGTTCGTCGAGGCGTATTCCTTCACGAACTTCTCGACGTCCTCCCTCAAGGGCTGGTACATCGAGACGAGGGATCGCAACGGCGACCCCCTCGTCCCGAAGACCGCCATCCCCGAGGTCGCCGGGTTCGGCGAATTCTGGCACATCTGCATCCGCGGCGACGCGGGGGCCACGTCGATCAACACGACGGACTTGAGCGCCGTCGTGCACCTGAACATCGAGACGAACTTGTTGGACGAGCAGTCGGGGCACGTGTTCCTCTATTACGACAACGGGACGCAGTACCTCGTCGATTACGTCTGCTACGGCGGGTTGGCGGCACCGCTCGCGGTCGCCGGGTGGAGCAACTCGGACGGCGGGGCCTCGACCAGCAACGCCTCCGATTCCGTCTCGATCTGGGGCTGGGACGGCGACCATTCCATGAACTGGTACAACGACACCCCCACCCCTGCGTCGTTCAACAACCTGCACAACGTGGTGGACGACCCGGCCGGGAACGGGAGCGTGCCCGACGTCTCGGAGGTGATCTACAACGGGTTCCTCGACCACTACCCCACCTACGTGGGGGCGCAATCGCCGAACCCCGTCCCCATCGCGGTCACGAACGCGCACCCGACTCCCGGCGTCTCCCCGGCCGAGATAAAGGAGATGGTCGAGGCGACGATACGGTACCTCGCGGAGTTCGGACGTGCCGGTGGCCCGAAGTTAGGGAACGACAGCGTGCTCGACATCCACATCGGCATCCACCCCGGTGCCAATTCATCCTTCGGCGCCACGTACGAGGACGGGTCGATCTACATCTGGGTGGGGAACGAGATCCGGTCGGCCGACCCGGTGCGCCAGTTCCGGGGAAAGGTCGACCTGAAGTACAACGTCGAGCACGAGGTCGTGCACGCCTACCAGTACGAGCAAGGCATCATCAAGAAGGGCAACGAGCCGTTCTACGAGGGCGAGGCCACCTACTGGGGGATGGTGAGCGCCGCGCGGAACTACAACCTGACCGTGCAGCAGGTCAACACGCTCATCGGCCAGATCGTGAATTCGAACGGGATCCCGGGCCAGTCGTGGGACCACCACGGGAAGAGCCTGAACACGGCGACCTTCGGCAACGGCACGGTCAACGGAACCACCCGGTTCGGTTTCACCCACGGGGACTACTGCAACGGGTTCCTGCTGCTCAAGTTCATCAACGAGACGTTCGGCGAGGGCGTCTTGAAGAACCTGACGAACTCGATGAGCGGCTCGGTCGGGTTCCGGGAGGCGGCCGAGGCTGCGACCGGGCTTTCCTTCGCCGAGCTGCTCCGCCGGTACTACCAGTGGCGGGCGGACGGGTCCGCGGAGGACAACAACGGCGTCCCGGGGGTGACCCCGGACGAGTCGATGCCTCTCGGGGACGCCGTCTACTCGTCCACCGAGTCAGTGGCCCCGTACGGTGCCGCGGTCGAGGATTTCATCATGGTTGGTTCCGCACCCCTGGAAATCTGGGTGACGCCCCAGCCGGGCCAGAGCGTCTCGGTCACGGTGATCGTCGAGCGCACGGACGGCAGCACCGAGACCTACCATCACACCGTGAGCAACAAGCCCGGTTCCACCCAGGCGCCCATCCCGATCGACCCTTCGAAGGTGGCCAGCGTCCGGCTCGTGAAGATGAACTTGAACGACACAGCGGCCTGCAATGTCTCCGTCGAGTTCAAGCCCGCGGCGTCGATGTTCAACCGGCCCACCAACCCGCCCAACGAGCCGGATCACTTCCGGGCGCCGGGCGTCCCGTTGTTCCCGTACAACGAGAGGTGCACGACCGACGGCCTCACGGGCACGGCCTTCGACGGGTACCGGTGCCAGATCTCCGGCCTTATAACCGAGACGGGGCCCTTCAACGTTTCCATGGACGTGATCACCTACGAGGACACCGACCTCGACGCGTTCACGCCGGACTGGGTGATCTTCCTGCACAAGTACAACGCGTTAACGCACGAGCCGCTCGGGCCCCCGTCCGGGCCGTTCGTGCCAGATCCATCCGTCCCGATAATCGTCGACGTTCAGCCCGGCGATGTCGCCGGGGGCGGTTGCTACGTGGTCGCCGAGATCCAGGACGCCAGCGTCGGCCACGTCATGGCGTTCTTCGTGTTCGTCTTCGATTACGCCCCTTTCTAATCCCTCTTTCGAGGGGTCGGGTAGAAGTCGCGGCTGGTTTGACGAGCTTCACGGGGGGAATTCGACACTTTTTAATCGACCCGTTGTTTGAAAGCCATAGGTCGAATCCACTATCGACTCTACCAGAGGAATTAGGCTTGAGTTCTATCGATAACTTGATTTCCGCCCTCAAATCCGCCGACACCAAGGTGGAGGACAAGATCGAAGCCATCAAGAACGTCGGGTATTCCAAGAACATCCGCGCGCTCGACGCCCTCGTCGGCTTGCTCGACGACGCGAACGCCGAGGTGCGAAGCGCGGCCATCTGGGCGATCGGCAAGTACAAGTCTTCTGACAAGGTCAACCTGCTGATCACCAAGATCAAAGACCCCGAGGAGAGCGTCCGCACGATCGCCCTCAAGACCCTGGCGAAGTTCACGAGCAACCCGGAGATACTCAACGCGATACTGAGGCTGCTGGACGACGAGGATCCGAAGGTTCGCAAGATGGTTCTCGAGTCGATAGTCGAGTTCGAATCGGCGAACGTCATCGATACGATCATCGACCGGCTCGACAAGGAAGAGGAAAAGGACGTGAAACTCAAGGCAGTCGAGCTGCTCGGGGGGTACATGGCCAAGGATCAAAAGGCTTCGAAAGCGCTCATCGGCACGCTCGAGAAGGCCTCGGAATTCGACCTCCAGATGGCCATCGTCGACCAGCTCGCCAAGATCGACCCTTACATAAAGGAGTTCCTCATGCTCTCCCTCAAGGGCCGCAAGAAGATCTTCATCGAGTCCGAGGACGTCGTGTCCAAGGAGGCGGCGATCGACCTCACGTACCGGCGGAACTCGCCGCTCGTGATGAAGGTGCGCGGGTTCAAGGAGGAAGTGGAGAGCATCAAGCGCTACATCGAGTTCCTCGCGGAGAAGGGCCAGCTCGTCAACGGGGGCTGAGCGCCCTGGCGGCCGGTGACGGCCGATATGGGTTTTTATGCTTTGGCTAGTTTGTGTCCATTAGGACTTTTTTCTGCCAAGGGGTCGTTTTTCCAATGATGGTGGACAACGATTTCACCCAACTCGCCTTACGGATGAAGGTCTTCGCCATTCTCTCCATGGTCTCGCTCACGCTAGGCCTCGTCGAGGCATACCTGCTCCCGGTTGACCTGGGCATCTCTGGATTCGTTTCCATACCGCTACTCGTCTTCCAGGTTCTCATCATCGTCGGCGCCAAGAAGTGCGCGACCGCCTACAAGAACGAGCGGTTGAACACGTTCGGAACCCTCATGATCGTGTCGTTCGTCGCGTCGATCGCGTCGGTCGGGCTCATCTTCATCATGACCTTCTTCGAGGTCTTGCGCGAGGTCATGAGCGGCGGGTCGGGAACGATCAACATCCTTCCCATGACGCTCGCGATGGAGATCATCTCGATCGCCACGCTCGCCTTCGAGACGGTCGCGTGGTGCTTCATGCTATCGTTCTTCGACAACCTGGAGGAACTCGACGCACGCGCCCGCGGCAAACCGGGTGCCATCCTCGCCCTCGTCGGGAGCTGCGTCGCCATCGCGTCGTCGGTCGCGATAGGGATCCCCACGATCATCAACAACCCGACGATAGACCTCAACAACATAGCCCTCGTGATGCCGATTGGCCAGATCGTCGCGAGCGAGCTCCTTTCCATCGCGAACCTCGTCACGACGGTCGTCGGTTACCTCATCATGAGCCAGACGTTCCAGCTGCTCGGGAACCTGCGGCCGCGGAGGCCCCGGTTCCCCGCGCCGTCGACCGCGGCGTCGTTTACGGGCCCGGATCCTTATTACCAACCACCCGGTGCATGGGACGGCGACGTGCAGCCGGTGGATCCCTACGGGAGCCGGTCACCGCCGCCAGGGGCGTGGAACGGGGACGAGCGGCCGATCGACAGGGAGACCGCCGCGCCGGGCGGGCCTGGCCCGCGAACGTGCCCCTTCTGCGGTGCCCCCTTGTACACGAGCGACCCGCGTGCGACGTTCTGCGGTGAGTGCGGCCGGAAGGTACCGGGCGGGGATCAACCCACCCCTTGACCGCGTTCTTGCTTCTATTGCCTTCTCTCCCCCTTTCTCGTCGTTTTCAAACATCTAGACCTTTTTCCTGATCTCCTTCTTGCCCTTGTGGTCATCCAAGACGGGTTCTGGGGGCTCGACCGGCGCGACGGTCGCCGCGCTGTCGGCCTTGACTTCGGCGAACGGCGTCCCGACCACGAGAGAGGTCAATACCACGTGAGCACGGAAAAGAGAAGATGGTCGATTCCCGCGACATATATATATATTCAATCGGATAGTTTTTACCGGGATCTATCCTCAAGACGTATGCCAGCATCCGAAAGGATGGAGAGTGCTCCGAATGGAGAATCGAGGGAAGAGAGAGGATGACGATGAATAAGACAAAACGGACAGAGAAGATGGACAAGAAAATATTGGCAATGATGACTGCATGTATTCTATTTGGTGCTTTTGGTCTGAGTTTTGGTGCAATAATGCTCTACAATGACATTACCGCGAACCAGGGCGGTAATCTGGTGCATAACACCCCTCCAACAATTGCCGGAAGTATAATCTCCCCTGGAATCGCCCGCACAACTGCTGTCTTAACCGCGGTTGCGGTCGGATGGTCAGACCCAGATGGGCCTTGGCAAGCAGGCGTCTACCGGTGGTTCCGGAATGGGACGGTCATAACCGGACGGTCGGGCAGCACCTTGGCGGCCCCGGATTTCGACAAAGACGACGAAATCGTCGTCGAGATAACGCCATTCGATGGCAAGGACGGCGGCACCCCCATCAATTCGACGCCCCGGGTGATAGAAAACTCGGAACCTGCGATCACGGGAACGGTTCTTTCACCAGCTAACCCAATAGCGAACGAAACACTCTCAGCTTCGGCCATTGGCTGGTCTGATGATGACGGTGATCCGGCAGGATATTATTACCGGTGGTTCAAGAACGGGAACATGATCTCCTCTTGCACAGCGAGCAGCTTGACGCCGGATCGCTTCAACGGCGGCGATGATGTTGTCGTTGAAATCACGCCCTTCGATGGCACGACGAACGGCACGGCGGTCAACTCGTCGACCGTCAACATCGGCGTCGTAATCCAGCCAAACCAACCGCCATCAATCACAGGCTGTACGCTTGTGCCAGCGACCGCGTATTGCACGTCGATCCTTTCTGCGACGCCGGTCGGCTGGAACGATACCGACGGCGACCCAGCAGGATACCGGTACCGGTGGTTCCGAAACGGTGCTGCGGTCGCGGGGCAGGTGGGGAACACGCTAGCGCCAGGGGCGTTCGTCCGAGGTGATGTAATCGTGGTGGAAGCGACGCCGTTCGATGGCAGGGTTGCCGGCACGGCGAAAAACTCGACGGCGCTCGTCATCTTGAACACGCCCCCGACGTTCTCAAGTTCTAGCATTTCCCCCTCGAATCCCAATTCCACCAGCACGTTATTTGCCGTGGGGAGTGGATGGAGCGACGCCGATGGCGACGCGGCGGGTTACACTTACCGGTGGTTTAAGAACGGCGCAGAAATGCCCGGCAAGATCTCGGGTACGTTAATTCAAGAGAACTTCGAAGCGATGGACGTCATTTTCGTCGAGATCACGTCTCACGACGGGATGGATCCTGGTTTCGCCCTCAACTCTTCCGCAGTGGTCATCGAACATCCTACCGTCCCGCTGACCGGCGGCTTTTCGATACCGACGTTCTCCGGCAACGAGCTATTCGTCTCCCCGAGCGGCGTCGACGACACCAGCCACGGCAACCAGACTCATCCGTGCCTCACGATATCCTACGGGCTCGTGCGGGCGGTCGCCACCGGCAGGAACATCATTGCGGTTGCTTCCGGTGGCGTGTATGCGGAAGTCATCACGCTGGTCGATGGCATCAGCATCCAGGGCGGATACAATCCCGAATTCACCTTGGTTAGCCCAGAATTCATGCGCCCCGTGATCCGTAGCAATGTTGCGCGGTGGGCCGTTTATGGCGCGAGCATCGTCCACCCTACCAGTGTATCTGCATTAACGGTTTATGGGCCGATTAGAACAAGCTCTTCTGAAAACTCGTATTGCATTTACCTCGAAGAATGCAATGCTAGCTTGTCGATCACGAATTGCACGCTCTACGGGGGCAGGGCCGGGAAAGGGAGCGACGGCACGAGTGGAACAAACGGGTGGAGCGGTTACAACGGTTCCCCGGGGCTCGGCACGAAGGTATACGTGGACTCCGGAACCACCGGCGGTGCAGGAGGCGGTGGAGGCGGCGGTATCGCCAGGGCCGGCGGTGCAGGAGGAAATGCAACCAGGCCGCTTGGTGATGGACTCCATGTTTATGATGATGAAATTTTCGGTTTACCCGGGCAACCTGGACAGGATGGGGGAGGCGAAGGAGGACATACAGAGGGCTATAAATATGGTGGGTATGCTGGCGAGATGATGGACGCGTCGACTATACTC
>JAFGBX010000233.1 GCA_016932935.1 Promethearchaeota archaeon | reverse complement strand
TCGATTTTTGGTATATCTGGGCCATGTTCGAGAGCTGGACACCTTGCCCGTGCACGTTTCCGAGTTGCTCGTTGATCTTCAACGCGTCATCCATCATCGACAAGGCACGCTTGACATCACCGAGCTCGAAATACGACAGGCCGATCTGGCCGAGAACCGTGGCGACGCCGTTTAGGTCGCCATTTTGCCGGTAGAGGGCCATTGCTTCCTCGAGCTTCTCGATCGACTCCTTCCGATGACCTTGATCGGACAAAATGGTGCCGATGTTGTTCAAGCACGTGGCTTGCAGAGACACGTTCCCCTTTTCCTTCACGACACCAAGGGCCTCGTTTAATATGGCCAGCGCGCGTGAAAGGTCGTTCGCCTCATGCAGGCTAGACGCGAGATTGATCATGTAGACCGCGTTTGCCGTCCGGTTCTTCTGATCATCGGGCAACGTCGCCGTGATGGACATCGCCTGCTCGTGCGCCTCCCGCGCCTTCTCGCCTTCGTTCCGCTTGAGGTGGGCGAGGCCGATGCAGTTCAAGAAGACGGCCTCGGCTCGTTTCACCCCGAGCTCGCGGGACAGCTTCAAGCCTTCCTGCCCGCAGCGCAGCGCTTCCTCATAGCGTCCGTGGTGGTGGTACAGCGTGCATGCCAGGTTGAGCTTGATGAAGTCGTGCTGGTTCCCGAAGCGATCCTTGAGGAAGTCCTTTACCGTGACGGCGAACGGTGGCTGGTTCCTATCCACCGCTTGATCCAGAACCGATCTTACGAGCCTGCTCGTGTTGACGTCGATCCGGTAGACCCGAGAGGATGGGCGGGCCCCCTTGATGTCGAGTAGGATTGAAGTCACCTTTTCAGCCGGCGTCTGTCGATCCCCGCCTTGGTCGACCACCACCTCCTCGATCTTCGCGGCGCCGTCGTCGTCGCCAACGAAGTTCAACCAGATGATCTCCTTGAACTTCAGTGCATTGAGGGTTGGCACGATGTCAAAGTCGTCTGAACCGGAATAGCCCACCACGATCAGGCTGCGGTCTGCGGTCAAGTTCGTGAGTGCATCCCTCTTGTACGGCTCGAGCTGGAACACATTCAAGCCCGCCTTGTTGGATCCAAAGGCCTGGATCGTCGTGACCAGGTGGGCGCGGGTGTCCTCGCCGGTGATGAAGTTCCGGACGGATCCATGTACCTTGTACAGTGGAACCTTCCCGGCCGCTACCAGGGCCGCAGGATCGCCGTAATGCTCGAAGTCTTGCCTCGTGATGACCGGGACGACGTCGTCGCGGGCGACGCCGGAAGCAAGCAAGGCTTGCTCGACGAGGAAATCGAAATTCGTGGTCATCACGTAGTGGCCTTTTTTCATCATGGCAGCGAGGAAGAAATGCTGGGCATTCGGTTTGTCGCACAACGAGAAATAGTCGATGATGTTCAGGTCGTGATCCACGACGTCCCGGATGCGCTCTACGACCTCCTCGTACCGCAAGTCCTTCATCCCCAATATCATGCCCAGTTCGGTTTCGGGGCAGAACTGGTTCACCAGGGCCTCGATCATCTGGCGCCCGCTAGAAATGCAAGACGGTGATTCCACTGAGCAACCGGCCCCGACCAGGAACGTGATGGGGCGCTCATCCCCGGCGATGACCTTTTGAATATCGAGTGCGCTGCCATTCATACTAGATGGTCTTCCCTTCCAGAATATAAACAAGCTGGACACGCATCGGGCGATCCAACCGTGCAACACGCGCAACACCGCCCAGATTTCGAGCGTGATGATGAGCGCACCGGTCGTGCCGCCCTACTCGTCGTCGACGCCCCCCATCCCGCCGAGGAACGGTGGCAAGTAGTACTCGGCCCAGATCTTGCCGGGGAAGTGCGTGCCCACGTAAAGGCCCTTCGGATCCAGGTTGTTGTACACCCGCATAAGATCCTGGGGTGCCGCGTCCATGACGATGTTCTTCCCGGCGGCCTGGATCTTCTTATAGACCGGCAGCCACGCTTCGTCGGCCATCGGCGGCTTGCCGTCGCCCGGCACCCACTGGATGCCCGTGAGCTCGGGAATGGCGAGCAGCTCGTCGAGGAAAGGGAGCTGGTTGACCCCGTCGAGGTGGTATATCGCGTGGCCGAGGTGCTGGCATTGCGACTCCAGGTCGGGGAGGACATACCGGGTGAACCATTTCGGCGAGAGCATGTAGGAGAAGTCGCACTGCAGAGGGTACCAGGTCGTCCGATCCCAGAGCCCCATCCACGAGCTCGTGCCGTGGCAGTGCTCGAGCGTGATGCTGGTGAGGGCGTCGAACAGCTTCTGGCTTTTCTCGAGGATGATGGCGCGGCACGTGTCGACGAGCCCGGCCTTGTTCCGCATTGCGTAGAACATGTCCTTCGGGGAGAGGAAGGACGCGAGGATGTCCAGGATCCCGCCGTAGTCCGTCGTCGCGACGACGTACTGGTCGTTGGCACGCTTCGCTGCGTACTCGGTCACCTTGACCAGCCTCTCGTACCACGGGTTGCTCATGTTGAACGCCGCACCCTCGAGGAGGGGGACGATCTCGTCGAGCGATGTCTGGCGGAAGAACCAGGTCGTGCCGGACTTGAAGACCGAGTCGGCACCGAACACGCACGCGAAAACGCCCGCGCCGTAGTTTGGGTTCAGCACGGGGAACCGCTCCCCGCCGAACTCGGTCGCGACGCTGGCCGCCTCGAACTGGTCCGCGTACCCCTCGATGTCGTCATGGTGCTTGGCCAGGTACCAGTGGTCGCACCAGGCCTTCGGTGCAACGTTCGGTTTCGGGCAAGTGTAGGCGAGGACGGGGCGGTCGACGATTTCGTGGCTCCACCACGCGTCCATCCGCTGCTTCGCGGCGTTTATGTCCTCCTTGTAGATCATGGCTGGTCTCCGGTCTGATGTCGCTGGCTGGCCCCCGTGGAAGCGCTGCTTTGCGGCGAGAACGGGGGGAACCGGTCATTTGAACGAGACGTATTTCTTGTAGTCATCGTATAACAGGTACAGCGGGGGCTCATCCTCCTCTATCGCGCTGAACCGGGCTACTTTCTCGAAAAACACATTGTCCACGTAATCATCGTTGACGGAAGAGACCTCCCCGACGAGCACCTTGCCGTGCCCCGGCTTCCCCCAGAACTTGTGGTAGTGCTCCTGCGTGAGCGTGATGGACTCCCCGGAATGGATGTCGATGACGGTGTTTGGCTTGACGGTTCGCCGCACGCCATCCAGGCTGACCTCGAACTGGTCGGCCGCCTTCCCGTCGTCGGCCAGCGACCGCACGACCTCGACCTGGAGGATCCCGCCCCCCCGGTTGATGATGTCCTCGATCTTCGACCGGTGGTGGTGGCATGGCGTGACCTGCCCCTCCTCCACGATGAGCAGCTTCTCGCAGTACGGCTTGGCACGGGGGGAACGGTCGCCGAACTTCCCGTTCCTGATGGTGAACATGAGCAGGCCCGTCTTGTGGAAGTCACCAAGCCCGAAATCCGTGACGTCCCAGCCGAGCGCGTTATCGACGATCTCGGAGGCCTCCGAACCCTTTGTCTTCCAGTCTGCAATCGTCCAATACGCGAACGGTGGCAGCAAGAAGTTCAGTTCCTTGGTGAACTCCACAGCGTCCCGCATCAGGTGGTTTATTTCGGAGCGTTTCATGGGTAACCGCCGGTTGGATTTTTGGGGGTCGGGCCGGCCCCCTTCCCTAAGGCACTACTTCTTTGCGGGCCTCACGAAGAGCTTGCGGAGCTCGTCGCCAGTCTTCTGCAAGAGGTTGCTGCCTTCCGCCTCGCGCATCTTCTTGAGCGCTGGAATCCCCTTGCCGGCCTCGGCCATCCATTCCGTCGCGAAGGCGCCGCTCTCGCAGTCCTCGAGCATCTTCCTCATCACCGGCTTGATGATGCTGCGGTCGATCAGGACCTTCCCCCGCGTGCGGCCGCCGTATTCGGCCGTGTTGGAGACCTTCCGGTACATCTCCTCGATGCCGCCCTTGTAGATCAGGTCCGTGATGAGCTTGAGCTCGTGGGAGGCCTCGAAGTAGGCCATCTCTGGCGGGTAGCCGGCCTCGACCATGGTCTCGAAGGACGCCTGGATAAGCTCGGCCACGCCGCCGCAGAGCACTGACTGCTCGCCGAAGAGGTCGGTGAACGTCTCGAGGTCGAACGGGGACATGCCCTCGCGCGGCGGCTTGAAGCTGTTCAGGTCGATGACCCCGGCCATGGTGAAGTGCATCGCCTTCGCCATGCCGAGGGCCTTCTCGAGTGCCTTGCCCGTCGCGTTCTGGTGCACCGCGACGAGCGCTGGGACGCCGAACCCATCGAGGTAGGCTTGCCGCTCGGAAGGCCCCGGCGACTTGGGGGCGACCATGAACACGTCGACGTCGGCCGGCGGCACGATGAACTTGAAGGAGATGTTGAACCCGTGCGAGAAGCTGAGCGCCTTCCCCTTGGTCATCGCGGGGGCGATCTCCTCCTTGTAGACCTTGGCCTGCAGCTGGTCGGGTATCAGCACTTGCACGATGTCCGCCCGCTTCGCCGCGTCGGCGATGCTCAGCACCTCGAACCCATCAGCCTTTGCTTGCTTCCACGACTCGCCGTCCTTCCGGACGCCGATCACGACCTTCACGCCCGATTCCCGCATCATGGCCGACTGTGCCTGTCCTTGTGACCCGTAGCCGATCACTGCGATCGTCAGGTTCTTTATCGCGTCCATCGACGCGTCATGCTCTCGATAGATCTTCATAATCATCACTTGCGTTCTCGAGTCCTCCTATTTGGTTGATGGGAAAAAAACCATTGTGTGACCCATCCACGATGAACCCCCGTGCGGAGCGCTTCCTTCTAATCCTCATAGGGATTAGAACTTATGAGACGCTAGGAGTTCTCAGAGTACGATCAAATCCTTAGTTCTTGATGAATGCTGAAAAAGCGGTTGAGCAAGCGACATGAACGATGGTGGGACAGAAGCCCCCGATCTTGCAGGACCAGACACGGGAAACCGCTCGGGGAAGGAAAAAGTGTTGAAACTGGGAATCGGGCCGTTAATTGTCGCGATCATGGCAATGTGCGCTTTGGGTGCCCAGATGTTCGGCTATATGGAACAACAACTCCTCAATACCTATATTGACCACATCCTCCGGTTGGATCCGATATTCATAGGGATCATGGTGAGCTTCTCGGCAGTAGTCGGTCTCATCTTCATGTTCGTCTTCGGGATCTTGAGCGACAACACGCGTTCCCGGTTCGGCCGCCGGCGGCCGTACTTGTTACTCGGAGGGCTGGTCGCGGGCACCGCGATGATCACGTTCGGGTTTTCCCACGTCATCTTCGGCCAGGCCATCGACGCATACATTTTTTGCTTCGTCATCGATGTCGTCGTGATCGGGATTGCGTCGAACGCGTACTACGCCGCGCAACGGGTTCAAGTACCGGATCTCGTCGAACAGAAATACAGAGGAAGGGTCAACTCGATCGTGAACCTCATGTCCTTGATCGGCATGCTCATGCCCGCGGTACTCACGCTGCTCGCGAATCAATTCTTCTCGATCCCGGATCCAGACGATCCGGGATGCATCGATGCGGATCTTGCGACCCCGTGTTCACGGTTGCTCACGGCCGAAGGACACGTGCTCATGCTGTCGGTTGGCGGGGTCGCGATCATGATCGCCGCGGTGCTCGGCTTCGCCTTCTTGAAGGACAACAAGCTTCCGGACGCGCTTCCACCGAAGCTCTCGTTCACAAGCGAGCTCCGTCGCACGTTCAACTTCAAGGAGTTGAAAAAGCAGAAGGAATTCTTCAAACTCATCCTTGCGATGTTGGTATTCATGTCAGGGGTGTCTGCGATACTATCTTACCTCCTGAACATCATCTTCGACCTGGGCATAGAAACCTTCGGCTTGATCATCATACTCGGGATCGCCTTGCCGTCGGTGCTCATCCTCATCTTCGTTTTGGGGAAGTACACGGACAAGGTCGGCCGGAAGAAGGTCACTATCCCCACGATTTGCATGTCGTGTGCCGGGTTCGTCATGATGCCTTTCATTATAGAGTCCGGTATGATCGCCGACACAGGCAGCGTCGACCAGCTCCCGTCGATCCTGGTCGTCGCGCTCGCCTTCACGTTGATCGTCCTTGGGATGGTCGGCGTGACCGTGCCGGCGTCCACGTGGTCACAAGACTTGCTCCCCGAGGGAAAAAAAGGCCAATTCAACGGCATCTACAACATCATCAACACCGTGTCGCAAGTCATCGGCGCCATGACCGCGGGGATCTTGACGACTTACCTCAGCGGGGTCTTTTCAAGCGACTTCACCTGGATCTTCATCATCGTGCCGGTCTTCTTCCTGGCGAGCATCCCGCTCTTCATGAAGGTGGAGGAAACGCTCGTCCAACGGGAGCCCGGCGCGGAATCGTCCACGTGAAAGAGATGATGATGGGAGCGAGCGTGGTGCTCAATCGAGCGTGATGGTCTCCTCGCCCCGGTACAGCGCGAGCACGCCCGACCTCGCTATCTCCTTGATGTTCGCTATCTCTGAGATGAGCTCGATGAACGAGTCGACCTTGCGCTGCGTGCCGACGATCTCGAGGGTCATGGTCTTTGACGTGACGTCGATGACCCGCCCCGTGTAGATGTCGACCAGCGTCATTATTTCTTGTCGCGTGTTGTTGTCCTTCACGAGCACCTTCACGAGGGCGGACTCCCGCATCGTGGTCCTGGACGGCTCGAGGTGCTGCACTTTGACTATGTCTATCAGTTTATGGAGCTGCTTGATGATCTGCTCGATGGTCGCCTGGTCGCCCTCGGCCATGATCGTGATACGGGAGAAGCCCGGCCGCTCGCTGTGGCCGACCGAGATCGAGCTGATGTTGAACCCCCGGCGGGCGAACATGCCCGTGACCTTCATCATCACGCCGGGATGGTCGTAGACGAGCATCCCGATGCACACTTGCTGGTTTTCGCTTGTCATGCGTTCGTACACCTCGTCCGATCACGACTCGTCCTCGAAGAACACGGCGACGTCGTCCTCTTCCTTCTTGATGCGTTCAACCTTGTAGCCTCGCTGCTCCGCTTCTGTGCGCGGGAGCCGGCAATACCAGTCGTAGATCGACTTCTGCTCGCGCCGGCGGCTGTAGAACGTGTTGAGTGAGCCCCCGGGCTGGAGCATGGGGAGGATGTTCGACTCGGGCTCGACCATTATCTCGACGACGAACGTCCCGTCCGACCTCGAGGCCTGTGCCAGCGCCCCCGCGACCTGTTCTGGCTTGTCCACGCGGACACCTTCCAGGCCGTACGCGTCGGCGAGCTTCACGAAGTCCGGGAAGTAACGCCCGTCCTTGCAACCTAGGCACGTGTAGGAATAGCGCTTCTCGTGGAGCAGCTCCTGCCACTGGCGAACCATGCCGAGGTATTGGTTGTTGACGACGATTATGTTGATCTTGATGTCGTGTTGCTTGACAGTCGCCAGCTCGTGTAGGTTCATCTGGAAGGAGCCGTCGCCGGCGACGACCCAGACTTGCGAGTCCGGCTTTGCCACCTTGGCGCCGATGCCCGCGGGGAAGCCGAAGCCCATGGTGCCTAGCCCGCCCGACGAGATCCACGTCCTCGGCTTCCGGATGTTGAGGTAGTGGGCGGAATACATCTGGGCCTGGCCGACCTCGGTCACGACGATGTCGTCGGTCTGGAGTATCTTGTTGAGCTCGAACATAATCTTCTCGGGGATGATGCGGCCTGTCTTACCGGGACGACTCGCGTCGGGGATGCCGCTCGATTCCTTGAGTTCCTTGATGTACTTGTACCACCACGAGCTCAAGACGCCGTTCTTAGCGTCAGCAAGCCGTCTCTTGACCTGCTCGAGGAACTCTTGTAACGCCAGTTTAAGGTCGGCCACGATGGGCACGTCGACCGGCACGTTCTTGCCGATCTCCGCGGTGTCGATGTCGACGTGAATGACCTTCGCCGATGGCTGCCCAGGGAATTGCGAGAGATCCCCGGTGATGCGGTCGGAGAAACGCGTGCCCAGGGCGAGGATCGCATCGGCCTCGGAGACCGCGAAGTTCGACCGCTTGCGGCCGTGCATGCCGATCATGCCGAGCACGTACGGGTGGTCATCGCTGATCACGCCCTTTCCCATGAGCGTGTACACGACGGGGATCCTCAGCAAGTTGACTACCTCCTCCAGTTCCTTGCTGGCGTTCGCTAATGCGACGCCACCTCCTGCGATGATGACCGGATATTGCGCTTTGAAGAGGATGTCGAGTGCCCGTTTGATCTGGAGGGCCGCACCCTTTGAAAAGACGCGGGGGTTGTACGAGGCCAGCTCGACCTTTTCTGGAATGGGATCGGGGATCGTGCATTCGGCACCCTGCACGTCGCGCGGCAAATCGATGAAGACTGGGCCAGGCCGCCCCGTGGTCGCGATGTAGATGGCCTCCTTGAAGACCCGTCCCAGGTTGTTCACGTCCTTGACTTGATAGTTCTGTTTGGTGACGGCCATCGTGCATCCAACGACATCCGCCTCTTGGAACGCGTCGTTGCCGATGAGCCGCGTCGAGACCTGGCCGGAGAACGCTAGCACCGGGCTGCTGTCATAGTATGCGTTCGCCAGGGCTGTCACTAGGTTCGTGGCGCCTGGCCCGCTCGTGGTCACGCAAACCCCCAGCCTTCCAGAGGCGCGAGCGAATCCATCAGCAGCGTGGCCGGCGGATTGCTCGTGCCTCACCAGGATCAAGCGGATGTCGGCGTCCCCGTATATCCGGTCGTAAAACGGCATGATTGCCCCGCCGGGATAGCCGAAGAGAGTCGTGTTCTTCGTGTCCTTGAGCAACTTGACGATGATGTCTGTTCCTATAATGATCCTCACGTCCCGTGGTTCGTGATTCGTGTCGGCAGTCCACCAGCATGATGGTTGCCCGCGCGGAAGGAAGGAGGAGGAGGTTGGCGCGAGCCGATCATGCAATGACCAGGATACCGATAACGTCGAGTACTACGAGCGATTCCAGGACGATGGCGTCTATCGGTATTCTCATAGTGGTGCACTCCTTCCTTCGAGTCAAGATGGAAAGGGACTGTCGGCTTTAAACGTTTGTGGTCAATCGCACTTGAAGTCGAGGACGTTCATGGACCCGTCAAGGACGATGGTTCCCCCATATCTGTTCGTGTAGTAGACGTCGTCATCGGGCTCGTGCAAGAACTCGGTCTCCGTGTATGTCTCCACGGTGAACGGGAACTCGGTCGCGCGCTGCCCGCCGGCCTCGACTTCCCGCGGTTCCCAGACGTGGATCCGGGTCACGCTGATGAAGCCCAGGTGCCCCGAGCCACCCGCCGCTTCCCCGAGCTTGTGCCGCTGCGAGAACCGATCCAGGATCAGCTCCTTGACCCGTGCCTCGTCCGCGCTAGCTCCCATTATTGCGGCCGCCCTCATCGGTTCTTGACCAAGGCTTTAAACGTCCAATAATGCAACCGCATGGATCCCGTCGACTTCTCTTGCTCTCCCCTCTGGTGTATCGTCGTGAGCCCCGTGTCAAGATGGTTGGCGATCACCGCGTGCACGGACGGGTCGTGGAACAGGACGTTCATCTCCGCAGTGGACAGAGGGTCATCGAGGTCGACGTTCACGAGGCCTGGGCCCTGGAAGGCGCTCTTGGCGAACGGGAACTCGACCCGGCGGAAGTCGCCCAGGTACTTCTGGCAGGCCTGCCCCGCTGCCCCGCCGATGGTCTCGTCCCCTGGGAGCATCAAGATGCTGTGGGGGGACGCGTATATGACCGTCGCCGCGGAACCGGCTTGCTTCTCGTCCGGGGCGATCCGCGCCCGGGCGGGGCCAGACGAGAACGCGATGAAGTAGTACCCCTCCCCCACGCGAACCGTGCATTGCGGGGCGATGCCCGTTTCCCAGAACGAATCGCGGCGGATGGTGGAGAGGGAATCCACGCGGAACTGGATGCCGGCCTTGCCGAACGGCATGGAGACTCGTTCCATGTCCTCGAAGAAGTCTCTTTGCCGCTCGATCTCGGCTCGTATCCCCGGCTCGACGTCGGAAGCCTTCAAGTCGACTTCGCCATTGAGCTGGGAGAACATCTCGTCGAATGCCTCCTTCGCCGCCCCGACGTAGAATGGCTCGTCGACGGGCTCCCGCCGGTACGTGTCGATGGCTATCGCCTTAGCAATCTCGGCGATGGCACGGGCGAACCCGGCGGCAGCGGGGGAATCATTCGCCATAGCTGATCAGAAGCTCTAACACACATTTCCGATTTGAATTTATCGATGTGCGGTCGGGATCTTTCTCTCGGTGGCGTAAAGACCTAATACGAGTGCATCAAGAAGGTAAGTATGGAGGCACCGGCAGTTCGTGATGTGGCGCCCGGCATCGTCGTCGTCAACGAGGAGGACCAGATCTGCGCCACGTGGATCCTTCATCAAGGGAGATCTTGCTTCGTCGTGGAGATGCCGCCGAAGGCGGTCGACGGGTACACGATCCCAGCGGAACTGGTATTAAGATGCATCGAGGAGAGGGGCCTCACGCCCGTGGGCCTGGTATTCTCGCACGCGCACTGGGATCACATCGACGGGGTCGCCACTTACTGGGACGCGCTCACGGACTTCCCGGAGATGAAGCTCATCTGCCACGAGTCCGCCATCGAGATCGCTCCGAAGCTCAAGACCTTCTTCGACACCGTGTTCAGCGACGATGCCTACGAGACCAACATCGAGGGCGAACCGCTCTACCTGATCCACGCCCCCAAGCACTCGGCCTCCGACCTGATGATCGTGTTCAGGGGCACCATGTTAACGGGCGACTGGTGGCTCGGGTGGGGCGACCCCAACCCAGGCAAGGTACCGCCGGCGACGTCGATCAAGTCGGTCGACCGGATCCTCGGCTTCTTGCGGAACCACCGGTACGTCGTCACGCGGCTGTTCTCGGTCCACGCGAACGACTTCAGGTACGACGTGAACGCCGAGGCGATCTTGCTGGAGACCCGCCGGTACCACGAGATGAAGCTGGCGCAAGAGAAGGGATAACGGGCACATCACACCTGTTGGTGGCCAAACCATCCGGAACCCGAGAACGTGGCACGGGAACGGGGGCACGGGACATGAACGAGCGAATCGAAGCAGACATAATGGTCGCCGGCGGGGGCCTCGCGGGGTGCCTAGCCGCGGTCGCGGCCAAGCGAGTGGATCCCAGGGCGAGGGTCTTCCTGGCCGAGCGGTACGGGTTCCTCGGCGGCATGGCGACTGCCGGCTACGTCTTCCCGTATATGAGGTACAGCACGCGCGTTTCGGGCCGGGCCAAGAGGCTGTGCGGGGGCCTCTTCAAGGAGCTCAACGACCGCATGGCCAGCGCTGGTTACATGCAAGACAAGTGGAACGAATTCCCCGGCCGGTTCGACCCCTCGATGCTGCGCT
>JAFGBX010000232.1 GCA_016932935.1 Promethearchaeota archaeon | reverse complement strand
CGGCCACCTCGAACCTGCCCTCGGAGTTGAGCAAGCAGAGGAGCTCGCCCCGCCCGACACCTGCATAGGTGTGCTCCAACGGGGCGGCGATGGTACACGTGGTGGCCCCGCCGTCGCCCTGGAACGCGAGCCCGAGCACTTCGCCTTCATGCACGCCAAGTGCCTCGAGGTGTTCCCTTCCCAGGTTCGTGACCACGTTGCCGAACTGGTCGGAATAGAGGACGGCGCCGGAAGCGGCGTCCCCGCCATCCACGCGCGCCGGTGGCGGCATCTCCAGCCTCACCGCGCTGGCCGGATCCCTCGCCGGGCCCAGGTCGGAGACTTCCACCCCCGCGGCGACGTGCGCGGCGACGGGGGCCATGATGTCCCTGCCATGAAACGTCCGGGAGGGGACATCCCGCCAGTACTTCCTGTTCTCCAGCGAGACCAGCAAGTCGACCCCCCGGGCTTCCATGACGGGGTGGAGGAGGCCGTTGTCCGGGGCGACGAAGACCTGCCCGCCCTTGCGTGTGCGCAAGCAGAGCAGCCCGCGGCCGGTGCCGACCCCGGGGTCGACGACGGCGAGGAAGATGAACCCGCGAGGGAAGTACCCGCAGCAGTTCTCGAGGAACAGGGCCGCCTCCATCACGTTGTGCGGGGCGATTTCATGCGACAGGTCCACGATCGTGCACGAGGCGCAAGTTGACAAGATGGCCCCCTTCATGCTCGCGACGTAGCCGGCCTTCGTGCCGAAATCCGTGAGCAAGCCGACGTGTTGCGCCATGTTGACCACGGGGGGCGAGGGGTGGGGCAGGAACGGAGGGGCGGGTGGTCAGAACGACCGGTTCTTCTTCTGATCCGCCTGGTGGAACTCCATGAGGCACTGCGACTTCTTGGCGAGCTCGTTCATCGTGTCGATGTCGCCGAGCCTCGAGGCCACCACGGACGCTTCCCTGAAGAAGTCCGCGGCACGCTTGACGTTCTCCTCGCGGAGCGCCTTCAGCGCCTTTGCCTCGAGGTCGAGGATGTTCTGGATGTACTTGGGCCGCTCCAACGCGCGCCTCAAGTCGTCCTGCAGCTTCGCAGCCATGTCGCCCTCCTGGATGCTCAACGCGAGGTCGATGGCTTCCGTGTAGACCTTCTGGGCGTCCTCGATCTTCTGCTGCTTGAGGAGCTTGGCCCCCCTCTCCATGAGCTTCAGCAGCGCCCCCGGGACGGTCTTGGCCTTGTCGAGCAGCTCGTTCGCCTCGTCGATCTTGCCCTCGTTCATCAGTTCCTTGGCGCGCTCCTTGAGGCGGGTGAAGAGGTCGGAGCTCACCTCGGCCGGCTTCTCGCCGCCCGTCGCGGATTGCGATGCAAAGAGGGCGGTGATGATCGAATCGAGCTCCGCTTGCTTTTCGTTGATGTGTTCCGGCAACTGCGAGCAGGCATCGATGATGAGCTTCTTGAAGTCGTCGGGGTTCTCGTCCTTGGCCAGGTCGACGCCAACGATGATCTTCACCGTCTTCTTCCCGTCGCGGAACTCGTGTAGCCGGGAATAGAGGATGGTATCCTTCGGGGTCGTCACGGTAGAGAACTCCTTTCCCTTGACGTGGGACATCTGGATCTTCAAGAGCAAGTTGTCGTTTATGGGTGACTCGCCTTCCTGGAAGAATTGGCTCTTCAAGACGAGTCCCTCGTCCGTTTCAAGCAGCAAGAATAGGCCGTTCAAGGTGGCTTCCTCCGGCGATGTTTCGGCGCGTTATACCTTGTCCTTGTTCCTTAATAAGGACGGCCGGGATTAGAATCTTAAGTTAGACTTAACGTCTTAAGTCTGAAGATCTATTCATTGATCAGCGGCGCGCTAGAGGCGCGATGCGCGACCAAGACGGAACGTGAGAAACCGTGCCCAATTGCCCATACTGCGGTAAGTCCGTGAAGGACTCAGACCGCTTCTGCTTGTATTGCGGCGAACCCCTCGTGAAACAGCAGCCCGAGCCAAAGGAGCCCGAGCCCGAGAGTGACGTGGTCGACGGCATCCGCACGGGCCGCACGAGCACCGCCGGGTCGACCCTCGCCGATCGGACGTCGTCCAAGGGGGCGGTCGAGAAGCTAGAGGTGGAGCCAGAGACCGGCACGGACGTGGTTCGTGAACCGATGACCACCCTTCCCATGGGTTCCTTGTCGGAGATCGAGCCGGCCATCAAGGCCCAGATCGAGGGGCGCATCGAGATATACCACCTGGAGAAGAAGATCAAGAAGTTGAAGGAACGCCTCTCCGAATCGTTGAAGCTCATGGACGACCCCGACTTCAAGAAGCGTTACGACAACGACGACGACTTCCACAAGGCGAACGAGGCGCGCTTCATGGCGCTCAAGCAGATGGGCGAGGTCTTGAAGGGCGAGAAGCAGGCAGCTGAGAAGAAGGCGGGCAAGGAGACCACGCTCGAGTTGAACAACATGAAGATCAAGCGGTTGAAGGGGCAGATCGAAGACCTCAACAACTCCTTCAAGATGCGGAAGGTAGACAGGAAGACCTACGACACTCTCCACGGGGAATACATGATCCAGTTGACGGAGACACTCAAGCAGCGGGACATCCACAACATCCAGCTCGGCATCTGGTCGAGTGCGCTGCGTGCCGAGATGGAGGATCTCAAGCTCTCCATAAACCTCCTCAAGGCCAGGAAGAACTCCCGCGAGATATCGAAGGAACAGATGATCCAGGAGAAGGCGGACACGGAGAAGAAGATCCAGACCCTCTCGGCCAACATCAAGATAGTCGAGAGCTTCATCTTCCGCTCCTAAGCAGAGCCCGCTCCGCCCGTTTTTTAACCACCGGTTCATATCCCCAACCAGAGGCGATGCCCATGGACGCGAAGATCAAGATGCTCATAATAGTCCTCGTGGCGGTCACGTTCTTGAGCATCGGCATCTCCTACGTGCAGTACGAGAGCCTCGGCGGCGTCCTCGAGGGCATGGGCGCCGTCCCGTAAATTAGCTCTGTTCTCCGTCTTTTCCTGGCCTCGACCGACGACGGGATCATCGATCAGGTGAAAGGTGGCGGCCTCGCAGGGGAATCGAACCCCTGGCCCTCGTCGAGCCAAGCGGATTTGAAGTCCGCCCCCCAGGACCACCCGGGGCGTGCAAGGCCATGTTTTAGGTCAGACGCCGAGCCCCAAGCGCATCTTGACCTTCTGGACGTACCACTCGGCCCACAGCTTGACCTGGGCGAGCTCGCCGTCAGTGATCAGGCGCACGGGCCGCCCCGGGTTCCCGTGGACGAGGGTACGCGGTGGGATCCGGACGCCCTCGGTCACGAAGGCCCTCGAGTCCACGATGGATCCCGTGCCGATCGACGCCCCGTCGAACACGGTGCCCCCGATCGACACGCACGTGCAGCTTTCCAGCTCGCAGCCGTGGATGATGCATCCGTGCGCGATCGTGACGTCGTCGCCGATCTTCACCTTGAAGTTGTAAGGCGAGTGGACGATGGTGCCTTCCTGGAGATTCGTGCGGCTGCCGATCGTGATCCTCGTGTCGTCGCCGCGTACCATAACCCCCGGCCAGAGCGAGGAATAGTCCCCTATCTCCACGTTGCCGATGACGGTCGCCCGCGGGTCGACATAGGCGAGTTTCGAGACCCGCGGTTTCTTCCCGTTGTACTCGATGATGTTCTGCTCAGGCAAGGTCGCGCACCCGTTCGAGTGTACAAGGCAGACAACATGGCGCGGGTTATTAAAAAAACGGGGCTGTCGGGCGTGCCTGGCACCAGGCTCGCGACGCCCTGCCTCGCGTGAACGACCACGACGAGGGGTGCCCCAACGAACACATGTGGCTCGACTGCATGCCAGCACACAAATAACTAGATGGAGGAGCACCACCTGGCGAAAATGCGATTCCAAAGGCGCCTTGAAGGGGATCCGATCGACGTGCGCCCACGGATTCTTCCAGATCCCGATTCCGGGCGAACGAGCCAGCGCCACCTCGCTCGATCCGACCACCCGCATCGAGGCATCGCAATAGCGGTGATCGTGGTGCTAGGACAATCGGAAATCGTTCACGTCAAGAAAATGGGCACTTGGTGCAAGATCTTGTCGCCCTGGATGGCAACCCTTATATATGCTGCGTTCCCCTAGTATATCGGCGGACTCTCGAGTTGCACGTGTAGATCCAGCCGTTATCGGAGAGTCCATTTTCACGGCATTATCAACGTCCCTTCCAAGATCGATACTGGCGTGAACACGTCATATGGCAGAAGCAAGATCGGCGGATCCTCCCCGACGTCCCCCGGATCCCCGTCCTCGCGCACTGCATCCCACGGGTGCGGGCGCAGCGGCTTCGATACTTCCAGGCATTCGGCTCTCGCCGGATGGTGAAGGGAATGGCCAAGACCGATGTCCAGGTCGCGGTGCCTCGGAAAGGGCACCGTGGAGGCGACCCCGCCGCCTCGGTCTACCGCGCCAGTTTCACGAAGGTCTTGTTTTCCACCTTGTATAGCATGGCCATGTCGAACGTCTTGATCTTCATGCTCGGCGCCTCCGCCGCGTTTATAGGCCTTGCGAGTGCCCTTAACGCGATCGCGTATTTCGCGGGCCCGATCCTCTTCCACGGGGTTTCGAAAAGGGCCGGCATCAAGTGCACGCTGGTCACGATCAGCATCATCGACGTCGCGATGTTGCTGGTCGCTGCATCGTTCCCCCTCCCGGGCGTCATCATCGTGATATTCATCGTCGACGGGTTCGTCGACTGCATCTTCTGGGCGAACATGGTCGCGGCGGTTCGCGCGTGCCAGGAGACCGTACCAGTAAAGAGCCGGGACGTCATTTACAGGCGGTATAGTATCAGCTGGGTGGTCGCGGGCCTGGCGAGCGAGCTTTTAGGCATCGCGATCATCTTCGCGGGGTTCGATGACCGCGTCGTGCTCGCGATAAGCATCGCCATCGCATTTGTTCAAGTGCCGGTTTCGTACTTCGTGTTCGTCCCACCCCAAGCCATCTCGGCGCCGGACGGGGATCCAGCCTTGCGAACGAGGCGAACCACCACTAGCGTTCCAAGGGAGACCGCGCCGGGCGATGGGACTGGCGGGCTGGCCGCCAAGCTTCGATCCATTGGCAACCTGCTCGCCGGGCCCTTGTTCCTCATCGTGGTGGCCGAGCTCTCGATCCAGATGATACGGGGTACCTACGACTTCCTCTACCCCTTCGTGGTTCGAGACGACGATGGCTCGACCGGTTGGATCTACGTGATGTCGATCGCCCAGAGATTCGCCTTCATGGTCGGGATATACGCGAGCAGCAAACAAGGCAGCGGCGGCCAACTTGTCGGCGCGATCACGGGGCTGGGCATCGCCACCGCGCTCACAGTTGGCGTGGTCGGCCATCCCGGCCCCATCATGTTTTCGATCGCGCTTGCACTCACTTCAATCGCCACCGGCTTGATATACGGTTATTCATCCCAAGCATTGCTCCGATGTAGCAAGCGGGGCAACGCGCTGCGCCTCGCTGCACTCTACGAGACCGTGTCAGGCTTGGGATACGGGATCACGGTCGTCATCGCGGGCCTCGGCGGGGAGCACGACACCCGGCCGATGTTCGTCGGCCTCATCGCCTTCCTCGCACTAGCCTTCGCCCTGTTCATCCTGGCTGCATCGAGGAGGATCGGGAATATTCCTTGCCTGGCCGGCACGATGGCCCGACCAAGGGTCGTGGCCAGCGGCCGATCGATTCTCGTGCGGTTTGCCGACATCCGCCGCACGCCCGATGTTAATACAAGCGGCCTGGCCAACTGCGCTATGCCGCTCATGGACACGGCCAAGAAATAGCGACCGCTCGCCCGCGGCAGGCCCCGCGGGCTTATCGTTCGATGAACCGGCCCACGTGCTCGGCCGGTCGGGCGCTTCCTGTCCCTCTGCCGGGCGACGCACCCCACCAGTTGACCCGTGATTCGCGTCGCCGTGCTTGGCCTCGCCATCGGGGGAATTTCGAAGCCCACGAAGCCCTTTTTTTACTTCCTTGCTTTGACATACCCGGACACCAAGGTCGGTGTAGATCATGGATCCTGAGGACATTTACGACGTCGTGATCGCTGGTGGGGGGCCTGGTGGCTTGTCCTGCGCGATTCACGCTGCGAGAAGGGGGTTGAAGGTGCTCGTGCTCGAGCGGGGCGAGGCGATCGGCGACAAGAACGCCTCGGGGTGTGCCCTGTCGCCGAAGTGCTGGCGAGACCTCGACTTCATGGAGCGCCTCTTCGCCGAGGTGCCGCACAGGGTCGGCAGGGTGGCGGCGATGCATTTCATCGACGAGAAGCGCCAGGAGACGGGGTCGGTCTCGTACGCGTCGTCGAAGCGGTTCGCGCCGTACCCGATAGCCGGCGAGTTCTTGACCGTGAACGTGTACAGGAGCCAGTTCGATGGATGGCTCGAGAAGCTGGCACGCGAGGCCGGCGCGACGGTCAGGACGAGCTCCTTGGTCACGGCCATCTCGAACCCGCCCGACGCGGTCGTGGATGGGGTGCAGTACAAAAGGGTCGAGGTGAACGAGTCGAGATCCTTCTTCGCCCCGGTCGTGGTCGGCGCGGACGGCGCCTTCTCGGCCGTGGGCAAGGCGGCGGGCCTCTCGGACCGATGGCGCAACGAGGACCTCTCGATCATGGTGACCATCGACTTCGAGGCGGATCCTGCCCGCATCGACGAGTTCTTCGGTGACGAGAGCCTCCACTACTACTACGGGGCCAACTTTCCCATCGGCTACGTGTTTTTCAACCGCGACGGCTTTCACGTTGGACTGGGTCACTACATCAAGTGGTTCATCGATCAAAAAGTCAATCCAGTTGCCGTGCTCGATGAACTGTTGGCCACGCCGGCCGTGCAGCGCGTGATCAAGATCGCGGGTGGGAAGCCCAGGGAGTTCCACGCGCACGTGCTGCCTTTCGTTGCCCGGCCCGGGCGGCTTCATGGCGACGGGTTCATGGTGCTCGGCGACGCGGCGGGCCTGATCTGCCCCCTCGAGGCGGAGGGCGTGTACTATGCCATGCTCGCGGGGAAGCTTGCGGCGGGCGTGGCGGCCGATGCGAAGGCGAGCGGCGACTTCTCCGACGCGACCATGTCGAGGTTCGGCCGGATGGTCAAGGACAGCCCGATAGGGCGGGAATTCACTATGGGGGAGGTATGGAAGGAGTTCATCGATACAGTGCCTTTCAATGTCGACGCAGCCACGTGGCTCGTCCAGCTCCTCCCGGACGCGATGTATGCGGCGATCAACGTCGCGGAACCGCATGCCGAGACGGTCGAGGTGCGGGCGCGCGATCGCGCGATGGCGCTCGCCCGTCTCGTCTACCCGAAGATCAAGAAAGTGATCGCAAAGCCTGCAGTTGCGATCCTCGACGAGTTCCTCAGGTATTACATCGACAAGCTGAACTTGTCCATCATAATGAAGCCATTGCTCGAATCGACGCGTGGGATACGCGAGAAGATCATCCAGCAAGTGCTCGACGATTGGCTGGGAAAACGAGCACCAGAAACCGTCTATCACGGGACGCCGCAACCCTTGCCATCGCGCCTCGCCGTGGTGCCGGGCCTGGACGTGCGTCCCATGATCCACGTCAAGCCTTCCTCCCGCCCGGTCATACGGCACCTCGAACATCGCTGCACGGCATGTGGGCACTGCGTGACGGTCTGTCCCGCCCGGTTATGGGCATCGAGGGATGGCCGGATCCGGCTCGAGGAAGGCCACGCCTTATGGTGCATGGAATGCGGTTCTTGCTTCCAGGCATGCCCGTCGAGCGCGATCGAGATCGCCTATCCCTTGAACGGCGAGGGCATCGCCTACAAGCACGGCTGAGCTTTTTGCATGGCCATCCGTTGCCTTCATCATATCAAATCCCTCCCTTTTAGTGGGTTCCAAAGCAGGTAGGAAAAAAAAGGAGGATATGATGGTGAAACGCGTGAATGCTAATGCGAAGCGGGCATCGGGCCTACTTCTTTTTCTTGCCCTTCGCTGCTGGTGCAGGCTTTGCCGCCGGCTTGGCAGCTGCGGGCTTATCCGCTGGCTTGGCAGCTGCGGGCTTATCCGCTGGCTTGGCAGCTGCGGGCTTTGCAGCTTTTGCTTTTTTTCCCATCGAGACACCGTTTTTTGTCGATCGCACTTCTTTACGCGATACGACTCTTGAATTCGGCTTCTGTTTTAAAAATTTTTTGGTTATCACCCCCATCGCGTGTTTTCGTCGGTAAGGAAGCGAACCGGAAAATAGGGGAAAAGTGCTGGCGGGTTCAGTATGCTGAAAAAATGAATCCGCAAATCGCCTTCTCGGCCCCCGTCCCTTTACCACGTGAAAATATATCAAATTGATCGGCGCTTCATCAAAAGCGAGGGCGTTGCTATTGGTATTCGATTCCGTGGTGCCGGCATGGATCTCCAATGGGCAACGCGCTAGTTATACTGTGAACAGCGGCTCTAACGGGAAATCGGAATGGGAACTAGTGGATTAGTCCATGCCCGTGGGCAACTCGCCGGGGATGAACGGGGGCTTTGCCCGGCAACGCGAACGTATCGAGGTGTGCAAATAAAGTGCCTCTAACTCCGCCATTTCCGAATGTGACTATCCAGCCGTCGATAAGGCCCGCGAAACATCTCGTAGCCCCTTGATGGCTGGTTTCCTCGCGTGTCGAGTCGAGAAGCATCAAAACGAGATGCCTGGATCCCTGGACGGCAGCGCGCGGGTCACGAACCTTGTGGACGCCCCTCCGGGGCGACGTAAAGGTAGGGAGAACCAGCGGTTATCGAGGACGATGCTCGCGCCAGTGGGTGCAACGAGTTTCACCGGATTTCAATGGAAAGGTGGAAAAAGGGAGCAATGGTGCTTTAATGGCTTAACAGGGGCCAGATCTGGTAGAAAGCCTTCCCTTCGTTCAGAGCCCTCAAAGCCTTGAAAGTGCGCTCGATGGACTGCTCGTCCTCGATGAGATACTTCATGCTGCACCCGTTCTTTCCCCTGATGACCGTGTTCGGCTTGGGTGAAAACTCGATTCGAACCTCGATGTCGTACGCGCCGGTGAGCCGGTGCGCTGTTATGACGGGAAACCTGGTCGTCGCGTCTTCCTTGATGTCCTCGTACCCGAGTTCTTGCAGTTCCTGGTGGATCCTCTGCGTCGTTAGGTTCATGATAGAACCGTTCACTCCCTGAGGAAGTGTTCAGCGCATGTTTTTTTTATTTTAATTATTTGTGGTATGAAACGACGAAACGGTATTTAAACTTTTTTCAATAAATCGTTAACATAATTGACGATCGGCCCTGGCGCGTGTAATTCCCCGAATGATGTCGATAGCGGCGTCAATTCCCCAAAAGATATCAAAAGACACGGAAAACCCCGTTCTGTTGGTGCAAATTTCATCAAAATGGCGAACTCGCAACTCGCTACTCTGATTGATCGAAAGTCTGTCGTTTTAATTTTTTTTTCACCCCCGTTAATGAGATGCGCCCTTTTTTCGCGATCCGCTCCGACTGCCCCATTATGTCGATTCCCCACGCTGGCATTTTTCGTCATGCTTAGATGGCCGTGATCCACGGCGATCTATCCGTAAAAGCGCGGCGTTTTTGCAGTTTTAAGGATAACGGAAACCCCCGTCTTGATCACGGATGCCCCACCTCGTACGGGATCGGAAAGATCCCGATCCGCTATCCCCCGTCAAGGTCTGTAACGAGAGGCCTACGATCACCCGAACCGGTTCAGACCGTGGTCATCCCTTCCTGAAGATGCCGAGAACATGACGCAGAAATTCTTGGGATGCACTGGCGCGTCTCCCATTTCGATAGTGACCTGCATGGTGGTGAGAATCATGACAACGAGCGAACGAAACGGCCCCCGCTTCGCGCCTTGCTGGAACCTGGTGGTAAAACGAGTGCAAGCCATACGTGGCCGGCAAATACCCGTGAGAACGCAACGAGGCGCGCCCGGCTCTCTCTTAAGAGCCCCTGGATCGCTTGGTTCGGCAGCCCGGTTTTTCCGAGCGAAAAGGAAGGGGCCGACATCGATTGCACTCGATTCCGGGGCCCCGGCGCATCAACCCAAATTATTTAGGAACGTCCCTCTTGAGGGGAGTGGTACACGCAAGGTGGACGGCATGCCGCAGATACGAAAATACGTGAGGAAAAGCGATGGTGGCGACGCGGGGGCACAAGGCAAGACGTGCAACATAAAAGGATGCAACGCGCCCGCCGTGCGCTCGCTATCGAAGGACTTGTTCGAGGAATACCTCCGAGACGCTGGTCTGGAGTTGAAATCCGACAAGGAACGCAAGATCACGCCGTGCGACGCTCACTACAAGGCGCTCAAGAAGAAAAAGAAGAAGGACGACAAGATCGCGAAGGTGAAGCAAGGCATGGGGGCGATCTCGAAGGTAGGTTCGAGGGGAACCGGCAGCCAGAAGGGGTACCTGGAATAAAGGAGGCTTGCCCTTCCTCACCACGCCGGGCCGTCAAGGAATTCAATCACGAACTTCTTCCACTTGAGCGCGTCGGCGCAGAAGGCCTTGACCTTGTCCTCGGGGAACGGCTCCTCCGGCTTCTGCCGCAGCTGGTCTGCCGTGGTCATCCACTTGTTCATCGACAGCTGGAGCAAGTTGAACCCGGACGCGTTCATGAGGAGGGGGATGTTGGCCGCGAACTCGCGGATCTTCCCGATGCTGAAGTACACGATGCGGTTGATCTCCTTGTTCATCGCGTTGTTGATCGCCTCGTCGATGCGTTCCTCGATGGTGATGGTTCGGATCACGTCATCCTTCTTGTCTTGCTTCGAGAGAACCTTGGTGACGAAGGCGAGTGTCTTCTTCTTGTACTCGTCGATGATCCCGTCGATCTTGTCGGCGATCTCCTGGTTGCCCCAGACCGTGATCTCCACGCCACGTTCGGTCGACTCGACCTGATAGAACTGGTTGTTCTTATTCAAGTAGATGGCGATATCCCCGATTTCTTCAGTGACAGGCCGCATGAAGATCACGCGCGATGCTGGCCCGTTCGTGGCATGGATGGCCGCGTGGAACGCCTCGTTCTTCTTGATGCCGGCCGGGATGTCGCCGATCGTGACCTTCTTGTTCGTCCAGACCTCCTTCGCCTTCTGGAAGTGTTCGAGGATCGTCATGCACGTTGCCCCGTTAGAATTGCATCAGCGATGGTACTATACCCTCTTTCGATTCTTTTGTATTTAAACACGGCATGCGGTTCCGAAAACCGATCCCCGCAACCGATCAAGACCGACATCCCAGCTGGGCCGCGAGCTTGTCGAGCTTCTCCCCGACGCGTTCGAAGTCCGCCCCTTTTGCCCCAATGCCCGCGTTCAGCGTCATGTAGGGAACCGGGTACGAGTCCACGCAACTCCCGTATTCGCCGGGGAACACGACCCGCGGGCCGGTCACGCGAAGGGTGTAGAGCTTCCCGCCGACGTCCCTCGGCAAGCCGTCCAGCGTG
>JAFGBX010000231.1 GCA_016932935.1 Promethearchaeota archaeon | reverse complement strand
TTCTCGCCGGCGATGTCCATGGCGCTCGTCCTGTAGACGACCTCGATCCTCGGGGGGTCGACCTCCAGGAAGCGGACGACGTCGCCGATGTCGTAGGCATACAGGCCGTTGTGCGAGGTGATGATGAGCCGGTAGTCGACCCCCTTCCTGGCCTCGTGGAGCAGCAGCCTCTCGGCCGGGCTCGCCATTGGGATGAGCTCGAAGAAGACGTCATCGTGCAGTGGCGTGAGGCCAGGCTGCGGCGAGAGCTGGGCCGCGAGCATGCCCTCGGACGCCGCGTAGACCTCCCGGAACGCGAAGTCCCGGCCGAGGACCCGCCGGATGCGAGCCTCGTAATACTTCGGCGACACGCCTGAGAGGATGCCGAACCGCAGCGATGGGAACAGCTCGCGGATCCGGTGCGCGCCCCTCGATCGCGCCATGTGTTCGAGCAAGGTCACGGCCACCGGCGTCGTGCCGACGACCATGGTCAGGTTCTTCCCCGCGCATTCCCTCGTGACCGCTTCGAACTGCCCCTCCATGCCGATCCCGGCCAGGTGGAGCGGGGTGTAGTACTTGGATTGCAGCGGGTACTGCCACACCCGGGCCGCGCTCGGGAGCGCCATCAAGCCCGTGATGTACCCGACGGGGATGCCGTTCATCGTGCGGAGCACTGCCGGCGCGGGGAGGTAGAGCCACGTCCCCCGGATCATTCCCGCGTTCCGCGCTGGATCCTCGGCGACGAGGAAGCCGGTGGCCCGGAGCAGCGCCAGGCTGTAGGTCTTCCCGACCTCCGGGGTCACGGGGATGAGCTTGGGCCTTCCCGTTGTGCCCGTCGTGTGGGCGAGGGCGACGAGCTTGCTGTTCGAGAGGGCGTGGCGGTTCCCCCCGACGATCGCGTCGACGTACGGCTTGAAGTGGTCGTAACCGCGTGGCTGGCAGCGCGCCTGGAAGGACCTGATGCTGCGGATGTCCCCGAACCCGTGGTGCTTGCCGAACGCGGTCGACGCGTGCCGGCGCAGTATCTCGGCGAGGAGCTGCTCTTGCCGCTTCTCGGGGTTGGCGAGCGCCCACTCCGAGAAGCCGGTGAAGGGCTTCACGCCGAGCGCGACGAGCGCCTCGAGAACCCCCATGGCGGTCACTCCACGTTGAACTTTCCGCCGAGCCTCCTGTCCTTCTCGATGCGCTCGGAGTACGACCCGGGGTCGAGGGTCTTGATGACCCTGGCAGGGATGCCCCCGACGAGCGTGTAAGGAGCGACGTCCTCGTTGACCAGCGAGTTGGCCGCGACGACGGCCCCCTCGCCGATCGTGACGCCTGGCGTGATGGTCACGCTGGCCGCGACGCGGGCATACTTGCATATCCGAACCGGCCCGTAGAGGAACGCCCGCCTGTCGTCCCGGTCGATGAACGTGTGCGTGAGCAGGTTGCACGACAGGGCCACCTGCGAGTAGTCCTCGAAGATGACCAGGTTGGGGAGCATGTGGTCGACGCGGGTGTATTGCGAGATGAGGCAGCCGCGGCCTATCTGGACGCCGACGAGCCGGAAGAGGCCGTTCTTGACCTTCGGCCAGAAGTTGAAGTGCGTCGCGATCTCGGCGAACAGGTTCATAAGCGTGCTCTTGAGGAAGCGCGAGACCGCGCTCGAGTCGCCTTGCTCCTGGAGTACCTGGTCGATCTTCAAGAAGACGACGGCGCTGATGGTCGAGTTAACCTTGGATCGGCTCGTGTCGAAGTAGACGATCTTCCGCTTGCCGTCGACCTCGACCCTGTACGTGATCTTCTTGTATTCCCCCCTCTCCTTGACAACGTCGCCCAGGAAGGCGCCGAGGTCGCATCCGAGGTCGAGGAAGAAGAGGAACACGAGGAGCATCGGGAAGAATGCCATCGTGATGATGAGCTTGGCCTCCACGTTCCATTCCGGGTTCCCTATCATCGCGAAGAACGTCCAGGCGATGGTGCCGAGGAACTGCCAGACCCACATGACGACGAGGCCGAACACGACCATCATGCTCCCCACCCGGTGCTTCCTGGCCGCGCTGTATGCGGTCATGTACACGGGTATGGAGCAGAGGTGGACCAACAAGTTCCAGATGAAGAAATTCGCCAGGTGGCCGTAGAACAGGGAGACGAACACGTCGCCCGTCCCTGTGTAGAACTTGTGGATGGATGCATCCCACGAGCTGCCGAGGTACTTGGCGAAGAGCGTGTCGATCACGGCGAGCACGATGAAAGCCATTACAATGGACAGCAAAGCGTAGCCGGCGATTTTAGCTCGTTTCTTCACGTGGAACACCCGCTCCGTGGCAATCCGATCCGCGTGCGTGTCGCGGGGGATCGTGGTGAGCTGCTGCTTGATGAAAAGGCACTATGCATAAAAACCCACTCCCGCGGGCAACGGTTTCCTAAGGACGCGATCCGCCGCGCATGCGGCCGTGTTCGCCCTCTAGCACGAACACGGGGGGATCTGCCGTTGGTTCCCACCAAACGCAGCAGAGGCAGATCTGGCCTCCTCCTGTCGCTCCACGTCCACCCAATGCGCTCGCCCGGGGGGGTGCCGCCCCACGCCCGTACCGCTAGACGTCCTCCTGCGGCGGGGGGGGATGCTTCCGCAGCCTAAAAGTTGCGGCCTTGTTCGCGTACCAGGCAAGGAGCTGGCCCGAGTCCGAGGGCATGAAGAAGTCCCCACCGCAGTCCTGGGCTGCCTCCCTCATGAGATCCAGGAGTTCCTTGTCCGGGGCACCCAGGCCGACGATGTCAAGGTTAATGTTGGGGATCCTCCTCGCTGCCCCGACGGCCGCCTTGAACGACTCCGGGTCGGTCGGGTAACCGTCGGTGAGCAGCACGCACATGACCGGCTTCGGTTCCTGGCCGGACGCGGCCTCCATCTCGCCCATGAGCTTCGCCAGCTCAAGCGCCAAGTAGAGCGCCTTCCCCATCTCCGTCGCTTGCCCGTACGAGTTGCCGATCTTCTCGACGATGCCCACGGCGGTCTTTTCGAGCATCTCCTGGGCCTGGAACTCCCCGTCCATGAAGGCGGCCCCGTCGAAATCGAGGGTCTCGGCTATGTCAGCGAAGCGGATCACGGCGACCTTGTCCCCCTGGCCCCGGGACATCTTCTCCGCCAAGAAAGCTATGGTAGCAAGGGCTGCACCCATTCGCCTCGGGACGAGCGTGCCCTCCTTGAACTGGTTCAAGAAATACTGGATCTTCGGCGATGGCATGGCCAGCTTGATGCTTCGGACAGTGGCATCGACGTTCAACACGTCGAGATCCCTCGCGAGCATGCTCCGCGAGATGTCGATGATCAGCACGGCGTTGAACCGCGGCCCCCCAGCTTGCTGCTGGACATCCACCTCGATCCACTTCGTGTCCGTGCACGGGCTTCCCGCCGAGTCGATGGCATACCAACCAGACGAATCCATGCCGAAGATCGGGTTGCCGATCGCGTCGGTGATCTGCACGCCGTACTTGTCGACCTGGTTCGGGGCCACCGTCTGCATTTTCTGGGTCACTTTCTCCTGAACCTGGCTCGGTGGTGGCGTTGCTTTTGGTACGGCTGCAGGCACGGGCCGTGCTGCTGGCGAGGGGGCGGGTTGTGCCGTTGGCTGGGGCAGCGCTGCTGCAGCAGGGGCCGGCGCGGCCGGTGTTGGAGGCGCTGGGGCCGGCCCTTCCCTGAGGTCGTAGTAGTTCGCCGCGGTGAAAGAATTGCCACGAGAGTCGAGGGGATACCCGTCGCCGTCGAGGCCGTACATTGGGTTTCCTTGCTCGTCGACGACCTGCTGCTGGTGCTCGTCGAACTGGTTCGGGGCGAGAACCCAGCGCCCTTGTTCCGCAGCAGCGGCCGGCGCCGGGGCTTCAGCCGTGGCGGCCGGCGCGGGGGCTTCTTGGGCCTTGGGCGGCGGGAACTGGATGTTGCTGGGGGGGGACGGGACCGCGGGTGCCGGGCGTGGTGCCTGCGCTGTGGGTGCCGGTGCCGCTGGTCGTGGTGAGGCGGCCGGCGTGGCAGCCGGGGCCTTGTATGCAGACCTCGCGAGAGAGACGTTGAGCGACTTTATCTTGAGGAATTCTATGACGCCCGGGTCGATCTTCACGAGGAAAGGATACACGTCGTCGCTCACGTGCACCGGTAACTCGATGCCGAGCAAATCTACCATGTCCCCATCCTTCACGCCTATCCGGCTGGCCGCTTCCTTCGAGATCCCGAGCGTCTTGCCGAGCCCCCGCGTCTTTTCGATGACCAGGTTGATTTTCTCCTCGACCATCATCATCTCCTAATTCCGGTGCGATACAAGGGGGAAAAAGCCTCTATAAGCCCGAAAACGCCCTCGATTGCCAGTTTCACGTCCTTCTTGGCCATCGTTTTCCCCTTGGAAGTCGTCGCGACCTCGCATCACATACAAGTTTCATGTGCGGCCTCGCGATGCAACTACGGGAAACTGGGAATATAAGCCTAGCGTGTCCTGGCTGGCGAATCCGTGGGCTTGTCCCTGGCGGACGGCCGGACGGGGATGAGGCCGGCCGCGATCCCCGCGCTGCATTCCTTGTAGAAGGCAAGCACGCCTCGCATCCCCTTTTTGACGAAGCGGGCGGGCCGCCGGACGGCGAGGCGTTCCAAGGGGCTCTTCATTCGGTCGAACCGGCCGAGATCCCGGGCATCAGAGCACGGCCGCCAACAGTTCCGCGACCAGCGTCACGACGATCGGGTTCAAGGCGTTATCGGCGACCGGGAGCGACACGTAGTCGATTGCCAGGAAGATTCCAGACGCAGCGATGGCGATGAGCCACCCGCCTTCGAACTGCAACAAGAACAGCATCGAGACGGCCAACGCGGTCAAGAACCCCGCGACGAACCCCTCGACGCTCTTGGTCTGGTTGAACGGCCGCTCGACCTTGTGCCTCCCCTTTGCTTTCCCGACGACCGCGGCCATGCCGTCCGCGAAGGTGGCCATGACGATCGAGACGAGCGGGATGACCGTCGCCACATCACCATTCGCCGGGCGGAACGCCATGCCCACGATCCAGGCGGCCAAAGAGCTCGCGACGAGGTACGTCTGGGCCGCTGGGGCACCTATCTCCTTCTCTCGGAGGATGAGGTTCATGCGCCGCATTCCATACTCTTCCCCGAACAGGATCCGCTGGGTGTCGATGTACAACGAAACCACGACACCACACGCGATCGTGAAGAGCGTGATCGCGTCGCGCGCGTCCCCTGGACTCGCGAAATGGTGGAGAACATCGACCAGGGGCGTGATCGCCGGTATAACCACGTAGTACGCAAGCAAGATCAAGAAGCCGAAGAGGTGGAAGAGCTTCCGGAGCCCCTCGTTCCTCGACGCGAGGTCATCGGCACTCCCCGCGGCCTTCAGCTTCGATTGCATGGGATCGCCCCCGCGCTTCTTGTTCCTGGCATACCTGGAGGCCGTGCGTGCTGTAAAGAAGGCGATCCACGCGATGCTCCAGCAGAAAAGAAAACCGGCATACGCGCCAGGGAGAAGCATGAACCACACGGCGGGCACCATGGAGAGCAGCAGGGGTATCGTGAACAGCGACGACGTCCACGCGTGCGGGTTGTCCCGCCGCCGCCTCACGACGGCGGTGGCGAGCACCACGCAGAACAACGCCGTCTGAGCGATCACGAAAACCTGGAAGAAGAGGAACTCATACATGGCGTGCCACGATGATCCAGTGCCTTTTTCTCGGTCAATGATCCCATCGAGCAGATGGTTTATCTCTTTTTTAACCGGATCAAGAGGCATGCAAGACGAGATAACCGAGAGAACGGACATCCTCGGCGACGACGGGCGCGTCGTGCGGCCGGGGTGGGCACGGGACGACCTGTTCAACTACGACCGGAAGAAGATCCGGAGCAACTCGCTTCGGATCAAGGAATGGGACTTCTGGGAGGCGTTCAACGACAACTACCGGGTCGTGCTGAACATCTTTGACATCGGGTTTGCCGGCGTGGCCCAGTTCACGCTGACCGACTTCAACACGGGCGTGTCGACGAACGCGAGCATGCTGAGGCTGCTCACGCGGGGCTCGGTCGGCAACCCCCCCTCGTGGCGGTACGAGCCCCCCTTGTGCTTCGCCAAGGGCGGTAACCGGATGGAGTTCAGCCGAAAGGGGGACGACATCCACTTGCGGGTCGAATTCCCCAAAAAGGAGATCGAGGGGGAGATAGCCCTCCACAAGGACCCGCGCATGGATTCCATGGTGAACCTGATCCCCTTCGAGAACCCACGGCAGTTCGTGTACGCGGTGAAGATCGCGTGCATGCCCGCGGAGGGCCAGATCCGGGTCGGCGGGACGGCCTACCCGTTCAACGAGGCGAACAATAGCTGGGGCGTGCTGGACTGGACGCGGGCGGTCTTCCCCTATAAGAACCACTGGAAGTGGTGCATCTCGTCCGGGAGGGTCAACGGGGTGCCACTGGGCTTCAACATCGATTACGGCTTCGGCACCGAGTCGAGCAAGAGCATGATCATCTACGACGGGAAGGGGCACCACCTGGACGTTGTAGAGTACCAGCACGACCCGAAGCACCTCGAGAAGCCGCTCCGCGTCACGAGCCCGGACAAGCGGGTCGACCTGACGCTCGTGCCCAAGTTCCACGAGAAGACAGGGGTGGACATCGGGTTCCTGGCGATGAAGGGCATCAACACCTACGGGTACTTCACCGGGCAGCTCCTGCTGGACGACGGGACGGCGATCCAGGTCAAGGAGTCCGACCGGCTCTTCGGATGGGCCGAGGAGTTCTACCAGAAGTGGTAGTGGAACGGGGGCTCGCGTCGATGGAACGGCCGAAGGTCATACTCAAGACGATCCCGGTGGATCCCGGCTCGGGTCCCGGTTACCTCGACGCCCTGTCGAGGTCGGTCGCTGCCATCCTCGACGCGTTCGGCGGCGGGTCGATGCTCAAGTCCTCCAAGGCGGTCTACCTCAAGCCGAACGCGATCGACACCAAGCCCTTCGTCTACACCCGGCCCGAGCTCCTCGAATGCGTGATCAACTACTTCAAGGACGCCGGGGCGGATCACATCTACGTGATGGAGAACTCCACCCAGAGCAACTACACCCGCATCGTGTTCGACGGCGTCGGTTACGCGAAGGTCTGCCGGCGGACGGGAGCCATCCCGATCTACCTGGACGAGCAAAGGAACGTCCGGATGGAGTTTTCTCGCGACCCGCGACAGGCCAGAGCTTACGACTCGAACGTGCTCGAGGTGCCGAGGATCCTGGTCGACAAGCTCGTCGACCACAAGGACGACAACCTGTACGTCAACTTGCCAAAGCTAAAGACGCACTCCATGGGCGTCGTCACGCTGGGGATAAAGAACCAATGGGCGTTCCCGGCCCATTCGACCCGCAAGCACGACCACAATTACAACCTCCACGCCAAGCTGGTCGACGTCCTCGAGCTCATCCAGCCCGACTTCACGCTCATCGAGGGCATCGAGGGCACGATCCACGGCCACTACCCGCTCGAAGCGTTCCATGACCGGGTGATCAAGCCGTTCCGGCTGTTGATCGGCAGCCCCAACGTGCTGGCCGCCGACATCGTCGGGGCGAAGGTGTTCGGGATCCCAGCGCGGGACGTCCCATCGCTCAAGATCGCCATGGAGAGGAAACTGTGCGGCGGGATCCAGGGGCTCGATGACTTCGAGGTCGACGGGAACCTCTCGGGCTTCTCGACGCGGCACGACCATGACATCGTCCAAGCCGTTCCTCCGAACGTCAACGTCGTCAAGGGGAAGTCGCTGCTCTGCCGGGAGGGCTGCTTGAACAACCCCTTGATGGTCGCCCAGCTCTTCCACTTCGACCACGGGGCGAAGGGCAGGTGCGACCTGGTCATCGGGAAGGGGCACGACCCCGAGGCGATCGACCGCTTGCGGGGCCCCGTGGTGGTGGCGGGCCATTGCGCGGTCGACGAGGTCGGCCAGCGGTTGCGCCAGAGGCTGGGGAAGGCCAACGTGTTCTTATCGGACGGCTGCAACAACCTCCGCCAGACCAACGTGGGGCTGGCGCGGTTCATGGGCGTGAACCTGCTGAAGCTCGTCCCGTCCGGCACGCTCAAGTCGCTATGGCTCCTGTTCCAGGCGAGATTGCACGGCTCGACGGCCAACGTGCCCTCGATCCGCGAGGTGCTCACGCGCTTCAAGGTCGTGCATTGAGCGGAGCTCGTGCGATGCAGGCACGATCCCGAGCTTGATCCCTCCACGCGCGTGCTTCATGCCGGTGCCGTTAGAGGTGCGTGATCGATGTTGCAGCCGTGCTATCGGCCCTCTAATAATAGGCGTCGATGTCCCATTTTGTCCACGATCGATCCGAGCTCCATGCATCTTTTTATCGTTTCACGGGAATTTAGAATACTACCTACATGCGAGGATTCCTTACCTTGTCAGACATCACGCCCTTTGCCGCCTCCCTCACGAAGCCGTTCGATGAGGAGCGGTGCACCCGCTGCGGGAAGTGCCTCGCCGAGTGCCCGGTGATGGGACTACCGCACGAGGAGGCGGTCGCGGAGATCGAGCGCCTCATCAAGGGGGAGCGGACGAGGCGCGCCCTGGAAGACTGCCAGAGCTGCTTCTCGTGCAACCTGTACTGCCCCGAGGGCGCCAATCCCGCCGGGCTGGTGCTACAGCGGTGGAACGAGCAGTACCGCCGCGACGGGTTGAAGTCCAGGGGGGAATACTTCATGACCCTCCACCCCCACTACCCCAATTTCCGCTCCTACGTGCTCGATCGCATGCCGGAGGCTTCCAAGGACGTCCTGCGGAGGTGGGCCGACGCCTCCCCATTGAAGGGCGACACGCTCACGTACCCCGGCTGTAACGTCATCACGTTTCCCGAGCTGACGCAGACCAACCTGCTCGACGGCCTGGAGATACGCGGGCGCCTCGAATATTGCTGCGGGGAGACCCTGTTTAGGACCGGTTACGTCGATGAACTCCGGGGCGTTGCCGCACGGCTGGATAAGTGGTTCAACGCGCTGCACCCGCAGCACCTCGTGGTCCTGTGCACGGCGGGTACGAACGTCATCAAGAACGTGCTCCCCCGCTATGGGCTGACCTACAAGTTCAAGAGCGTGAAATCATACATCCAATACATCTGGGAGAAGATGGAGCGGGGCGAGATCCACATCAAGCAAGACGTGAAGCTGAAGGTGTCCATCCAGGACTCGTGCTACGCGAAGATGTTCGGCGACGAGTACATGAACCTCCCCCGGAAGATCCTGGAGCGCATCGGCGTGCAGGTCGTCGAGACCGATGCCGTCCGCGAGAACATGCGGTGCTGCGGGATCGGGGGCGGCTTCTCGGTGGACTCGGCGTACCACCCGCTGAAGATCCAGAAATCAGTGTCCCGGAACGTGAAGGCGTTCAAGCGGCTCGGCGTCGACGCGATCTGCGTGTACTGCGCCGGCTGCCTGCAGATGCTCGGCGCCGGGCAGAAGCTCATGCTTGGGAGGCCCATGAGGGTGGTGCACATCCTCGAGCTGCTCCGGGAGGCCGCCGGCGAGCCGCCGATCCCCGAAAAGGTGAAGGACGACCGGTTCAAGGCGTTCGTGAACGGGGTGCTCCGGCACCAGTTCCCAAAGCTGCTCTCGAAGAAGACCTTCCGCGTGGGGGACATCCCCGAGGATCCGCCGGCATACGGGAAGGCATTTTGATGCGACGGTGGCCGTGATCGACATGAGCGAGAGGGGCACGAAGCGTGCAGCGCACGCGGCCGGGTCGACTCGACCCGCCTCGGGGGCAGCAAGCCAGACGTCGTTCAAGTGGGACGCCTGCACCGGATGCGGCACGTGCCTGGCGAGCTGCCCGGTCTTGCGGCTTCCGGTCGACGAGGCAAAGCGGGAGATCCGCAACCTCATCGATGGAAAGGCGTCGAAAGTCCTAACAAAGTGCAACACGTGCTTCTCGTGCAACCTCCATTGTCCCGAACACGCGAACCCGTACCAGCTGATACTCTCGCGCTGGAACGACGTGTACCACCGGAGGGGCGCCCCCCCGCTGTACAAATTCGTCTGCCCGACGTCTCTGCCCAACATCTGGCAGGTGCTGAACCTGTTCCTGCAAGAGAAGGAGCGGCGATGGATCCGGGAATGGATGGCGCCCGGCCGCCGCCCGTCCCCGGGGAAGGACCTGCTCCTCGTGGGGAACTACACGCACCTCTTCCCGTTCATCATCGGCGGCAGTAAGCTGCTTGACTCGTTCACCCCGGTCGATCTCATCGACCAGTGGGAGGGCGGCGCCTACCTCTACCAGGGCGGCTACCTCGACGTCGTCAGCCAGATCGCTGCGAGGACGAAGCGCGACCTCGACGACCTCGGCGCGACGCGGGTGGTGTCCTTCCTCGACGCGGTGCAGTACATCTACACGGTCGTCCATCCATCCGAGTTCGGCGTCCACCACGGCCAGGAGTTCACGAGCATTACGTCGTGGCTGCGGGGCCAGCTCGAGACCGGGGCGCTGGAGGTGGTCAAGCCGCTGAAGATCCGCGTGACCGTGCACGACAACTGCTATTCCAAGGCGATCGGCGCCGAGCTCTGGGACGGCGCCAGGGAGATCCTGGGCAGGTGTGGTTGCAAGGTCGTCGAGATGGAGCATTGCAAGGCGGACAGCCTCTGCTGCGGCTTCGGGGCAGGCGCTTCCTGGAAGCACAACGTCTGGATACCGTTCAAGATCATACGCGAGGGGATGAAGAAATTCGCCGAGGCATCGCGGACGGGCGCGAGCGCCTTGGTGTCCTACTGTTCGGGCTGCATCTACCTGCTCTGGGCCACCAGGGAGCTGCTGGAGAGCCGGCTGGACGTCTACCACCTGGTCGAGGTCGTGCGGATGGCGGCCGGCGAGGAGCTCGACTATCCCCGCGACCACGTCGGGCGGGCCTGGGACGTCATTGCGATCATCACCTACCAGCTCGTCCGGTCGCTCCTCGACCGCCCGTTCAGGATCACGGCCATCACGTACGACCCGGGGCGGTCGACGTTCAGGCCCCGGTCACACGTGCTGCTTCGGTTCATCAGGGCCCTCTTGTCCTTCCGGCTTGCCAGGCGGTTCTACGCAAGGCTGTTCCGGCTGATGGCGGGTGCCGGGAAGCTGGTCTTCGAGTGAGCCGGGGTCGACCCGTCCTGCCCGCCCGGCCTCCCTCGACCCGGCCCGACGTCGAAACCATTAAATGTGGATGCTCCGACTTGCACGTGCACACGACGAGCTGGCGAAGACCATGCTGAGCATCGTACCGACGAAACTGGGCGAGGCGAAGGACGTCGACACAGAAATCCTCCGGGCCGGGATGATCGCCGAACTCGACGCGATCAACCTCTACGAGCAGATGGCCGCGGTGGCCAAGGATCCAGCGATCAAGGAGCGGCTCCTCGACATTGCCAAGGAGGAGAAGGTCCACATGGGCGAGTTCCAGGCGCTCCTGCTGCAGCGCGACCCCGAGCAAGCGAAGTGCCTGGAGGAGGGGCGGAAGGAGGTCGTGGGGGCTAAGGCCCGGCAGGGGGGATCGAAGAAGGCCGGGAGTTGAGGCGGCCCAGGGGCGAGAACCGCAGGGCTAGCTCGGCCGGCAGAGCGTCGCGGTTTCCCGCCGTGACCTCGATGCGATCGTATCGGTTCGCCAGGCCCCCGTGCACGACCAACAACAGGTGCCCGCTACCTTGCCCTAGTTGTTCGACGATCTCTTTGAACGCGCGGGATTTTGATTCTCGCCAGGGTGTTATCGTCATGCTGGAGATCGGTGGAAACCGATAAATACATATCAAGGCGAGACATGTACCCGCCTCACGACTCGTTCGTGTAGCCGTTTTCCGAGGACGACTCACATGCCCTTGAATGCGACGGCCGTCCCCCTCGCCGAAGCGCTGAAGGCCGCCTTCCCGGGGGGGCTCGTCATCTTCGCGGGGGCGGGCACGAGCATCCCGCCACCGTCCTGCTCACCATCGTGGTGGACGCTGACCGAGGAAATCATCGAGAGTTTTTTCGCCCGCGTGCCCGCCTCGTTCAACCTGCCGAAGGACATGCTGATCAAGAACCCGGACCGGCAGCCGGAGCAAGTCTTCGAGAACTTCGCGAACATCCTGGGCGACCGGCTCTTCCAGGTGTTCGACGCCCTCGACGTGACCGAACCCAACGACGTGCACAAGGCGGTAGCGCACCTGGCCAAGGCCGGGGTGTTGAAGGCCTGCTTCACGACCAACTTCGACATCTTCTTCGAGAGGGCGCTCAAGGAGGCCGGCGTCCCCTTCGACCTGCTCATAGACAACGCCGAGTACGCGGAGTGGATGGACCGCGCCAGGGCCACGGGCGGCGTCGCTCCCCCAGGTGGCGACCGCTTCGTCCTCTGCAAGATCCACGGCTCGATCGAGCGGCCCGAG
>JAFGBX010000230.1 GCA_016932935.1 Promethearchaeota archaeon | reverse complement strand
GGTCCAGTTCGGGTTCAAGATAGACTGCGACGACCTCGTGCTGGACCCGCTGAAGGTGGGCGGGTTCATCGACGCGCTCCAGGCGTTCCCGCCATAGGCAGCTCTTTTAACGTGCCGGGAGAAGGTAGTCACGTCAGTCGACCGTCGATCCTCGTAGTCCCCGTGAAGAGCCGTGGAAGGAAAGGGTAAGGAAGGCACCGCCGAGCACTGGTTCGAACTTGGAAAGTACCACTCCAACTTGAAGAACGCGCGGAACGCGATCGGCAACTACAAGAAAGCGGTCGAGGCCGACCCGTCCTTCTACCAGGCCTGGAGCAACATGGGCGCTGAGTACTTCCAGCTGAAGGAGTACGACAGCGCCGTCGACGCGTGCAAGAAGGCGATCGAGGCCAAGAACGACGACCCCCATGCCTGGCTCACGCTCGCCGCGTCGTTCTTCCAGACCGGCGAGGACGGGCGGGCGCTGTTCTGCTTCCAACAAGCGGCCCGGTTTGGCAGCCAGAAGGCCACCAAGTTCCTCGCCAACGCGAAGAAACTCGGCGACAAGCTCCTGGATGAGAAGCCGATAAACGTGTTCAAGGAGATGATCAAGGAGAAGGAGGCAGATAGGACGAGAGCGGAGCACGACAAGGTGAAGGCCGAGATCGGGCCGGCGCCCGACGTCGCCGCCCTCGACCCCTCCGACCACGGCAAGTACGTCGAGAACCTGGCCGGCTTCTTGCTCCAGCTCGGCAACCAGCTCCAGAAGAGCACGGGCGGCGTCATCTCCTTCCTCGAGCTGTTCTCGCGGGTCAGGAAGGACCTCCCGTCGTTCGCCGGCACGCCGGCCGACGTCCTCGAGGCGCTCGCCTACCTCGAGGAGCACAGCCTCATCGTCGGCACGCGGACGCTGGAGGGGACGAACTTCACGGTCGTGGAGTTCGTGCCCGTGGACTTCACGCCGGACGTCCAACACTTGCTGAACCTGGCATCAGAGACGGGCATGCTCACGGTCGACGAGGTCGCCAAGCGGACGTCGTGGGACGAGTTCCGCATCTTGCGGGCCATCGAGGTGCTCGAGGGGAAGGGCGTCGCGAGGAAGACGACGTCTTACAAGGACGGCACGAGGTGGTACTTCCCGGGGCTGAACCTGAAGCTGGCCGACGAGAAGAAAGCGGAGAAAAGGGCGCCGGCCAGGCCTACGCGATCGACTTCAGGTCGGTGAACAGCCCGGCGCCGCGGAGCGTCTCGTAGAGCTTCGTGTACACGCCCATGACCTGGCGGTATTTCTCGTGCGCTGCCCCGTCCGGCCGTATCCTGTCCTTGATCACGATGAACTCGTTGGCCGCCCTCGACACGTCCTTGAACAGCCCCGCGCCGACCGAGGCCAGCAGCGCCGCGCCGACGGCCGTCGATTCCTCGTACTGCGGGCGGGCGCACGGCACGCCGCACGCGTCGGCGAGGATCTTGCTCCAGATCTGGCTCCGGCTCCCGCCGCCCGTGAGCCGCAGCTCGCTCGTGTCGAGCCCCATCTCCCCGAACACGTCCAGGTTCTTCTTCACGTCGAACGACGTGCCCTCCATGATCGACCGGTAGATGTCGCCGCGCTGGTGGCCCGCGGCCAGGCCGAAGAGGGTGCCCCGGGCGTCCGGGTTCCAGTACGGCGCGCCGGCCCCGACGATGAAGGGCAGGAAGAGCAAGCCCTTGGCACCCTGGGGCGAGGTCTCGGCCTTCGCGTCGATGACCTGGTACGGGGACTGGTTGCTGGCTGCTGCCTCGTCGCACTCGGCGTGCCCGAGCGTGTCTCTCGCCCAACGGAGCAAAGAGCCCGTGGAGAACATGGATGCCTCGACCACGTAGGAATCCTCGATGGCGGCGCACGAGCACAGCACGCGTGCCTTCGGGTCGAGCTTGACGCTGGCCGCGTAGGAGATCAGGAACGTCCCCGTGCCCATGGTGCACTTGACGCGCCCTTGCTCGGTCACGCCCACGCCGAGAGCGGCGCATTGCTGGTCGCCGGCCCCCGCCACGACGATCGTGCCCGGATCCAGGCCCGTGCCGGCGCTTGCCAGGACGTTTCCCACGACCTTGCCGGGCGGGAGCGCCGCGGGGAGCTTCGAGCCGTCGATGCCCGTGCCCGCGAGCAGCTCGTCGCTCCACGCGCGGCGGTTGATGTCGAACAGCATCGTGCGCGAGGCGTTCGAGTGGTCGGTGACGAACTCGCCCGTGAGCTTCTTCACGATGAAGTCGTGGACGAGGAGGAACTTGGCGGCCCTGTCGTAGACCCCCGGGCGGTTGTTCTTGAACCAGAGGATCTTCGATGCCGAAAAGTAGGGGTCGACCGTCAGGCCGGCGATCTGGTATACCGCGTCCTTGCCGATCTTGTCCCGGATGAAGTCGCATTCCCTCGTCGTGCGCCGGTCCTGCCACACGATGGCGTTCGCGAGCGGCTCGCCGTCCTCGTCGACCGGGACGATGGTCTCCCGCTGGTTGGTGACCGCGACGGCCTTGATGTCCCGCGGGTCGACCCTCGTGCGCCTCAACACCTCAGCGATCATCTCGCGGGTGGCCGACCACCACGAGGTCGCGTCTTGCTCGACTTCGACGGGCGACGGGTAGAAGCTCGCCCACTCCTTGTACGCGGATCCCTTCATCTCGCCCTTGTCGTCGAACAGCACGGCACGGGTGCCCGTGGTGCCCAGGTCGAGGGCCATCACGTTGATCGTCATGTCTCGTCGGTTACGGATGTCGCTCGTAGGTGAAAAAAAGCTATCCGTTTTAATATGCCGAGCAACAATGCAAGAGCATGAACACGAGGATAGAGCCCCCCATCGGTACGAAGCCAGGAGCCATCGGGGCCACGCAGATAGGCGTCGGGGGAGGCCGGCACAAGCTGCGGTTCGGCATCACGGTCGACATCCAGGCGGCGCTCGAGCTCGCCATGGGCGGAGGGGGCGCGAAGAACGCTGTGCCCCGGTTCGAAAACGTCGACCCGGTCGCGGTAGTCCGCCAGGCATACGAGCGGCACGGCATCAAAATCATCGAGCTGCCCGCCGACGCCAATTACGTGCTCTCGAACATCCTGACACGGGGCCTCGTTCCCTTGGGCAAGCTCCGCGACGAGCTCGGCATCGAGTACACGATCCACCTTCCCTTCTTCAACCTGGCCTTGTGCTCGTTGAACCACCACATACGCGCCGCGAGCATCGAGACCATCGTCGAGAACATCAAGGCGTGCGAGCAGATGGGCGGGATCAACAACTACGTGCTGCACGTCACGGGCGACATCGAGGACTCGATCAACACGTTCGACATCGACATGCACTACAAGGAACTCGCGTGGGGCTTCTTCCTCGACAAGGGCTACCAGTCCCTGGAGGAGATCATCTCCCGGACGGGCGTCGCGCCCGCGAAGATATGCGTGGAGAACATGGAGGGCGTGCCGTTCTCCAGGACGTGCGACATCCTCGTGAACGACCTCGGCGTGTCGGTCTGCCTCGACGTGGGCCACGCCATCCTCCAGGGGGAGGAGCACCCGGTCGACATCATGACCCGGTGGAAGGACAAGGTGCACGAGATCCACCTGCACAACGTGCTGCAGAAGACCTACCAGCGCAGGGTTCGCGTGTACGACGACCACCACGGCATCAGGCACGGCGTGCTCGACGTGGTCGCCTTCCTCCACCACCTCGAAGCGATGGAGTTCAAACATCCCGTGCTCTTAGAGATCGAGAAGCAACAAGAGGTCGTAGACTCGATCGCCTACCTACGCGAGACGGGCTTCCTCTAGCGGGCAGGACCGCGCCCCCGCCTCGCTTCTTTCTATTTCGAATCTAGCGGGCGATCGCCTTTGCCTTCGCCTAGGTGCAAACGATACCAATAGACATTCTTTAATGGGTAGGTACCCTTCAATACTCATTACTTGTTATTGTACACTCGCAAAAACGAGATTTGGTGTTGAACGCCATGGACACTGAAAAATCCAAGAAGCTCTACTCGCTCGTCTGGCTGTTTGCGTTGATCGACATCCCGCTCGCCGCTGTCGTCATCACGTTCGCTTACATCATCAGGCTGCCCATACTGATGTACGACGTCATACCCATCAGGCACGTGACTGTCGGCCCGGCGATCGCGGCGGCCGCAGCGGCCGTCCTGGCGCTGATCGGTTCCATGCAAGGGAAAGCCAAGGTGGCGGAAGACGAGAAGACCGTGTTCATCATCGCGCTCTTGACGCTGATGTT
>JAFGBX010000229.1 GCA_016932935.1 Promethearchaeota archaeon | reverse complement strand
TCTCGGCGGCGATCATGGCCTTTCCTTCCGAGACGCTGCGCGCCAGGGGCTTCTCCACGAGCGCGTGCGCGCCCGCGGCGAGCACGTCCGTCGTGACATCCTTGTGCAGGTAGTTGGGCAAGCATACCGACACGACGTCCGGCCCCATCTTGAGCAAGTCCTTGTAATCCTTCAGCGGCTTGCCCGGTATCTTGTATTGCTTCATCAAGGCGATGGCCTGATCCTCGATCACGGACGCTAGGCCGATGACATCTACGTCCTGGAGCTGGGAATAGGCGAGGGCGTGGTGCTCGGCGATGAACCCGCTCCCGATGATTCCTACCTTCAATTTCTCCATTATTGCTCACTCTCGGTCTGTTTGATCGGTAGATCTGCGTGCGCCCACAAATATGTTTCTACGCCGCGTTTAAATCGCTGGCGATGGAAGTTCAATCTGAGCAACCGGTGATCGTATGATCGAGCAAGGCCAGCTCGAGTTCTCCCCCCACCCGCTCGTGACGTTCACGTGGCGGCCCGACGACCCCAAGATGGAAGTGATAGGCGTGATCGCGGCGCTGCACGGGTTCGCCGTCCACGCGCGGCTCGGGTTCCACTACCTCGGGCCGTTCTTCGCGGAACGGGGCTGGATCGTGGTCGCGCCGGATCTACCTGGGCTCGGCCACTGGCCCGAACCGAGGGGGATGCCTGGGCACTGGGAGCTCGTGCCGGCAGCCGTGGCAGCACTGCTCCGCAGGGCCCGGGAGCTCGCGGGTGACAAGCCGGTCGTGTTGCTCGGTAGCAGCCTCGGAGGGCTCGCCGCCATCGATCACGTGCTCCGTCGCGAGGAAAGACGCGGCGAGCGAGATAAATGCGTCGACGCGGTCGTCGCCATGGTTCCCGCCATCGGGATTCCCTCGTTGCCCTGGTATCTGATGGCACTAGCGGGCATCGCGCTCTTGTTCGCGCCCCGCGCGCGCGTCGGCTTGAAGAAATACGCACGCCCTGCCAGCCACGACCCCAATTCCATCATCCTCCACCCGGAGCCAGACCCAGACCCCTATATCCTGGAGCGAGTATCGATCAAGTACCTGTCGAGGGTGTTCATGACCATGTGGAAATCGGGAATCAGGGGCCAAGGCCAAGCACGATGGGATGCACGCATCCCGCTCTACCTGGTCTCGGCAGGGAACGACGATCAAGTGAATCCTGCACACGTGAAAGCGTTTCACGACGGCCTGCCTGCTGGGACGACCAGTGCCTTGCTACACAAGGAGGGGGATTACCACGGCGTGCTTTACGAGGCTGACCGAAAAGAGGTATTCGAGGAAATCCACACGTTTCTCGTCAAAACCTTGAAGCTCTTATAATGCCCGTCGATGTCGTCGTAGGTCGTGATGATGCATTCACCTTATCGATGAATGCCTAATCCCCCTTCCCTGGCCGCAGCGCGTAGGCGCTTCGCGTCTCCTCAGACGAGGCTATTTTCAACGATGCGATAGACATCCCCTGAAAGGTACATGATCTTGTTCAATTCTTCCAGCTTTTTCAAGGCCTGGTCTTTGTCCATTCTTCCGGCTTTGTTGTAGTCGATCAACATGCCGAGGGTACCCTTCACCACGAGACCGAGCGTGCGAGCGATTTTTCGAGCCTCCTCGTCGTCCAGCAAGATGGTATCACCCTTGAATGACAATGCAAGGTCAAGTGCCTCCACCTCTCCCGGATGAAGACCGTGAAGAACTATTCCTTTGCCAAGTAAGACATGCGGGAAGTCTGATGCCACGATGATTTTTTTCGAATCGACAAGATTCTTGACCAGCAACGCATCGGCATATCCATTCATCATACCATCTTCTACCACTTCACGGTGGACGTAGGAGGGAATGTAGATAGTATCGAAAAAATGTGTGAGAATGTCCAATGCCCTCGTCTTAGCGAGGAGAATCAAAGGACTACTGTTGCTGACCGCGATCCTCATGGAGTTCTATCTCCAGGTCATCGGCTGAAAGCGGGAACGGGATGTTTTCTTGCCGCAGAAGTTCCAAGAACCCACGATAGGATTCGCCGCAATTCTGTGCAGCTTTCCACACCGTCCAGCGTTTCAACCGAACGTTCTCCAGGGCTTCCTTTCGCTTGATTATCTTGAGTCCTTCATTGATGATTTGCCGTGCTGCGGTGGATTTATCAACCTTCATCTTGCGGGCATAATCTTCGACGTCCTTGTCTTGGACTTCGTCCAAGCGGATCGAGACCGTGTTCATCATCATCACCGTATACATTTTCATAAATCGTGTACACGCATATATACCTTTATACTCTATATCGGTGGTTGAACAAGCCCGGTAGAACGCCAGCACGAGTACAAGCAGCACCTATCGGCATTCTTGAACGCTTGCAAGCCCCGCGTCTCCTCCGGCTCCAATGCGTACCAACTGGGGGCCATTGGGAGCGTCGATCCAGCCATCGCGTGTATGGAGCGGTACGGGTGCAAGACAAGCATGTTACTTGGAGGGTCTTTTTTGAGGAACGAGCGAACCAGCCAGTTCCTTAGCACGAGCGTTCTCGCGAGTACCGCGGGGGAATGTTCTTATACACATGTAGAGATGGTCAAGTGAAACGCTGGACATGGTATCCAGGGTGTATCGGCATGAAGAAAACTACCTTGTATGCAACGATCCTTTTCGGAGCACTTATGTTCGTGATGCTTTTGAACCCCGCTTCCGCGGCCATCGATACCAAAATGGAGTTGGAGAAGGACGGGTTCCACGTCGAGTACTTCGAGTTCTCGAACAGCACGGAGGCCGACGCAGCGAAGACCGCGCAAACCCATTGGGTGATTTACAGGGACAAGGACTCGATCTCGTTCGTGTCGGAGAGGCCTTGCACGCTGTACATCTTGAACGAAACCGAGATGCTCAAGCTCGTCTCGAACGTGTCGTTCGTCGCCAAGAAGGCGTGGCCGAACATCACTTCTTGCCAGGCGGACCTGCAGTACCAGCAATTGACCGGGGAGTACGGGATCGAGCCCTATCTATACAACAAGACGGGCGAGAAGCCGAGGATGGTCGCACCGATGTACTTCGCCGTGGTCAACGAGGCGGATGGCTACAACTATTTCAGCTTGCGGGTCGGCTACAAGAACCAGCTTGTCATCTTCATCGATGACCTCTTCCGGATCGTCGTTTCATTCGTCTTCTTCTACTTCGGAGTGAAATTGATACGCGATGCAAGGCAAGCCTTGAAGGAGAACCAAGCCTCGAAGAAACACATATACAACAACTACGGCATAGCCTTCTTCTTCGGCACGTTGACCACCTCCGTCTGGGAGGTGTATCATTGGTACGCGAGGCTCGACCCCAGCTCGAGCTGGTTGCAGCCGCTAAACTTCGAGCAGATGCCAGACCTTCCCATCTTCAGTAAAAACATTCTGTCCTTCGTGTCGTTCGTGTCCCTCGGTTTTTCCATCATATTCATGTCAAATACCGTCGAAAAGATGGTCCAGAACAAGAAATTTCCCATTTTCACGTGCATCCTGCTCTCCGTTGAGTTGCTCATGGTGGCTTGCATCTTCATCCCCGGGATCCTGCTCTACGTGTTCTACGTGTGGATAGGCGCGTTGATCCTCGCCTCATTCAACGTGATAGCCACTTACATAAAGGTCGCCCGCATCACGTCCGGTGACCTCAAGAGGCAGGCGATCTTGATCACGGTCTGCCTCCTCTCGCTGTACCTGTCCATCTCGCTCGTGAGGACGCTGGTTCAGCCGGAGCTCGTCGGGAACATCTTGAGCACGGTATTCATCGTTGGCCTGTACAACAGCCTCCGGATGGCACGGGAGGTTCGCAAGCGCGAGGAAAGTCCGGCTGTCGTTCAAGTGTCGTAGGTTCCCACACCTTCTTTTTATCCAAACGCGTTTTGGTGGGACTTCCTCTTCTCCAGGAAATAGAAAGAGTGCGTGCCCTTGTCGGGCTTTAGATCTGCCGGCGCCGGAAGAGGAAATAGGCCAAGCACAGGGATCCAGCCGCGAACGCGGCGAGGATGAGGATCCCCCCGGGCAAGGTCGGCGTGAACCACGTCGTGACTGTCAAGTCGGGGCTCGTGGGGCTCGTCGGGTTCGGTATCGTGACGCTGGCGCTGCGTGGGTCTGGCATCTTCATGACGTAGGGGATGAGGTTTGCAATGTACGAGGGGCTCCAGAGGGGCTCCCAGGTCGAGAACATCGAAGCCACTTGTGTCAATATCAGCAGCCCTTCCACGAAGAAGATGATCGTGAAGATGATGGCCCCCGTCGAGTTCGGCATCAGCGCGCTGACGAGGTACACCAAACAGAGGATGGCGAAGGCGAACAGCTGGGCGATCCCGTACGACGCCAGCAGCTCCACCGGCACGCGCCCGTACGCGATCCCCGTGTAGACGGCGACTAGGACGTAGAACAAGCTCACGACGACAGCGCACAGGATGTAGTGGCCGGCCAACCGCCCCACGAGCAGCTTGAGCCGATCCACCTTCGGGAACAGCATATGCCCGGTCTTCTTGTCCCATTCACCGGCGATGCTCGGGCCACCGAGCACGGCGGCGCAGAGGTAGATGATAGTCCCGACGAAGGAGAAGCCGAGCCCGGAGAAGAACGTGATGCCGAGGCCCCCGGGGAGGCCGAGCTCCTCGCCCCCCATTGACTCGCCCAGGGAGAGGCCGCTCACGAGGAAGTCGAGCGGGTCGGCAGGTCGCGTGATGCCGAACGTGGGCAAAAACCCAAAAACGACAGCGACGATAACGAAAAGACCAGCAGCCAGTGCGCAGAGCATGATGAACTTGACCTTGCTCCGCTGGATCTCGAAGTGGATCGTGTCGAGCACCTGGTTAGACTTGCGCATCCGGCCGAGATCCTGGTTAGCATCGACCATGCCGATTTGAGGGCCGCTCGCTGCCATCACGCTCCCTCCTCCTTGTCTTTTTCATCGTTATCGTCTCTCTTTCGCCTCTTGCGGCGCCACTTCGGACCCCTTTCGGCCCCGGCGTCTCGCTTTCCCTGCTCCTGGACCAACGAGAGGTATAGCTGCTCGAGGAAGGAGGTTTTCGGCACGTTGAATTCTATCACGTCGAGCCCCCCGTCCACGAGCTGCTTGAGGATGTCGCGCTGTGCCTGTGGGGATCCGTTGAACGCGATCTCGAACTCGCGCGTGTCCGGGTTGTAGGTCATGGGGGGTACCCCGAGGCCAGCACCACCCGCCCTCGCCGGCGCGTCCGGACCGGCCAGGCCCGCCAGCGGGGCGAGGAGGGGCGTGTACCTGGCGATGATCTCGTCCGCCTCCTCCCTCCCGCGCTTCTCGAGAACCTTCACCTTGACCCGCGCGTACCTGGCCGCTACCTCGAGGTTCTCTATCGAGTCCACCGCGACGAGCTTGCCGTGGGCGATGATGGCGACCCGGTCGGCAATCTCGGCGATCTCGTAGAGCATGTGGCTGGACAAGAAGACGGTCTTCCCTTGCTCCTTCATGTGCCGGATAAAGTCGCGCATCTCCTTCTGTGCCTTGGGATCCAGGCCGGTCTGGGGCTCGTCGAGCACGACGAAGTCTGGATCGTGGACGACGGCGGAGATGATGCCGAGCTTCTGGCGCATTCCCTTCGAGAAATCCTTGACTGGATGATCCATCCAGTCGCTAAGGCCGATCTGGTCGACCAAACCTTCCACGCGCGAGGCGATGCGCTCGCGGGGGTACCCGCTCAGCCTGGCGAAGTACGTCAAGAGCTGCCGCGGCGTCATGTGGCCGTAGAACGTGGGGCTCTCGACCAGGAACCCCATCCGCTCCATGAGCAAGTTCCGCGTGTGCGGGGTCAGCCGGGTCCAGCCCCCGTCGTGCCGGAACCGTATCTCGCCGGCCGAGGGGAGGAGGAGGCCCGCGAGCATCTTCATGGAGGTCGTCTTCCCAGCGCCGTTCGGCCCCACGAAGCCAAGGATCTCGCCTTTCTTGATCTCCAGGTCCATGTGGGACACGGCTTGGAAGTCCTTGAAGGACTTCGAAATGTTAGCGAACTGGATTATTGCCTCCGCCTGGGCATCCATGCGAGTACCAACGCAACGATCCCTTATATACATGAGATGGGTAATAATGGACATTTCCGAGCATCGAACCGGTGAGTACCAGTGGAAAAAGGAGGGGATGGGGGTGCGCTTCAAGCGGCGGACTGGGAGATGTCCTTCTGCTGCATGTCGAGCAACTTCTTGTACTTTCCGCCAGCCTTTACCAAGTCACCGTGCGTACCTTGCTCGACGATACCCTTTTTGTCCTTGTCGAGCACGAATATCCAGTCGGCGTTCTTGATCGTCGAGAGCCGGTGTGCGATGATGATGGTCGTGCGGCCAGCGCGCGCCCGGTCGAGTGCGTCCTGGATCAGCGTCTCCGTGTAGGGGTCAACCGAGCTCGTGGCCTCGTCGAGGACGAGAATGGGCGGGTTGGTCATGAGCGCGCGGGCGAACGCGATGAGCTGGCGCTGGCCGATGCTGATGTTCGACGCGTTCTCCTTGAGTGCCGTTTCATAGCCAGCTGGGAGCTTCTCGATGAAGTTGTGCAAGCCGAGGAACTTGGCGATGTCGACCATGCGCTGCTCGGCCTCGGGCCCGGCGTCCTTGATACCGTAGAGGATGTTCTCTCGGATCGTGCCAGCGAACAAGTAACTGTCCTGCGGGACCATGCCGATGGCGCGCCGGAGGTCGCCCTTCTTGAGGTCGCGGACGTCGACCCCGCCGATGCGCACGCTGCCCTCGATCACGTCGTAGAACCGGCTGACGAGCTTGATGAACGTCGTCTTGCCCGCGCCAGTCTCGCCCACGATGGCAACCGTGTTCCCCGCGGGGATCATCGCGTCCACGCCCTTGAGCACGAAGCCGACCGTGGCCTCGCGCTCTAGCATGACCCGCTCCTCGGCGATGGCGTTCTTGACCACGTCTGGCAGCTCGTCCAGCACGTCCTGCGGGATGGGCACGCTCGCGAGCAACTTGAGCATTTCCTTGGGGCTACCAGCGCCGGCACCGCCCATGGCCCCGCCGCGCATGCCGCCGCCCATGCCACCCCCTTCACCGCCCATGCCCTGGCCCGCCACCATCCCTGCCTGGGGGTCGATCATCTTGGCGAGGTTCTTGGCCATCTGGAGTATCATCTCGCGCGGCGGGCCCATCCCATCGGCGCCCGGAAACCCCGCTGCGTGAGGGGAGCCCGTCGTGCCGGCCCCGGTCG
>JAFGBX010000228.1 GCA_016932935.1 Promethearchaeota archaeon | reverse complement strand
GGAGCATGCTAGAATCCACGTGTTCGGGGCTTCTTGGAGTTCGGTGGCGGATCTAAACCTGGTAAGCACGTCGTGGTTAAAGATTATTCATAACTACTGAAACCAATTTAAAGCTTGGAATCGAACATGGAGTTACTGGTTCGGGAGGATCCCTTTATGACAATGAAAAAAGTCGTTTTCATCGGGCCACCCAATTCGGGCAAGACTTCTATCCGCCGCTACTTCTTCGAGGGGGTGCCTGCGGACAAGCTCTTGTCGGAGCCGGAAGCCCCAACGATAGGCGTGAAGTACAACCGATTCACCTACGTCTATTCATATCCGGTTGAAAAGGACGGCGTCGTACCCGAGAAGATCCCCGTGGAGCTGGCCATGGTCGATACATCGGGGCAGGAGCTCGAGAAATTCCTCACGACGCCTGCTGGGGATCAAGTCTTCAAGGGTGCCGACATCGTGCTGTTCGTCTTGGACATTGCAGAATGGGATGACGAGATGAGGAAGGAGTACCTCATGGATTTCATCTGCTTCAGCAACAACGCCCGGCTGGAGATGGCTCCCCAGTCGGTTTTCCACGTGATCGGCCACAAGTACGACCTCCTCCCGGGCGGGAAGTCCGGCCTTGAAGGTATCCGATCAAAGGTCAAGAACGAGCTGCAGGACTATGCCTTCAAGAAGAGCCGGAAGTTCCTGGACTTCAACGTGCACCTGACCAGCTTGCACAAGGAATACCGACGGGACACGTTCCAGGAGATGCTCGACCTGACCACCGGCCTCCTGTCGATACCCTTCTGAACCTGCCCCGCGTGGCCATTCAAGGCCAAGGCGCCCCTGGAGGCTGAGCGCCAGGAACGATCAGCCGGGGATCGAACGATATGAAGCACGAACTCGTATATGGCATCGTGTTTTCCAAACACGATGAAAAAATGGGCCCTATTGCGGTCAGCTGGGTTCCCGCCGAGATCGACGAGGAGGCGCGCAACCAGGTGAGCAAGAAGTCCATGAACCTGTGCTCGGGGGGGGGGTGCGAGGCGATGCCGAAGGGCGTCGAGCTGATCACCTTCCCCGCGCTCGAGCTAAAGGGCTTGATCAAGTGTATCTTGTTGAATCCGGCCGGCGCGCCCGATTGCCCCGAGTACGCCACCATCACGATGCTCTTCAGCGACGCGCACGATGCCGTCTTCTACAAGTACATAGAGTCGTTCAACCCGGAATTCAACGAGGCGGCCAAGCACTTCCAGGCCATGTACGAGAAGGACGCGAGCGCGGAGGACTACGCGAGCGAGATCGAGAACTTCCTGGCTCGAGTGATGGAACTGCTCGAGGAGCTCTACAAGGCGGAGATGCCTGCAGGTGGCAAGACGGCGTTCGCGATGTCGGATCAATCGGCGCCGGCGAAACGAGTCTACCGGTACAAGGTCGTCGTGATCGGGGATCCCGAGGTGGGGAAGACGTCAATGATACTCCGGTTCACCGAGAACGTGTTCCGGAAGACGTACATTATGTCGATCGGCGTGAACGTCACGACGAAGATCATCGAGCTGGGCGACGTCCAGGTCGAATTCGTGATCTGGGACGTGGCCGGCCAATCCAAGTTCGACCTCGCCCGCCGGTCGTTCTACGAGGGGGCGAGCGGCCAGTTGCTGGTGTTCGACTTGACGCGCCCGGTCACGTTCGAGAACGTCCCGAAGTGGCATCGCGACATCGCGCTCTCGCTCAAGAAAAACATCTCGGGCTTCGTGATCGGGAACAAGTCCGATCTCACTAGCCAGATCGCCGTTGGCAAAGACGAAATCGACCCGTGCGTGGAAGGCTTGGGGCTCGACTACATTGAGGCATCCGCCCTCACGGGCAAGAACATCCAAGCCGCGTTCATCAAGCTGGCGCAGAGCCTCGTCCCTTCTGCCAAAAAATGACAGGAATCAGCCCAGCTTCGCTTTGCAGCTCGGGCAGAACGTCATGCCCCTGTCCAGCGTGCCGAAGCACCGCGGGCACTCGAGCGCCGTGAACGGCCTGTGGTTGAGCGCGGCGTAGAGCCTCGCCAGGAGCTTGTTATAGAGCCCCGCGAGGTATATCTCCCTGTCCGCCGCTATCATGAAGGTCAGGGTCTTATCCTCGCCAGAGACGCGCGTGACGACGACGACCTCGTCCCGGGCGATCTTCGTCTGCCCGTGGAAGTAGAGCTCGCTGTAATACTCCGTTTCGTCGTTCACGTTATCCGTTATGTATTCATTGACGGAGACGATGGATTCTGCATCCATGACGTTCTTGATCGCGATGGTGAGGTGCTCGGCCTTGATGACTTCAGGTATCGCGAACTTCCGTATCTGCTTGAATTTTGCCTTGAATTCAAAGTATTCCTTGCAATGGGCATGTCCAAAGTTCACGTTGGTAAGGAACTGGGGCACCAGGGAGAAGAGATCGATCGTGTCGTTCATCAACTCCCTGTCGAAGCGCCGGCCCTCGTGGTTCTTGTAGGCGATCTTGGAGAGCACGGAGATGGTCTGCTGGTACAGGGGCTCGATGTAAACGAACAACTTCTTCGCCGCCTTGTTTTGCACCACGTTCATATCAATCGACGTGGCGTTTTCAGCGGGATCCTGCTTGGCGGGATATTCTGGCTCGATGTTGGCCACGGAAAACCCGGGATCGTTCTTGACCCGCACGGCCACGTCGAAGATCCAGTTGCGCGTGAAGTTCTCCACGTTGACCTCAAGGCGGAGCAAGTGGCGGCTGTACCCGGTGCTCATCCACGCGTTGACCAGGTTCTCCTCGAACCGCTCCGACAGGATCTTTCGGATCTTTTCAGGGCTGTGGGTGCCGAAGGTCTGGAAATCGATGTTATAGAGCACGTCCGCGATGAAGTTGGTCACGTCGAGGCTGTCATCGAACATCATCTTGAAGAACCTCGGCTGGTATTTCTCGAGCAGCAGCGGGTGCTTCTTGGAGATCTCGGAAAGGATCTCGGCACTCTTGACCTTGATGTACAGGTCAGTGTTGGTCTCGACGAGGTAGATGATCTTGGGAACGAGGTCGGCGACGCTGTCGTAGTTCTTGAGCTTCAAGTCGGTCAGGGCGTTCTTCTTGATCAAGTCGATGTCGCCCTTCCAGTCCGACATGCCGATGAGGACCTGCTCCGGGTGGCCGTAGTCGATCTGCTGGATGAGTTCCAACGCGATGCTGGCGTCCCTCCGAGTTGGTTCGTCGGCATCACTCGACCGGATCATCGTGACGAGTTCTATCATGCAGCGACGGGCACCGGCGGCGTCTAGCAGCTTGATCTTGTCCTGGAACCTCTTCATGACCTCCTGGACGGGCTTCTGCCAGCTCCGGTCGATCTTGAGTTCCATCGGTTCTCAAGAACATCTATGCGATTCCGGCTGATAAAAGGTTCCATCAAGCCGTCACCACACCCGCTCCGTTCTCGGTCGCATTCCCTCGATGTTCCTCGGGCTCATAGGGGTCGACGTGGTTCCTTCAGCAAGTCCCCATGGGTTGTGGGGATCACAAGATGGATGGTGAATTACCATGGAAGCCATGAAAAACAACGCCGACTATTACAGCTTGCAGAAGATAGCCTCCGACCTCAAGGCAGACCTGAAGCACTTGAAGCAGCTAGGGATAGACCCGCGAACGTTCATCGCCGGGAAATGTTACAACTACGTCTCCCAGGTCGAGCGCCTAGCGGCCGTGGAGAAGCGCCGGGGCCGAGCACACTAGCCCGGGCTCGGTTCTTCCCTCCTTCGGGTACCGCCCTCGCTTGGGTGAACGTGCAGCCAAGTCCAGCGGGGAAACGGTAAAATCCTGCCGTTCGGCCCCCTAGGTGGGGAGCGTTCTTAAGCGACGCTTCTCGTGATCCCGTACGATGGCATGTGGCTATGCTGGTGCCCGGTACGGCCGGGACAGCTTGACCGTGCTCGGTTCGGGCGGGGGCCGCTACATGGCCACGACCCAGCGGCGTTCCACAGGCGGGTTCGTCCTTCAACTGCTCGATGGACGTGTCCAGTGCCACGTGGATCCCGGGCCGAGCGCGGCGAGGGATCTCCGGGACTGGAAAGTAGATCCGAAGCGCACGAGTTACATCTTCCTCACGCACGAGCACAACGACCACGACTGCGAGGTGCCGACCGTCGTGGAGGCCATGCAAGACGACATGGGTTTCTCTTCGAAGAAGGGGACGCTGATCGCCCCGGCCCGGTTTTTCGACACCAGCCGGTACTATTTCAGGCTGCTCCAGCGCGCAGTCGCCATCCACGAAGGTGATGTCGTCCACCTGGAGCCCGGCCTTACCGCGACGGCAACGCCCGCCTGGCATAGCGACGTCGTCCCGAGCATGGGGTTCGTCCTCGAGATCGGCTCGCCGGGCAGCAGTCTGCATTACAAGCTGGCCGTCACCTCCGACACGGGGCCGTTCGAGGGCTATGCCCAGGCCTACAAGGGCGTCGACGTCCTCGTGGCCAACCTCCTGCGTCCCGACGGGATCACATGCCGCGGGCACATGTGCACCGACCAGTTCATCCCATTGCTGCGCGAGATAAGGCCCGCCATCTGCATACTCGTGCATTTCGGGCGCCGGATGGACAACGAGATCGATGGGAACCAGGTTCCCGCCCAGGTTCGGAAGATCGAAGCGGCGATCGGGGGTGGGACACGCGTGATCGGCTCGGAGGACGGGCAGCGCGTGGAGTTCGCCCGGGCCGCCACGCGGTAGGTCGATCCGGCGCGTTCAAATGCCCTCGCCGCTTGACCCTCTCGATGGCTACATGCGGGAACAATTCCATCTCTTCGACTTGCACGTCCACACGCCCTTTTCGGACGCGCAGTACCCCCTCGACACGATCGTCGAAGGGCTCATCGACAACGGGATCAAGATCGTGGGCTTCGCTGATCACGTGTTCCCTTTCGCCATGTACCACAACCCGAAGCGGTTCGGCGATCGGCGACGGTTCAACAACGGCTATTCGGTCGATCTATTGCGGTATCGGAAGGAATTCTTCCGAATATACAACAAGAAATTCCCGAAGATCCGTTTCCTCCACTCGGCCGAGGTCGACATCAACCCGCGCGGCCAGTTGACGCTCCCGCGGGGCATCACACCGGATTTTTTCGACTACTTGCTCGTCGTCAAGCACCAGACGTTCCCGACCTTCCCCCGCGGGACGCACGAGTTCATGTGGGAGGCGGGGATCTACAAGGCATTCGTCGACTACCGGCCGGACGTGCTGGCCCACCCGCACGAGAACTTTCCCAAGCACCTGCCTGTGGAAAAGATGAAGCGGCTCGTGCTCTACGCGACCAAGTATGGCGTGGCTCTCGAGCTGAACAAGAACAAGTTCGACGAGGCGCGGCTCAAGCCGCTCCTGGAATGCGGGCACGAGCACGGCACGAAGTTCTCGCTATGCAGCGACTTCCACGGATTCAAAAAGGACATCATCGACGAGCTCAATTACAGCCAGCACATGTTCGAGATCGTCGAGAGGTACGACCTCGACCTGCTGGATCCCCGGAAGTTCCTCCCGGAGAACCGCTCCTCGAGCACGCGGCGCCCCCTCCAGGGCGCAGACCGTGGGTAACCACTTTTAGTTGGGACGTGTTCTTGAATGCCCGACTCGATACCTTCCATGAGCGACGATGATGGCATCCACGATCGACAACCCGTTCATGGTGGCATACGCGCGCATTAGGAGCAAGCAGATCGAAGAGATCGAGATTTCTTTGGCCCACGAGGCCAGTTCAGAAGGCCTCGAGCAAGACAAGTAATAGAACGCGCTGACATTGTGACAAAACGAACTGCTTGACGATTTCCTACTGCCCTCCAGTTCAGGCCTTCTTATATCGTGAGCACGGCGGGTTTTCCCGGGTATTCCTGGCTGCGATCGCCGTGCCGGCCCCCTCCACACAAAATCGTGGCGGTGCCACAGATTTATATTCGGGCGTCACCATTTATATGGTGGTGGCAGATGGCCGCGTCCAGGTATGTCGTGGAGGAAACTATCGACGCCGTGCTTCAGCAGCAGCTCCTTTCGGGTAGCTTCCGCGTTATCGACCGCCTGCAGAAGCGCGCGCTGCTCGTGCCGGGGGCGAGGGCGGCCTTTTCGGCCATAAAGTCGTCTATTGTCGCCACGATCCCCATGGATCAGCAGAACACCGACTTCGCCGTGATCGCGGAGAACTTGGCAAAAACGTTCAGCATTGGCAAGGACATATTCGACGCAAAGCTCGCTTGCTTGCCATTGAACGACCCGAGCGTCGATGCGCGGCTCCATCTCATCATGCTCTTGAGCGCCCTCAGGGAGCACTGGCAGAACGGTGCGTACGAGGCCGTTATCTCGGAGATCGGCGGGATCACGAGGAAGCGGGGGGCTGACGTGGTGACCACGTCGCGCGAGAGCTTGAACAACTTGCTCTCCTCCCGGTTCGGCCCCGAGTTCTCACACCTCGTCAACCTCTACGTGGTGCGAGAGTGGGGGCGCATCACGGGGACGGCCGTCAAGATCCGGTCGGCCCGCATGACGATATTGAACTCCCTC
>JAFGBX010000227.1 GCA_016932935.1 Promethearchaeota archaeon | reverse complement strand
GCCGCGCGCGTGGCGGTACCTGGTCGAGCACGCCGATGCACTGGACGGGCGGCGGTCGGCCATCTACAAGAACAGGCCGAGGTTCTGCCTGTTCGGGATCGGCGAATACGCGTTCAAGCCATACAAGGTGGCCATCGCCGGCTTCTACAAGGATCCGTCCTTTTCCCTCGTCCTGCCCGCCGGAGGCAGGCCCGTGATGCTCGATGACACGTGCTACTACCTGGCGTTCGACGGCCTCGAGGACGCCGTCTGCGCGCTCGCGGCGCTGAACTCGCCCCCCGCGTGCGCCTTCCTCGGGGCGATCACCTTCCGGGACGGGAAGCGGGTCTACACCAAGGAGGCCCTCTCCCGCGTGAACCTCGCCCCGCTGCTCGGGCAGCCGGGGTTCGAGGCGCGCCTCGCTCGCACGTTGAGCGCCATCTCGCCCAAACTCCCTCGGCCGGTGCCCACCGAAAGCGTCCTGGAAGCGTGTCGCGGGCTGCTGCGCGCATGGGCCAATGGAACCGCTTGAGATCTCCTTCCTGATGCGCGGGCCCGTCGTCAAGAGACCTGGGCTGGAGGACTATTAAGCCCGCGATATTCCCGCTAAGAACCATTGATTTAAATTGGCAAATTGGCATCGATAGAGTGTTCACGCGCGCTGGTGGTGGCACGATCTGGTCGAAGAGCAATCGGACGATTTGAACGACGACAGCCCGCTCGTCGATGCGTTGCTCGGATCGGGCGAGAAGCGGGAGTTCCTCAAGAGCGAGCCTCAAAGCCCGGGCCTGAATCGGTTGCCCCCGCCCCGGATAGACAAGCAAGACGCGCCCCCGGGCGCAGAGCCCACCATCCACGTGCCACAAGAACGGCCGCAAGGGTTCGAAGGCACGCGGGGAGCGAGCTCGGTCGGGTACCGTCGGCCTCCCTCCCACCACGAGCCCCCAACGGGATCCCAGCGGGAGCCGGAGCAGGGCCCGGGCATTCGTGCCGCGCCGCCGGCCGAGGCACAAGCGAGTGCTGATGTCGCCAAGGCACGGCTCGACGAGGTCGAGCGCCAATTCAAGGAGAACCTCGTCGCGCAAGTGGAGAACATCGTGGCCCGGCAGTTCTCAGGGCCGGTCCGCCAGAAGCTCGTCGCCGACATCTCGGCGTCGCTCGAGGGCGGCGTGATCCGGGAGGTCATCAAGCGGTTCAACATGCACTTCAGCGCCCAGGTCAAGGACCTCGTGAAGGCCGAGGTCAAGGCCGAGCTGAAGGCCGAGGTCGGGAAGGAGCTGCGCGACGAGTTCCAGAAGGAGATCGTCGAGGCGCGCCAGGTCACGTCCCGGCTGTCCGGGGCACACGACAACCTGCGGAAGCTCGTTGGTGAAGACGTCAAGAAGGCCATCCTCGACGAGCTGCGGGGCGAGTTCTCGGGCCTGCTCGGGCAGGCGCGCCACGCGGGGGCGGTGATCAAGGACAACATCGACCCGCTCAAGAAGCAGATCAAGAACGAGCTGAAGAGCGACATCGAGCAGAAGATACGCGGCGACCTCCCCTCCCTGTTCAAGCAAGAGATCAAGGACGAGCTCGTGCGCGAGATCAGCGACGAGATCGGCAACCCCATCAAGCGGGACCTCTCGGCCGAGATAAGCGAGGCCGTCGAGGAAGACGTGAAGGAGCACCTCCGCCGGTACATGAAGCGCCAGGCGCGGCTCGCCGTCATGAACGCGGGTTCCGAGCACCCCGTTCATTTGGTCGTCATCGACTTTAACAACCTGTGGGCGATCGCGAACAAGGTGACGACCCGGCATCCCAACATCAAGCATTTGTTCCTCGTGCTGCGGAGCGTGCTGAAGGGATACGACGACCATTTCGTGCCGCAGCGCGTGTCCGGCTACGTGTACGCTTCCAAGTACCACGAGGTGGACGTCAACCGGGCGCTCTCCATGCAGTTCCAAGACGACCCCGAGCTGGAGCAGGTCCTCAAGCAGTTCACCCTCGAGGTGCAAGCGGACAAGAAGATGCAAGCCGACGGCCAGGACCAGAAGTACCGCGACGTCGACGTCATGATGGCCACCAAGGCCACCGCCCTGTTCTCGAACAAGGCGAACCAGGTGGCGTCGATCACGATCGTGAGCGGCGACGGCGACTTCGTCCCCGTGATCGACGCGGCGAAGCACCTCGGCATCTACACGATCGTGTTCTCGTTCAAGGAGAACCTCGCCACGACGCTCAAGTTCAAGGCCGACACCTTCCGGCTGCTGAACAAGCCGGCCAAGTACGACGCGTGATCGCCGGTTACAAGCCGCGGCTGAGCTCGCCCACGAGGACGTCGACATCGGCGACCCCGACGGGCCGGCCGAGCAAGCCGGACAGCGCGGCTGCCTCGGCTTCCTTCATCGCCTTCCGGCCCCTCCCCGGGTCGAACACGAACTCCCTGCCGTCAGCGCACGCGGCAACGAGCCCCGCGAGGAACGCGGCGATGGCACCAGCCTTGGGCAGGTCCAGGTGCTCGATCGTGTCCGTGCTCGAGTGGTAATGCTCGGTTCGGCCGCAGCTCAGGAAGACGAACGGCCGCCCGCGGATCCGGAACGCGTGGTGGTCGGACATGTCCCCGACGCGGTCGTTGGACGTCGGGAACACGTGGATCCCCCGTACACCCCTCGACGCCTCGAGGACGGCTTCGATCGCGGCCGGCGCGTGCTCCATACCGATGGCGAACACGAAGTCTTCGAGACGGGGCTTCGGCACGCGATGGCCCGTGAGGTCGAGGACGATCGCCACCTGGATCTCGTCGAGGGGGACTGGGCAATGCTCGGTGAAGTACACGGAGCCCATGGACGGCTGGAGGAAGTTCGGCGGCTCCTCGCAGTCGAAGGCCAGGAAAAGCAGCCCCCTCCCGACGACAGGTGCCCGCTGGGCGAAGTGCCTCGCGACGGCGAGCAGTTGCGCCACCGCGGCGGCGTTGTCGTCCGCACCGGGGGAGTTTGGCAGGTGGTCGTAGTGCGCGCCGACGAGCACGTACCCCGGCAGGTTCCCCTCGACGATGGCACCGACGTTCGCGCCACGTGCCCTCTCCCCGTCGACGAGGGCCCGGCCATGGCCGCTCATACAACCGAACTCTTGCGTGAAGCTGCGCTTGTCATCGAACAGCGGCTTCAAGCCGTGTCTCTGGAACGTGTTGATGATGTATTCCCTCGCGATGCGGCTCCCCTCGGAACCAGGCACCCGTCCCTCGAGTGCCGGATCAGCGAGGAACATGACGTCTTCTTTCACGTCGAGTTTATGGATCATGGTTGTCTCACCGTGCATGTGCCCTTTTCTTGTTCGTCTCCTCTATGCTGGACGCGTTACCCGCCGGATTCCTCACGAGGCGGAGTGAGCGTGTCGTAATCGCGCAAGCGAGGGGCCGGTTACCGGTCGGGTCCCCGCAGATCCTCGGTTCCCGCCGGCCTAGACGTGCTTCTCCCTAATATCCCCTGGGAGTTTAACATGGAGCGGCGCGATCAAGTTTTTTACTCCGAATCTGGTATTGTGGATCACCAAGCATCCGGTGTGGGACAAACATGAAGATTTACATCGTCGAAAAGGGAACCGAGAAGGAGATACCAAGCCTCGTCTTCACGACGGGGGACTCGTACATCGTCGACAACGGGGACGTCATTTGGCTATGGCACGGTAACAACGCCTCAGTTGACGAGAAAGGATCCGCGGCGGCTATCGCCAAGAAGATGGACGATGCCCGCGGTGGCAAGCCAAAAGTCATAGCGATCGACCAGGGCGACGACACGCCCGACGCGAAGAAGTTCAAGGCGCTCTGCTCCGAGCAGGGCGGGCTCAAGATCGTCGAGAAGGACCTCGCGGAGAGCTTCCTCAAGCGGGTCGTGAAGGAGAACCAGCCCCCGGCGCTGTTCAAGGTCTCGTCCGAGGAAGCGGGCGGGAACATCAACGCGGTCGAGTTCGTGCAGGTGCCGGCGAAGAAGGAGAACCTGGATCCCGACGACTGCATGGTGCTCTGGGTGCCCGAGATCAACACGAGCTTCATCTGGGTGGGCGAGCAAAGCAACGTCAAGGAGCGCGTGCTTGCTGGCCAACTCGCCCGGAAGTTCGACAAGGACACTCCCGGCGTCCAGAAAGAGGTCTTCGTCGACCAGGGGCAGGAGCCGGCAAACTTCATGAAGTTCTTGAAGTAACCGGTTTTTCAAGCCTAGCACCTCTTCCCGGCTTTCTCTCGACCATTTAGGCGCGCTTCCGTTCAGAGCGGCATCTTTTTTAGGGCGCTCGTAGGATTGTTGGTCATCCATATCGAGGCGCCTCCAGAGTTGTTTGCGGATCCCATCGATATCCTCATAGAAGACTTGCCAGAAATGGTCATTCTGAGTTTAAAGGTCGTTCTGCTCGTCTTCTCGGCGGTGTACTACTCTAGAACCAAGCGGAAGTCGTTCCTCTTCCTCTTGATCGCCTTCGCGCTGCTCATAGGAGAGGTAGGATGGGCGATCTTATGGAGGTTCCTTACTGGTGCGATAGGGGGGATTTTCGACATCGCATCACCGCTTTTGTGGCTGTCCGCGTTCGTCTTGATCTTCCTCGCGGTGCTTGAACTCGGTAAAGATAATAGGGGATGAGAACGAGGCCCTCACATTAAGGTGGTCGATGGGATTGCATCCAGAAAGGCAAGGCTTCTGCATCTACTGCCGTAAGCACGTTTCCTTCAATCCTGACGTTCCCGCGTGCACCACGTGCGGTGGAGTATGCAGCATGACCATGCGGTTCTCGTCGACCGAGGACGCGCCTTCCTATTGCCACGCTTGCGGCGAGCCGGCCTACGTCTCCGCCAGCAACCCCCTCTGCGACTCGTGCAAGGCGCGCCCGCCTTCCCCCTGAGCGCACGCAGCAAAATTCTTTATCGTGGTGCCACGTCATCCGATCGAGGCGAGATTTCTGTCCCACCCAATTATATGCCCGAGCTGCGGCGCCCCGGTCATCAAGCCCGACGCGCGATTCTGCACCTCTTGTGGAGCGCCGCTTGACGGCGCCGGCGGCTTCCAACTCCTCGACCCCATGGCACAGGCGCCTGGCGTCCATCAACGTGCCACACCAGCAGCCCAGGAAGTCGAGGGGCGCGAGGACGGATTGGATTTCTTCGATCCGATGCGAGACGACGAGGCGGGTGGCGAGGGCTGGGATTCCACCCCGCTGCCGGGCTTCCAGATGCACGGGTCGATCGTCACAAGGGACAAGGTGCTGAGCGGCAACATGAGTCTGGAGATGAGCGGGCTCAGGGTGCTTTCGCCGAAGGGGGTCTTCTGGCTCCCTTATTCGGCCATACAGGACTTCAACAGGCTTTCCGACAGCAAGTTCGAGATCTACACGACCGATGGCCGCATCTACCTGCTGAAAGGGTTCAAGGCGCACGTGTGGCTGAACAAGCTCTGGGAGATCGTCGGCCGCCCCAGGATGCGTGACAGGTAGCCCCGGCAGCTCGCTCGCCTCGGTACCGGCCGCCGTTCCCCCGGCGAAGGCCGGCACCCGCCGGCATCCGCCGTCGATCGCACGTCGAAAGCCTATTTAGCCATCGAGGCAACCTACAGCTGGTTCCCATCATCCCGTACGTGAACATCCATGGCCTACACCCTACCAGACTTGCGGTACCAGGCCGCCGAGAGGGACGAGCAGGCCCTCCGGCGCCATATGAAGTCGTTCAAACTCGCCCCCAGGTTCTCCGTGGGCATCTGGTACTTCTCGCCCGGCGGCGGCAGGTTCCACGACCGCTACGTGCCCGACAAGACGATCCCCGAGCGCATCGAGATGGCCAAGCAGATGGCCGACCTCGGCGTGACCGGCATCGAGGCCCACTACCCAGCCGAGATCAACGAGGGCAACATCGACCTCTACAAGGGCCTCGCCAAGGCCGGCGTCAAGGTCGTCGGCGTGCCCTTCAGCCACTTCTTCGACAAGGAGTTCGAGTTCGGCTGCCTGTCGAACCCCGATCCGAAGGTGCGAGCGAAGGCGATCGACATCGCCGAGGGCGCCCTCAAGGTCGTCCAGGAGATCGGCGCGGGCGCGGCGATCTCGTGGCCGGGTATCGACGGCTACACGTACATGCTCGGCACGGTCTACCCGTGGATGTGGCAGACCTTCGAGAGGTCGCTCGCCGAGGCGATGGATCGCGTGCCCGGCGTCCGGGTAGCCATCGAGCCCAAGCCATACGAGCCGGCCCCCAACAACATCTACCGGACGACCGCCGAGGGCATCCTCGCCGCGCAGCGCATCATGGGTCACTTGAAGGACGAGAAGAACGTGAAGGCGGTCAAGGACGGCCACGCGCTGGTCGGCCTCAACCCCGAGATCGGCCACGTCACGATGGGCGGTGAACCCCTTGCAGCGGCCTACAGCCTCGTGGGCATGCACGGTATGCTCGCGCACACGCATTGGAACAGCCAGCCGTTCGGCAACTACGACCAGGATCTCAACGTAGGCGTCGTGAACGTCCAGGAAGCCCTCGCGCTCGTCTACGCCCTGAAGATGATGGGCTACAAGGAGTGGTTCGGCATCGACATCAACCCCGAGCGCATGCCCGTGCAGAAGGCCGTCGAGATCAACATCAAGGTCATCACCAGGCTCAACGAGAAGGTGGAAAGCTTGCCCCACGACCAGATCATCGACATCTACTTGCACCCGGACGAGCACCGCGGCGACCTGGAGGCCCTCCTCGCCCAGTATCTTTGATCTTTCCTCCTTTGATCCATTTTCAATGCCCATGCCCGGCTCCAAGGCCAGTTTTTCGGCATCTTAAGCGTCGCCGGCTCCGTTCGAGCAACTGGCCGATGTCGCCCGACGCGGTCTTCTCGAGGAGTGGACGCAACAAACCTCGGAGCTCGGAGACGTCGGGTATAGGGACGTGCCTCGCAAGGTCGATCCAGGTGCCGTCGTGCAAGAGGAGGTGCAACGAACACGGCTCGTAGGACTTGTTCACTGATCCCTGTTTCTTGTAATAGACGGCGAAGACGCGGCCGAATGGAACCTTGGACGTCCTTGTCGGCCGGAACCGGTAACGAACCGTGACGTCGAGGGAATTCATCGGCCAATACAAGGAAAGGCGGGTCTCTCTCGGGTTGTACCAGAGGTCGGCGAGCACGAGGGCGATCGCTGCCCCGAAGCACGGGATGGACAGCAGAATGCCCGGCAAGCCGCCGAAAGCCACGAGCATGAGCCCCACTCCCGTACCGAGCCCTGCGAGAGTCCATACTAGCGTGGAATCGATGGTAAAATCGGCCCTGTCGTATCCAAGCGAAAGTCTCTTGTCGTTCTCATAGAGCACCTCGAAACCATGACGAGTAAAAACGACGGGCACACTCGTGGGTAACACCTCCCGTTCCTTATCAAGTGGAAAACACCACCCATGTGTCCTCATGGGCCCTCCCCTATTAAAGCGTCCCTAGGCCTTTACCCATCCTTTTTATAACCCAACGTTACAAGCCATTCGCGAAACACGCCCAGCTTTCTATTTCTCGAAAGGGAAACACGTTTCTACGCACTCGTACATAATGATGATAGAAACAGGCGTGCGAGATACCGCACGTCAATAAGGTGGTAGGGATGTCAGAACAGAAGCCAACCGACATTACAGCACCCGCGGGCGATACGAAGATGGCAGAGAAGGACGAGGGAAAGCCCGATATCATGCGCCGGATCTGGGTACCCGGCTGCGTGTGTTCCGAGGGCTGCGGCATCGAGGGTGAAGACACGGTGTCGATCACCTTCGAGATCCCCGGCGTGAAGAAGGATGACATCGACTTGCGGGTCATCCCTGACGGGCTGCGCCTCGAGGCCAAGCGCGACAAGATCACGACGTTCGTGAGCGAGTACGCCTTCGTATGCGACGCGGATCCGGAGCACGTGAAGGCGGACTATCACGAAGGCGTCCTCGACGTGGAGATCCCGCTCAAGTGCAAGGATCCTTACGTGGACGGCAAGAAGATCGTCGTCGCGTGAGCGGCCTCTTTAATCTCCCATTTTTTTTCGATTAAAACGAGGCGACGATGAAAAGCTTTCCTGGAACACGGGCAGTTTTAAATACCCGAGCTGGCCCCATTGAACCAAGCATTGCATTGATGAATACCCCTGGTGCACCTGGATGATCGAAAAGATTACCTTCACGCAAGAAACGGGAACGAACGCGAAGCACGAGGTGACCGTCTATGCCTTGAGCACTTGCGGCTTCTGCAAGTCGTGCTTGAAGTTCTTGCACGACAAGAGCGTGCAATTCAGGTACGTCTATTACGACCTCCTGGATCCAGAGGTCAAGAGCGCCCTCAAGGAGGAACTGAACGAGAAGTACAAGGAGCGGATCATGTTCCCGTTCGTCATCATCGATGATAAGCACGTCGTCACCGGTTTCAAGGAAGACAAGTTGATCACCCTCCTCGAGCTGCAGTAGGGCGCCCTCCGGTCAAAACCTTTTCAACCATGTTGCGGCTAGTGTTCTTCCACCATCCCGTGATCGTGCCATGCCCGGCAAAAAAACGAAGGACAACGTGGTCACGTTCGTCACGATGACCGCGACCAAGCAGAACTGGGTGCTGCATCCGGATAAAGTGTTCTTGGATATGCTGGTCGAAGGCTTGATGACCAATTACAACAGGTATGCCTACTTCTCTTGCCCGTGCCGCTCGGCAGCAGGGGTTCGGGAGAAGGACAAGGACATCATCTGCCCGTGCGCCTACTGCGTGCCCGACCAGAAGGAGTACGGCCATTGCTACTGCGGCCTGTTCTTGACCCCGGAGTTCGCCAAGGCGGGCAAGAAGCCGCAGCCGATCCCCGAGCGACGCCCGGCGGAGAAGGACGCGTGATCCCGCCGCGTGGGGAAGGGATCCCTATCCCTTTTTTATGGAAATCTCCAACCCTTGCTCGTCGATGCCGACCGTCGCGGTTCTCTCGAAGTACTTCTCGTCCGCCGTGAAATCGAGGTAAGCACCGGCGTCTTGCCTGAACGACTCCTGGTAGGCGTTGTGCACGATGGCGAGCCCGCCCGGCTTGAGTTTCGGGTAGGCCCTCTTCAAGAACGTGTAGTTGATCCGCTTGTTGTTCTTGCCCGTCTCGGGATCCTTCCCGTTCGCGTCCATGTAGACGAGGTCGAACTCGCCGTCCTTGAACCGCTCGATGGTCTCGAACCCGTCCTCGACGTGCACGGTGAGGGGGACATCGCCCTTGATCTCGTTGAAGTTGTCCGTGCAGATGCGGCCGTTGTTCTCGTCGATCTCCACGGCCTCGAGCCGGGTCGCCTCGTAGACCTTCTGGATCGCCGGGCCGAACGACCAGGCGACCGGGTTGCCCGTGAAGATGCCGAACCCGAAGATGCTCTTCGGCTTGCGGATGTAGCTGATGGCGTAGAGCAGCCGCTCCACGGGGGGGTTGATCGCCGTCCAGAAGATGAAGAAGTTCTCCTTCACGAGGGCGCGGAACCTTTCGAGGGCATCCATATCATAGCCCGTGGCATCGATGAAGCCGAGCCTCTCGAGCTCCCCGAGCACGACGTCCACCTTCTCGATCTCCGTCTCCTTCGGCTCGTGCTCGATCTTTACCTGTCCCTCGCGCTCCTTCGAGTGGTAGTAGTACTTGTCCCACTCTGGCCGGGTGATCACGTGTCGCATGAGGCAGCCAAGGTCCGTTCGCATTTAAAGGGATATTGGCGAAAAGGGAACGGACGCAGCTCCGGCGAACTGCATCGCGCAAGACGGCCCAAAGCTTCCATGGGTGCCCCTTGCGGCCATCGTCGGTGAAGACATCGGGATGCTTGGAAGGATCCACGCGCGTCGGCCATCTTTGATTAGGTCTTCTTTTACTTCTAAGGCTCACGCTGCCGCCGGCCTGGCCGCGGGCAGCTCGATGATGAACCGCTCCGAGTCATCGAAATAGATCTTCGAGAACCGGACATCATATTTCAGTATCGTGATCTCATTACCACCGCCCTTGTAGAACTTGGAGAAGAACTCGTAGAAATGGAGGCGGATGTTCTGAATCAGCACCAAGACGAGTTCCAGTGCCACCACCAGCGCCATCCCGATAGAGTAGGCAATCACGAATGCCCATACAGCGTCGCCAAGTGCCTGGCTGATCTGGTCGGCGATGAGCCGCACGGCGAAGATGAACCCGAGATGAACCATCGTCATGGCGAATATCCGCGTGTAGCTCAAGGCGTTGGACAAGAAAGACAAGAACGTCTCGAACAAGTTCATGCTCTGCTCCCCAAGCAACCCCCCAGCTGATTTCTTTCGGAGGTAGGGGATCCGGAATGCCTTCCCCAACAGCTGGCCAAAGACCAGGATAAGGACTGCCCCGATCAACAAGAATCCTTCCAAGGAGAACAAGAAGTCGGCGCTCATGAACAAGGTGATGTTCAAGCCGTATGTCTGGATGGCGAGCCAAATGTCCCAAAGGATCACGAGTTTCGGAATCGGATCGACGAAGATGAGGTAACGCCGCTTGATGAGGGCGTAGTTATAGATGCGCAACAAAAACCCCGTGCTCATCTGGAACGTCCCGATCCATATCGTGAATTTGAGCAGCTCCATGGCCGCCCCGACTCCAAACAAGGCGATCTCCCCTGGTTCCGGGAAGGGATGGAACCACGGGAAGATGCGGAAGCCCCCGATGCTGACGTCGATGATCGGGTACCCGAACACGTCACCATACACGAACCCGCCAAATACGGCGCCGACACCACACCAGAATATGATGATGCCTAGATTATGGTAGCCTTGGCGTTTCTTGTAGAGCCTGGCGATGGCAAGCCCCGCCAGCATCAACGCCAATCCCTGCCCGACGTCGCCGAACATGAGCCCGAAGAGGAGCGGGAACGAGATGAAGATGAGCAGGAGGGGGTTGATCTCCGAGTACTGCGGGAGCCCGTAGAGCTTCAACACAGTCGTGTATGGCTGCAATATCTTTGGGATCTGTATGTAGGTCGGCGGGTCATCGATGTTCTTTTGTTCTTCTGCTTCTTGACCCTCCTCCTTGTAAGTCGCCGAGCGAGCGACTTCACGGAAAATGTATTGGATCCGGTTCTCGAAGGTGCTCCGTATCTCGCTCTCGAGTCGTGGCCAGTCCTTGAAGCGGATCCAGAACTCCGCGATGACGAAGCCATTGTAAAACTGCATTTTTTCGTGATTGTGTAGGAACTTGACGGCGTTCATGTAGACCTCGTGCATCGCGACGATCTCAACTTCGATCTCTTGTTTGATACGCTTGTACTCGGCATCCACGCGCTTCCTGTTTTCTATCTGCGTGTTCAAATCCTTCTGGGATTTGGCCGAGTCCAGTACTCCATTGGGTAAAAAGTCAGTTTCGGAGAATTCGAAGACTTTCGCGTTGTACAGGTCGATTTTACGGGAGATTTCTGGCACGCGCTCCTGGGGTGCTGCAATGATGAAAAGGGTACTCGATTCATTCAAGCGATGCTCCTGAAAGAAGACCATGGCATTCTTTAATTCTTCTATGAATAACTCGACGTTTTTCTGGCCTACGATGACGGTTTTTACGTCCATTAAGCGAAACCCGCTGAGGTATTGCCTCTGCACGTCGAAGGAGGCAAGGCCCTGTAACACTGCGACCCTTTGCTGCAAAGCCTCAATGGCGTTTTCCGTCGTGATGATAGAGTTGAACAGCTGTTGAACCTTGACGTATAAGTCCTTCGTGGTGTTGAAGAGCTTCTCGACCAGGTCGTTCAAATCCTTGATGTGGAACTCGTAATGCGTTTTCAAGTTCGGATCTGGTTTGATCTTTAGCTTGTTGATGATGAAGTCGAGACTCTCCCCGATCTCTGTGATCTTCTTGTTCATCATCTGGATCTTGAAGTCCCGGATGTCGAAGTCCTGCTTGTTCTCGTCTTCGATTTTAAAAAACTCGGATTGCACCCGCTTGAAGTCCCTTGGTAGATCGCTGATTTCCTTCACCTGGGCAACCGATCGCGAAGCGATCAAGAACAATGCCGCTTCGATCTCTTGTGTGGAGGTCGCTATCGTCAATTTTCCGAATTTCTCCGGTTTTAACATCAAGATTCATCTCCTGGTTCTGCGTGCATGGTCAAGGAGGGAAATCGCGGGAACACGTGTTTTCCACATGACCGATGAAACCCAAAATGCAAGTGCGTGCATTTCTCGAATTCGCCAGAACGATCAACGCGTCCATCATTCATTCTCCTTGCTTTGCTTTAATCTTCATCTTGGTTTTCTTCATCCGGATGAATTCTTCGATTCCCGTTTCATCCAGCGTTTCCTCGGTTATCTTGACCTGGACGACGGTCGTTGGTATGATGATCTTTTCAAGCGCATTGATCCGGCGCCTGAGTTTCCTATATTCGTTGGCCATTATGAAGAGCGTGTTTTCCAACTCGGCGAGCTTGAGCAGGTTCTCTATAGATCCCTGGATCTTCCTGTAGTAGTTGTCGTGGGGGAAGTTCGTGTTCATAAAGCCATAATGGGGAAACTTCTTCTCCCGCTCTATGCGAAACTTGATCTTGGGCACAGTGTAACCGAACGACGACCGAAAGCTGATGTCGATCACGTACTCTATTAAGTCCTTGTTCACCGAGGCTAGGGCCTTCAATGCGTGTTCGCCAGAGATCAGTTCCGCGGTCTTGAGCGATTTAAACGCGTCGATCACTTCGTTCCGGGTTTCGTCTCGTAGTTGCTTGGTTTTGCGGTAAAACTCCTTTATTTGGATTAGCAACGACTCGGCTTTGATGCGCAGCAGCTCGCGTCCCATCGTCAAGAATTTCAGCCGCTTCTTCAGCCGGAGCAATTCCGACTTGGTCGGTATGATCTTCATGAAGCTCGACATGCTTCGCACAGCCGTGTTTCTATTTTTTCACGTAATAGGCGTCAATGTATTTCTTCTTGATCTTGATAAGTTCCGATGCCGGGAGAACTGACAAGACCTTCCAGGCGAGATTCAGACTTTCCGTGAAGGTTCGCCGGTTCTCGATTTCTTGGTTCAAGAACTCCATCTCGAAATCATCGGCAAAACTCAAGTATTGCTTGTCCAATGGCGACAATCCCTCTTCACCAACGACGGCTTGCAAGGCACGGGTGTCCAGCGCCTTGGAATACGAGGCGTATAGCTGCCCCATAACATCCGCGTGGTCGTCTCGCGTTTTTCCAGGGATGGCGTCCTTCATCAAGCGGCTCAACGAAGAGAGGATGTCGAGAGGGGGGAAGATACTCTTACCGTACAGGGCCCTACCCAGGACGATCTGGCCTTCTGTGATGTAGCCGGTCAAATCTGGGATGGGGTGGTTGATATCGTCATTTGGCATGGTGAGGATCGGTATCTGCGTTATCGACCCAGGCTTTCCCTTGATCCTGCCGGCACGCTCATAGATCGACGCGAGATCCGAGTACATGTATCCAGGAAATCCCTTCCTGGATGGAACCTCATCCTTGGAGGCGGATATCTCGCGCAACGCCTCACAATAGTTGGTCATGTCGACCATTATGACGAGCACGTCGAAATCCTTCGAAAAAGCGAAGTATTCCGCCGTCGTAAGCGCGAGGCGGGGGATAAGAAGCCGCTCGATCGTGGGATCGCTTGCCTTGTTGATAAAGGAAATGACCTTAGGGGTTGTTTGAAAATAACTTCCCCTTTATGATCTAGTTTTCATCGGTTTAAACCTTTTTAAACATCGAACGGGAAAAGATGG
>JAFGBX010000226.1 GCA_016932935.1 Promethearchaeota archaeon | reverse complement strand
TGAGGTCGACCTTGTTGGCCAGCAAGATGGCGGGGGTGGTGGGGGGGACTTGCTTGATGAGCTCCTCGCGCCAGCCGTTGAGGTGCTCGAGCGTGTCGGGCCTGGTCACGTCGTAGACGTAGATGATCCCGCTCGCCCCCTTGTAGAAGGGATGGCGGACGGCGCGGAAGTGCGGCTGCCCGGCCAGGTCCCAGAGCTGGAGGCGGACGTCCGGGTATTCCTTCTCGCCAGTCGTGAGGATCTCGGCGGGGATGAGTTTCAGCGCGAAGTTGCTCCCGATCGTCATGATGTACTGGTTCTGGAACTTCTGCTCGGTGAACATCATCACCAGGCTCGTCTTGCCGACGGCTCCATCCCCCAGGATCACGGTCTTGAAGATGTAACTGCGCTTCGTCGACGACATGGCGTTCCTTCCACGCGTGTTTCTTCTACTTACACTATCCTTATTCCCACCTAGATTTAAATAATCATGCCAACCTGGTGGGTAACCGAGGTCGGCGAATGCTGGCATGCCACGCCTCGGCCCCCCACGCCATCGCGGGACGCGACCGCCCGTGATCGCGCGCTCGTGGCGCGTGGTCTGGGCAGCGTCACCCGAGCAGGATCGCGACGAGCGCGAGGACCACCAACGAGCCAGCGAGGACCAGCGCGTGGTGGAGCTCGTGGAAGCCGAAGCGCCCCGGGAGGGGGTTCGGCTTCCGTGCCGCGTAGACGCAACCGCCGGCGATGACGAGCCCCGTCCCCGCGAGGAGCGCCGCGACGCCTGCCACGGGGATGGTTCCGCCGGCCACCTGGGTCGCGAGCGTCGCGGCGACGCCCAGGGCCAGCATCCCGAGCGAGCCCAGCGGCGTGAGGGCCCGGGGTACGCCCTTCCACGCGACCAGCAGGATCATCCCGCCGGCCGCGAACGCCCACAGGGCGACGAGCGGCGCGGCGACCGCGGGGGTGATGGACTGGCGTGCCGCGACGAGGGGCGTGAAGGTGCCAGCGATCAAGAAGAAGGTGCTGCCACGGTCCACGTTCCTGAACCTCTCGCTCTGGCGCCCGGCGTGCAAGAAGACGTGGTAGGATGCTTGCAGCGCCCAGAACGAGACGGTGGAGGCGGCGTACACGGCTGCGCACGCGACGTGGAGCGTCGCCGCCGTGCCCGGCAGCATGCCCAAGAGCCAGGCCGCGGCGATCGAGAAGCACGCGGCGCCGGCCGCGTTGACCGCCGCGCTGGCTGCGTGGTACTCCGCGGGCGCCGTCACGCGCGCCGCCCCCGAGCCCGCCTTGCCCAGGCCGCGACCTCTACGGCGACGGCCGCGGCGAAGAACGGCGACAGCCAGAGGATCCCGTCGACCGCGCCCGGCCACCACGCGCCGAACGACCACCGGAACCATGCGTCGCTGAGCGGGTAGAGCCACATGATGCCGGACCCGTATGGCCACATGAACGTGTCCAGGAACAGGTGCAAAACGCCCCCGACGAAGAGCAAGAAGAACGGGCTCCTCGATGCGTCCCGCCACCAGCGCGCGAGGCGTGCCGCGGGGACAGAACGCCTGCCGATCACGGCGCCGAGTCCCTTGCCGGTGACGGCTGCCGGGAGTGCCGGCTCGAAGAAGAGGGACAGGAACAGCGAGTACGCCAGCAAGCCCAGTAGCGTGTGGCTCCCGGTGTTGACCGGCAGTGCCACGAAGGTGTAGAACCACCCGGAATGCACGACGCTGTCGACGAGGACGAGGACGCGCACGAGATCGGGCATGACGCTCCCGACGAAGAGCAGCGTCCGCTTCCACGGGTCGAGGCGCAGGCACGTCGACGCGACGGTCGCGAGCATGAGGTGGGCGAACCAGTCCGGCACGGGTCATGCACCCCCGCTCCTGGTTCCCTTCCCCCGCCTTGGTCTCGCCCGGAACTTGAGCCGCCTCGCGTCGAGGCGGAAGAACGCGAAGAGCATCGCCACGACGGCCACGAGCCCGGAGAGGGAGAGGATGTAGACGTAGTCTTCGGCGAGCACGTGGACCTCCGTGCCCACGATGACGCCCTCCGACGCGAGCTTGCAGACCCCCTTGACCACGACGAGCGTCCCGTTCCCGATGGCCGACCCCGCGGGCTGTATGCCCCCCGGTGCCCACGCTTCGAGCAGGACCCGTTCCGAGATGCCGATGACGTCGTGCGAGATCGTGAACTGCACGTCCCCGCTCGTGTCGTTCACGCTGACGGCGCTCGCCTCGCTGGTGACCACGACGGGCTGCCCCTCGAGCTGGTCGCGGTACTCGGCCAGCTGCGCCAGGGAGACGGCGTAGGGGCCGTCGCCGACCCTGGTTGGCGCCGGCGGTTGGAGCACCCAGCCCGTGCCGATCGCGATGGAGAAAAGGACGAAGCCGCCGAACGCGGTGACCTTGGCCAGGTTCTTGGCGGGTTGGTTCAAGTGGCCATCAACTTCAGCCGCTGTCGGGTGACTTCTGGTCGACGGCCCCCGTGAGCGCCCTGGCGATCTCGTCCACGCCGTCCTGGTATGACGGGTGGCCGGCAGCGATGCCTTCCGCCCACTTTTCCATCTCCTCGGCCGCCACCTTCCGCTTGGCGAGCTTGGAGTAGTACTGGATCGAGATGCATTCCTGCAGGCGCAGGGCGTATTCGGCGGGCGTGTTCGAAGGCCTGCCGTGGAGGAGGTTGTCGCAGTAGACCTGGACCTCGCGAGCGTGGCTATCGAGGAGATCCCAGTCGTCCTCGTCGAGTGGGAAGTACTCGTCGCCCTCGTCCGCGAAGATGACGGGCGTGTAGGCCTTCTTCACCGGGTCCTGGCCGATGCTCATGGTGCCCCGCTCGCCCTCGATGCTGAACGGGAACGCGAAGCCGCCGCACCACGAGGTCGTCACCTTCATGGAGAAGGGCCTCTTCGTGCGGGGATCCCACATCTCGAGGTCGGCCTCGGCGTAGTCGTCGAGCTTGTTGTCGAACGGCTTGCCCGACATGACGCGGGGCGACTGGCGCCGCTCGAGCAGCTTGGTCGTGCACGAGACGACCCTCGCGCCCGGGCCGACGGGCCAGAAGGCCCTCGAGATCCCGTGGGGCGCCAGGTCCTGCAAGCAGCCGCCGCCGGACCACAGCGGGTCGATGAAGTGGGGGAGCCCCGCCTCGCTGAAGTGGTAGGGGACGTACGGGCCGCCGTGGCCGAAGTGGACGTCGATCTCGACCACCGCGCCCAGGTGCCCCTCGGCGATCACGCGGCGCATGGCCTGCACGGGCCGCTCGTAGCACACGTTCTCGTTGAGCTGGAAGCACTTGCCGGTCCGCCTCTCGGCGTCGACGAGGCGCTTGACGTCCCACCAGTTCATGCCCGGCGGCTTCTCGGCCATGGCGTGGTACCCGTGCTCCATCGCCTGCACCGAGAGCGGCACGTGCGTTCGGCCGGGGGTGCAGTTGTCGACCAGGTCGCAGTTGCCCTCGACGGCGTCGAGCATCTTGCCGAAGTCCGTGAAGGCCTTCAGGTGGTCGAGGCCGAACTTGAGCCGCTCGACCTGCGCGCCCTTCTCCTTCTTCTTCGCCTTGCCAAGCAGCCTATCGTATTCCTTCTTCAAGGCCTTCAATTGATCTTCGACCAGATCCTTGCGAATGTCGCAGAGCGCGATCACGACGTAGTTCGTGCTCGCGGCGTTCGTGTAGGCCTTGCGGTGCGCGTCCTGGAAGATCCTCCCCGCGCCGACGGCGGCGACGTTGATCCAATCTTTGGTCATTTCGATCGATATGATCTTCCCCGCCAGCGATTTTAAGGTATAGATTGACCCGCTCTCGGCGGGCGGGCCTGCACCGGGGCGCGGTCGGGCGCGCGGGGCATCCCTGGCGGAACGCGCACCAGGGAACGGATCCTCCCCGGCGGCCACCGTGCGCGGAATTACTTAATAGGTTCTATCCCTATCTGCACACAGCGCTGCATCTCATGCGGCGTTGCATCCATCAATGCGTCGGGACGTGGTTCGATGGAACGGATCATCTTCGCGCGGGCGCCCGTGCGGATCTGCGACGTGGGCGGCTGGACAGACACGTGGTTCTGCAAGGCGGGAGCGGTCTTCAACTTCTGCATCGACCTGTACAGCTACGTGCGCGTGTACCCGCAGGCGTTGTCGCCCGTGATCGACATCATCTCCGAGAACCTGGACATCTCGACCGAGATCCAGGACTTCCGCAAGATCGAGTACGACGGCACCCTGGACATCCTCAAGTCGGCGATCAAGCGCCTGGGCATCAAGCAAGGGCTCAAGATCTTCGCGCGCTCGGACGCGCCACCCGGCTGCGGCACGGGAACCAGCGCCAGCATCGCGGTCGCCATGATCGGCGCGCTGTCGGTGCTGAACGGCCACCACTACGTGAACCACGAGATCGCCGAGCTCGCGCACTCCCTCGAGACCGAGGAGCTCAAGCTGCAGAGCGGCGTCCAGGACCAGTACGCGGCGGCGTACGGCGGCTTCAACTACCTCGAGATCGAGTACCCGAAGGTGCGGATCTCCCAGATCTCCGCCAGGCCCGAGCTCGCGTGGCAGCTGGAGCAGCAGATGGTCCTCGTCTACCTCGGGTCGCGCAGCTCGAGCGACATGCACCTGAAGGTCATCGACAACTACGAGAAGGGGGAGCGGCGGACCGTCGAGGCGTTCGACGCGCTCCAGGCGTGCCCCAAGGAGATGGTCCAGGCCATCCACCGGTGCGACATCGAGCGCGTCGGCGAGATCATGGGCAAGAACTGGGCCGCCCAGAAGGCGCTGCACGAGAGGATCGCGACCCCGCGCATCGCCGAGCTCGAGCGGATCGCGCGGGAGCACGGGGCGCTCGGGTTCAAGGTGAACGGGGCCGGCGGCGGCGGGTCGGCGGTCATCCTGTCGGCGACCGGGAAGGAATACGCGCTGAAGAGGGACGTCGTCGGCGCCGGCTTCCAGATCCTGCCCTTCAAGTTCAACTTCACGGGCCTGCAAGTGTGGCAAAAATGAGAAATGCTCACGCAAGGGCATTTCAACGCAGGTTCATCTTTAGCTATCGCATTCCAATCTATCGACGATGGTTTGATGGTATTCCAGGGTTTCTTCAAAATCTGTTCTTTTCACACCCTTATTCAAGTGATAATCTGCATCGACACGGTTCAATCTCATCTCCTCTAATATGGATGCAATGGCATCCAGGTTCCTCATCTTGAGCTTGTTTTGGATTGCGGAATGGATCATCTGCTCCTCGAGACTCGTGAACCTGATTTGAAAATGTAAGGCGAGGTTATGAAAAGCGGAGTAGTATAAGCGGTTTATTCCTTTGCGGAAGGCCATCTCTCGCTCCTTTCCTGTAACATGCTTCGCGGCGAGGAGCTCGCCTACTATCTTGATCGCTATACCATGAAAATGAGGATTGATCATTCCCATTCCTTAAATTGTCAATAGTTAATGTGTTTGAAGACGATGTTAACTTGTTTATGAAACGCATCAATGAGATTCATGTTATTATCGAGACTGCGTTTTAATACGTTCTTGTACGCGTTATCGTAAAAATCGTTCTGGATTTTTAGCGCTTCTCTTAGCGTGTCTACCGGTAGAACGATTAATACTCGTAGATACTGCCACGAGGGTTCCTCGATATCCACGATATACTGTATCGATGTCCTCTTCGGTGGAAATCCGACATCTTTCACGTATCTAATGCATTCTTTAATGACGTTGACGAAAAGCTCTTCTGAAAACGATTTCTTCTCAAGGAAATCGTGAACAGCGCCGTTTATATCAAGATCCGGCAGCTGGGATTTTTCCGCGATAGTCATACTCGGCAAATCAATGGTAAAAAATACTTAAATACATAACGGTTGCGATCATCATGTCGGCGGCGAGCGAGCGGCTGCACGTGTTGTATAAATGCATGCGCGTCTCAAGTGTCTAACGAGGTTTTTCCTGCTTGCAGACCTCGAACACAATGCCCGTGAGCTCGTTCATCGTGATGGGCTTGCCCGACGTGATGGCCATGACCTTGCCGGCGCCCATCGCCAAGGTTCCGGTGAGCATCTTGGCGCGGACGACGTCATTCCCACAGGTGAAGTCGCGGGACTGCTCGCCGTCGCAAAAGATGGTCAGGTTCTTGCCCTCCGCGATCCTGGCGCGTAAGATGGCGACGCCGTCGCTGAAGGGGGGAACGACGTGAAAGAACACGAACGAGGCGCAGGATAGCATGGTTGGCGATGTTGACCACTCAAGGTGCCGCTTGTCCACGAGAGTCATTGTCGCATGGTTCTGACCAGCTCCTCGAACCCGCTCACCGCGTCGTATCGCGGCACGAAGTCCAATGCTTCCTTTGCCAGCGTGATGTCGGCGAAGCTGTGGAGGATGTCGCCGGGGCGCTTGCCCGCGTGCTGGGCCTGGAGGTGCTCCTTGCCGCAGGCCTTGAACATGGCTTTCGTGAAGTCGTTCATCGTGATCGGCCTGCCCGACGCCACGTTGATGGCCTTGCCCGGGGCATCGGGGGCGGTCGCGGCGAGCATATTGGCGCGGACGACGTCCTTCACGTAGGTGAAGTCGCGGGACTGCTCGCCGTCGCCGAAGATGGTCGGGTTCTTGCCCTCCGCGATCCTGGCGAGGAAGATGGCGACGACGCCGCTGTAGGGGGAATCCTTCTGGCGGGGGCCGAAGACGTTGAAGTAACGCAACGAGACGGTCTCGAGGCCGTAGACGTGGTGGTAGGCCGTGCAATAGGCCTCCGCGGCCATCTTGGAGACGCCGTAGGGGGAGATCGGGCGCAGCGGCATGCCCTCGTGCTTGGGGAGGGTCGGCGTGTCCCCGTAGATGGACGAGCTGGAGGCGAACACGACCCGCTTCACGTCCCGGACCCGCGCCGCGTTCAAGACGTTGACCATGCCGCCGACGTTGACGTCGTTGCAGAGCTGGGGCATCTTGATGGATTGCGGGACGCTCGTGAACGCGGCCTCGTGGTAGACGACGTCGATGCCCGCCATGGCGTCGAGCAAGAAGGTCATGTCGCGCACGTCGCCCTTGAGGAACGCGAAGCGGGGCGAGGCCGACGCGTCGGCGAGATTTTCCATCCGGCCGTTGAACATATTGTCCAGGCCGACGACGCTGGCGCCATCGGCGAGCAGCGCGTCGACCAGGTTGCTGCCGATGAAGCCCGCGGCGCCGGTGACCAAGACCTTCTTGTCCTTCAACATCGATCGATCAACTTGGATGAGGCAAACGTTCCTTCGAGCATAGACGATCTTGGAATGTGACAGAGAAAAGCCTTCACATGGAATCCCGAGAAGGGCACCGATTTCAGACCGTACAAAGTGACCACGCGGACCCGGACTCAAGAGGAGCAGGTACTGCGTGCCTGTCGAGGAGGTACCCGGCGGGTACCGGTGCAGCGTCCCGGAGAACGACTTCATCGTCGATTACATGGTGGCGCAGCCAGACGTGCTGGGGGCGAAGATCCTCGGGGCGGGGCTGGGGGGCTGCGTGATGGCGTTCGTGGACAGCGCGTGCACGGGGGCGGCCGTCGAGGGTCTCAAGGC
>JAFGBX010000225.1 GCA_016932935.1 Promethearchaeota archaeon | reverse complement strand
GTCATAATCGGTGGGTTTTTGATACCCCTGGAGATGAACCAGTAGAGCTTCTGGGGAGGGGACCAGGACATCCCGCGGTCGTCGCTGAAGACGCATCTCGGGTTGCATGCAGCCCAGCCGCCGATGGAGTTCACGTAGAAGAGCCACAAGCGCCCGGTGTCCGGAGCGATCCAGATGGCCGGGTTGCCTGCCATCATCCTTGGATGGGAGATAACGACTTCAGGCTTCGACCAGCCCGCCGCACCGGGTTTCTTCCGGCATGCGAAGATCTTCTGCTTCTTGTTGGCTTCCTTGACCGCCCAGTAGAACACCGCGAGCAGCTCGCCGTCCGGGAACGCGACGACGCCGGAGCAATGCGCGTGGTGCAGCAGCCCCGGCACGGGCGACGTGAGCGTCTCGACCCGCAATCCTTTCGCCGATGTGATGACCATCGAGTTCAGCTCGCCCCTAGTTTTTCGGTGAGTTGCCCTTGCTTGCCTTCGGGAAACCCGCAAGACGAGAGGTACGCCGAGACGCCGCCGTGTTCCTTGATGTACCTCAGCGTTTGAACGATGCGCTCCTCCCGGGTGTCTTGCCCCGAGAGCAAGTAGGCTGCCACGATCTTCTCCTCGGGAATTCCGAGCAGCAGCTCGATGAGGGCCGATATCATGCCAGTGCGATCTTTACCAGCCCCGCAATGGATCAACGTGTTGCCAGGGGAGTCTAGCATGGCCTCGAACATCAGCCTCACGTTGTCCTTGCAGCCGATCAGGCCCTTCGTATAGTCCGACGCCGAGACCTCGTCGGCGTTGAAGTTGAGCAGATGGATGGCTTGCCCCAGCTTCTTGGCAAGCACGGCGTCGTCCGGGCTCCTCTCTACCTCGTCCGGGCGTCGCAGGTCGATCAAGGTCTTGATGTTGTTATCGACGAACCATTTCTCGAGCCGCGGATCTCCCTCGAAAGCCGCTGGTGCCAGCGAGCGGAACACCTTGTCGGTGCCCTGTACCGGCCTGAAGTTCCGGAGGTAATAGAAGTCGTGGATGTACTCGCAGAAACGGGTGATGTACTCGACGGGCGCGGGGAGTGACTCGGTACCGAACTTCGCGGCGATATCCTCGACAAGGGAGAGGAACCAGTCCATGAAGTGGCGCCTGGCCGTGTTTGCCTCCCCGAACCCCGCGTTCAGCAGATGCCTCGTGAAGTACTGGTGTTCCATCTCGGCCATCACGGCATTGAGCAGGTGTTTCATGCTCCCGTTGGCGATGGCCTTCCCCTCCAGGATCCCTTGCAAATGGATGGTGTCCACAAGGAGGGGATAGTAGATCGCGTAGTACCCGAGGTAGTCGGACTGGTGGTGCGCGACCGCGACGATCTCGAACTTGTGCAGGATGCTCGACACGCGCTTGTTGACGAACGCCGCGATCGCGGCCTTCTTGTTACTGGCCCCCTCGTCCACCCTGGCGATGGGCGCCGTCGAGCCTTGCGTGACCCGCTCGACGATGGTGGCCGTGGTGCGGGCTTGCATGAGGTCTCCGACGATCCGATCCCTTGGTGTAGCGATATGTATGGTGACGCGCGGCAGGCCCTTGAGATGCAGCGAGATCAAGTTGCACCCGATTTCAGACGGCACGAGCAGCGCGATAAGGAGCTCTTCGCTGAACAATACCTTGAATGCATCGAGAACCGCATTGACATCGCGCCCAGGATCCATCACGAGCAGGAACTCTAGTTCCGTGCCTGGCCCGGCCAGCCCGCTGGTCGTGGAGGCGACATGGTACATGCCCTCGATGAACGAGGCCCCCTTCCCCCACGATGCGAGCCGGGTGACAAGCGCTTCCTTAGCTTTATACATAAATGGAGTAATACACTAGCATTCTTGAATTGCACCTGGTGAGCGAGCGTGTTCGATGTCAAGGACTTCGGGGCCAGGGGCGACGGCCGGGCGAATGATGCTGGTAGCATCGACGCCGCCATCGCCGCTTGCGCCGCTGCCGGTGGTGGAACCGTCCACTTCCCGCCCGGCCGCTACGTGGCCGGTACGATCCACGTGAAGAGCAACATGACCATCGACATCCCCCCCGGCGCGACGGTCGCGATCGGAGACGACGACGACATAGACATGATCGAGGACCTGCCCTACGATCCACACGCGGACATGGAAACGACTTACTTCAACTGCGCGTTGTTCCGCCTCGATGGCGTCGAGAACGTGCGCATCGGAGGCGGTGGTACGATCGACGGGAACCGCCCGCACCGCCACGGGCCGAAGCCGGTCTCGGTCAAGCAGTGCACCAACGTTTCCGTGCGGGATATCAATATCGTGTATGCCCCGAATTACGCGATCAGCTGCATCGACAGCGAGTTCCTCGTGGTCGATGGCGTCTGGATCGAGAACGCGTTCGCGGACGGGATCGACTTCGACGGCTGCCGGTTCGCCAGGGTCTCGAACTGCCGCGTGAACAGCGCCGACGATGCGATCTGCTTGAAATCGAGCCCTGCCCTTCGCGAACCGATGGACTGCGCCCACGTAACGGTGACGAACTGCCACGTCTCGACGTCGTGCAATTGCTTCAAGCTGGGTACGGAATCCGGCCCGGGTGGTTTCTCGGACGTCGCCATCTCCAACTGCACGTTCGACAAGCAGCCGATCTCCCGCGCCCCGCCGGGTGGCATCTGCATCGAGTCGGTCGACGGCGCCGTCATCGACCGCGTGGCGGCGTCGAACATCACGATGAACAACGTCGCATGCCCGATCTTCATCCGCCTCGGCAAGCGCGGCCGGGCGCAGCGCGTCCCCACGCCGGGCAAGCTCGAAAACGTCTCCATATCGAACATCGTCGCGACGAACGCGGACATGCCGTGCGTCGTCTCCGGTGGCCCCGGTTACCGCGTGATGAACGTCTCGTTGGATTCCATCTCCATTGCCTATGGAACGGGAGCGAAGGGTCACCTCCAGAAGCTGGTTGATCCCATCGCGATACCCGAAGCCGAAGACGCGTACCCAGACCCGCGCATGTTCGGCGAGCTTCCTTGCTGGGCCTTTTATTGCCGCCACGCGGAGAACGTGCGCGTGACGAACATGCAATCGAGGATCGACTCGGATCTCGGGAGGATAAAGCCAGCGGTCGTGTTGGATGACGTGGACGGGTCGGACGTGAGGGTTAACGAGTATTACTTCTGAAAAGAGGAAATGTCATCAGGTCCGCCCGACGACCTGAGGCCCGAGGACCACGGGGATGGCAATGAGGAATACAACGCCCCGGGTGTCCTTCAGTACCGACGACCGCCTTGCCATGGGTTCTCATTCGGTCGAAGCCATTAAAAGCCTTTATTGGTGGAGGAGGACAATCACCAACCAATCATCGCGTTCGGGGAATTCGATCATGGACACGGATCACATCCGAAAGGCCTACGATCTCGCCGTGAAGGCGTATCGTGAATTGGGTGTCGACGTCGCTGCGGCGTTGACAACCCTTGACACGATCTCCCTTTCCATCCACTGCTGGCAAGGTGATGACGTCGGTGGGTTCGAAAAGGTCGGCAAGGGACTCGACGGGAGCGGGCTTCAAGCAACGGGCAACTACCCGGGGAAGGCACGCACGCCTTCGGAGCTCCGCCAGGACTACGTCAAGGCCTTTTCCTTCATCCCCGGCAAGCACCGGGCGAACATCCACGCCATGTACGGGGAGTTCAAGGGGGCCGTGAACCGGGATCAGATCTCGGTAGAGGGTTTCCAAGGATGGATTGACTGGGCAAAAGATAACGACTTGAAGATCGACTTCAACCCCACGCTGTTCGGGCACGAGAGGGCCAATTCCGGGTACACCCTCAGCGACAAGCACAAGGACGTGCGGGACTTCTGGATCAGGCACGTCCAGTGCTGCCGCGAGATCAGCGAGGCCATCGGGAAGCAGCTTGGCGACCCGTGCATCGACAACATCTGGATCCCCGACGGGGAGAAGGACAACCCGGTGGACCGCGCTGGGCACCGGCAGCTGCTCGCCGATTCCCTCGACCAGATCTTCGCCGTGAAGCGGCGGAAGGAATGCACGAAGGATTTCCTGGAAGGGAAACTCTTCGGCATCGGCAGCGAGGCCTTCGTCTCGGGCAGCCACGACTTCTACCTCGCGTACGCGGTCAAGAACGGGGTCGGGTTCACCATGGACATGGGGCACTACCATCCCACCGAATCCGTGGCCGACAAGGTCACTGCGATCATCCCATTCGTCCCTGAACTGCTGCTGCACGTGAGCCGGGGGGTGCGTTGGGACAGCGACCACGTCGTGATCTTGAACGACGACCTCGTCGCCCTCGCCGAGGAAGTCGTCCGATCCGGATCGATGGACAAGATCCACGTCGCGCTGGACTACTTCGACGCGAGCCTCAACCGAGTCGGCGCGTGGGTCACGGGCGCGCGGGCCACGTTGAAGGCGATGTTATCGGCGCTCTTGCAGCCGTGGAAGCAGCTCAACGAGCTGGAAGAGGCAGGGCGGTATTTCAAGCGCCTCGCCTTGTTGGAAGTGCTGAAGTTGATGCCATTGGGGGCCGTCTGGAACTTCTATTGCTTGCAGAAAGGCGTGCCCGCCGGCATCGAATGGATAGAGGGCATCGAAAAGTACGAGAAGGACGTCCTCCTCAAGCGGACGTGAAGGTGGAAAGGATGAAGATTGAGACGATCGGATGGATCGGAACGGGCGTGATGGGCAAATCCATGTGCTCGCACGTGATGAACAAGGGCGGGTTCGAGGCCCTGGTCTACAACCGGACGAGGGGCAAAGCCGACGACCTCGTCAAGCTCGGCGCCACGTGGTGCCCCAGCCCGAAGGACGTGGCCGAGAAGAGTGATGTCGTCTTCACGATCGTGGGTTTCCCGAAGGACGTCGAGGACGTGTACTTCGGCGAGCACGGGGTCTTGAAGGGGGTCAAGAAGGGGTCGATCGTCGTCGACATGACCACGACCGAGCCGTCACTCGCGATCCGCATCCACGGAGCGGCGAGCAAGCTCGGGGTCGCGGCGCTCGATGCGCCCGTCTCGGGCGGGGACGTCGGGGCGAGGAACGGGACGCTCGCCATCATGGCCGGTGGCGACAAAGGCGCGTTCGACGAGACATTGCCGTTGTTCCAGATGATGGGCGACAAGGAGAAGATCGCATACATGGGCCCTGCGGGCGCGGGGCAGCACACGAAGAT
>JAFGBX010000030.1 GCA_016932935.1 Promethearchaeota archaeon | reverse complement strand
GTCCGCGGCGGTCGCGCCCTGGGCGCCGTACCCGGGCACGAGGATGAACGCGCCGGGGAGCAGCGCCCTGACCTCGCGCAGCTGCTCGGGATACGTGGCGCCCACGACGACGCCCGCCTTCCCGTAGGTGGCAGTGCCGGGATCCTTGAACTGCTCGTTCCACGCCGCGACGAGCTTGACCATGCGGACGTAGTTGCGCTCCAGGGCCGCGTCGCCGACCAGCGCGGTCGGCCTCCCGGCCGGCAGGTCGGCGAGGGGCATCGAGAACAGGTCCTGGAACTCGCCGCTGCTCTTGTTCGACGTCTTGGCCAGCACGAAGGCGCCCTTCCCGGGCCGCTTGAGGAACGGTTCCACGCAGTCCGTGCCGAGGTAGCCGTTGACCGTGGCCGCGTCGGCGCCGAGCACGTCGAACGCTGCCGTGGCGTAGGCCTCGCTCGTGCTCCCGATGTCGTTGAACTTCCCGTCCAGGATGACGAGGAGCCCCAGTCCCTTTGCCTTCTTTATGGTCCGCTTGAGCGCGTCCATCGCATCGTGGGCCATGTAGAACGCGAGCTGTGGCTTCACGACCGGTACGACGTCGTGCACGGCCTCCAGGATCCTCGAGTTGAACTCGAAGATGGCCTCGGGCCGAGAGCCGCCGGCTGCGTCGAGCAGGAACCGCGGGATCGAGGCCTGGCCCTGGAAGGCCGGGTCGAGGCCCAGGCACACGCGGCTGCCCTTCTCGGCGATCCGCCGGGCGAGCTCGTCCATGAACACGGTCGTGTCTCCTCGTTTCGTCGCACGCGCACGTGGTGGTGCTCTTGGTGCTCTGTCGGGGCAGCCACGCGTGGGACGGTTGCCCCTCGCCCCGTCCGCTCCCGAACATCGACTGCCGGGCGATCGAAAGGCCGGGGCCTAGGGATGTAATCGACGCGCGTGGATAAAAAGAATCGGGTAAGTGCGACGCGACGCCGGTCTCGATACTTCCTGCAGGCGCCTCGGCACGTGGTGCCCCAGGGCGTCCCGATGCGAGCCGCCCATCGAGATGAATCGGGCTCGTTTGCGCTCGAGCCGTGCAGTGAGGCGAAGCGGGCTCGTTTGTCCCGGCGTGCGATTCCCCGCGTCGATCAAGGCGCATCGCCACCCATGACCTCAACTCAACGCGTTGCACCATGCGCCTAAGTCGTGGGCCTGCTGGTCAATCGATCGCCGAAACGTGTATTAGGATCGGAGGCAATTATTTGCATATTAATTCAACATCGGTGAGATCAATGAGACGAAGGATCGGACGGGACATTCCCATGTCTCGCGCCGTCGTATTTGCGATGGCGCTCATACTTTCATGTGCCGCTTGCGCGCTCCCAATGCTGGTGCCGGCAGCGAGGGCGCCGTTGGACGCTCAGACGCGGGGGATGGCCCCGTCGGTTTTTATACCGCCGGATATTTCGCACCCCGTCGATGTCGAATACACCGAGGGACAGACCGGCAACATCATCTCGTGGAGCATAGACGGCGCAGGAACCGGCGGCTGGGCCTACTACATCAACCGCAACGGCACGCTGGTCGCCAGCGGCTCGTGGAGCGACCCCGGAACCATCACCTACCCCGTGGACGGGCTTTCCCCTGGCGTTTATGAAATCCTACTGCACGCGAGCGATAATTTCGGTTATGTAGAAGACGTGGTGCTCGTGACCGTGAGCGCTGCTCAAAATAACCTCGATTGGATGGCCTGGACTGCCGTGATCTCGGTTGCTGGTATCGCGGCGCTCGTCGTGTTCAAAGCCTTCAAGCTTCAATTGATTCGATAATTCCTTTATCTTCTTTCCTTCCCGTCCTTGAAACCCGCGCGCACCAACGGGGTCGTTCGGGTGCGGGCTGGTGTGGTGGTGCGGTTCGAGCCCGTCGTGCAGCTAACGGGGGGAGCCGTGGTTCCCGCCGTGTAACAAGCGTGAGGGCAGCTTTGGTCGATTCTAACCGGCCAGGCGGGCCTTCTTGCGATATGGATGCAAGTATGACTCGATCTGGCGGATCCATACAGAGTGATCACCGCTGTCGCTTCTGTCGATGCGACGGGTTTCGGCCGCGCCGCATGGACGAGCGCCAAGGGTCGTTTCGAAGAACCAATGGTGGAAAACGCGCGGTCACGGCGCCTGCTCGGCCGTCGCGCTCCGAAAGGCGACTCGGCATAGCGGCGGGATCACCCGCCTCGTGCGAGCGTGATTTTTTCAACGTGCCTTGGTGCCGTGGAATAATGGCCGCCGGCGACGACGCACGAGGATGCTATGGCGATCTGTTGGCGACCCGGGGGGAGAACCTCGGCCGGATCGTCGCGATCCCCATCCAGACGTGGCTTCTCTTTCTCGCGGCGAGGGAAGAATTGATGGCCTCTATCGCCCCTGGCGGCCCTCAACCGAACATGGACGCCAAGTGTACTGAACGTGGCCGCTACGATCGACGCGTCAGGTGAGATATGGATTGGAGGAAATTAAGAGATTCCAGGTTTCTCGTTCACCGGCACGACGTCCCTATAGCGCTGAAAAAGGCCAGTATGGATAAAGGATTTCCTTCCGGGTCATGCGACGATGGCGCCTTTCCAGCGCGGGACGATCTGGAAAAAATAGCAAATTTTAGCCTCCGTTGATAGTTTGCCTCCACGACAATGAAGATCGGGATCATCTTGGAGAATAATGACGACCCCGATATTTTGTCGGCGAGTATGGGATTTGACTCGCCGCCTCCGAAAAATTTATAAGTGGCTTGCACGAAACATCACATAACAGCAACACGCGGAGAAAAATAGCTGCTGTTGATTCCATACCAACCACCACACGCAGAGTGAAAAAAAAATGGCAAAGAGAATCTTAGCTTGGAGCCCCATCCGTGAACTCATGAAGAAGAGTGGCGCCGAGATGGTCTCGAAGGACGCGGTCGACGCCTTGATCTCGATCCTCGAGGAGAAGGCCATCGCGCTCACCACGAGGGCCTTGGAATTCTGCCGCCACGCGGATCGCAAGAAGCTCACGAAGGAAGACATGGATCTCGCTATCAGCATGTAAGATCGCCGGTTCTACCCCTTCTATTTTTTATCAACTTATTGTCCTCTAGGTTCGACTCGGGCATTCGAGGGAACGAGGGGGCATCAGATGGAGACGACCTTTTTCCCCTGCGACGCCTCGTAGCAGGCCTCGATGAGCTCGTGCACCGCGAGCGCGTCCTCCAGCGGCGTCGGTGGGGGCGTGCCGTGGACGACCGACCGCAGGAACGCCACGGTCTCGTAGAAATACGCGTGGCTCGGCGGAACCTTCATTCCCTTGAACACCGTCCCCAGGAAGGCGGCCTGGATCTCGCCCTGCCCGACCTTCACGTCCGGCTCGGAAAGCACCTTGTAGTGCAGCGACCCGATGCCGAGCATGCCGGGCACGAGCTCGACCACGGCGTTCTTGAAGTACAGCTCGCCCCGGCGCGAGTCGCGGTCGGCGGCGTACCAGACCGACGTCAGGCTCCCCGACGCCCCGTTCTTGAAGTTGAGCAGTACCGTCGCCGAGTCCTCTATGCCCGGCTTGTCGTTGAAGCACCTGACCGACGCGGCGAGCGACCCGACGTCCCCGCAGATGCGAACGAGCTGGTCCAGGTCGTGGATGCTGTGCTCGAACAGCGTGCCGTGGTATGCGAGGTCCTTGTCCGCCCGCCACGTCGACGGGTGCGTGCCCGTGCCCGTGTACGGGTAGGTCTGGTCGTCGCGGAAGATCACGTTCTGCATGGGGCCGAATTCCCCGGCCTTCTCGGCGACCAGCCGCCCCACGTACCAGTAGAGCGGGTCGTACCGCAGGACGAGCCCGACCTGGCAGTTCACCTTGCCCGCGTCCCTCGCGGCGATCATCTCCTCGATCTGGGGGATCGTGCCGAGCGGCTTCTCGACGAACACGTGCTTCCCGTGGCGGGCCGCGTCGACGACGAACTCCGCGTGGAACTTCGTCGGCGTGCAGACGTAGACCACGTCGACGTCCTCGGCCTCGCAGAGCTCGTGCCCGTCGGCCGTCCGCACGGGCACCTCGTAGAGGTCGGCGCGCTGGGCCAGCGTCTTCTCGTCCGAGTCCGCGATGGCGAGGAGCTTGACGTCCGCCCGCCCGGCGAACACGCCCTCGTCGATGCAGTTCATGACCGACATGGCGTGCATGTTCCCCATGAGCCCGCAGCCGATGATCCCGACGTTGACTCGCTTCATGGTACGGGGATCCGCCCGGCGGGGAATAAAGCTACTCACGGCGAGACGTCCAGGACGTAGACCTGGCGCCCGTGCTCGCCGAGGCCGTCGAAGCAGAGCCGCGTGCCGTCGCGGTTCCACCGCGGGTGCGGGTCGCAGCGGACGTTTCCGGTGACCTCCGGGGGGTTGTCGAACGCGGCGACCTCGTGCAGGGCCTCCGTGTCCCGCTCCAGGACGTACACGCGCCGCCGGCCGTCGATGACGTACGTGTCGGTCGCCATGAGCCGCTTGTCCGGCGAGACGTGCGGGTGGCCGTCCACGACGAGCTTGTCGGCGGCGATCGCGCGCCAGCTGGATTGCCCGGCCTTGTCGGTCAACTGGACGTGGCTCAAGTGCTTCTTGTCCGGCCAGCTCATGGTCACGATGAGATCCTTGTCGTCGATCCATTCGAAGTGCGATATGCGGAGGTAGTAGGGCACGGCGAGGTGGCGGTCGGTACCGTCGGCGTTGCACGTCCACATGGCGGTGACCAGTGACTTGAAGATGTCGGTGAACCTGGCGAGGAAGTGGATCCGCGTGTCGCCGTGGTTGAACGCGACGTGCTCGATCCAGAACTGGATGCCCGCCTCGGCAAGCATCTCGTCGTCGAGGCCCGACGTGTCGGGGTTGGCCTTCCACAGCTCGTCGAACGTGAGGACTAGCTTCACGTCGCCCGTTTGCACGTCCATCATGTAGATGCCGTCGTCCGTCGGGTGCACCACGTCCTTGTTCTTGTCGATCCCGAACGGTAGCGAGGTCACACGCCGGTTCTTGCGCAGCCTGCCGAAGTTGATGCACGCGGCGAGGTCGTGGTGGCGTGCCATCGCGTAGACCGGCATCGGCAGCTGCCGTTCCTCGCCCGTGAACACGTCGAGCACCCGCGACCACGCGCGCGTCGCGTCGCAGTCGTTGAAGATGATCTTGCGCCCGGGATCCGAGGGCAGCCAGTTGAGCTGCGCTCCTTGCTGGAAGTTCCAGCCGTTCGTCTCGGCGATCGCCTTGCTGCTGCCTGCCTCGAGGTCGAGCAGCAAGACCCTCGCCTTCTCGCCGACCTCGGGCATGTGGTCTTGGAAGTCGGCCTCCAGGCAGACGAAATATCGCCCCGTGGCGTCCCACGGGCAGATCCCGAAGTACCCGAAGAAGTGGTGCTTGCCGTTCGCTGGCGTGAGCAGCCTCGGTTTCGAGAACTCCACGTTGTCACCCGTAGGAAGCAACGTCCCGGCGGTCTAAAACTATATTCTTTTCAAGGCCGGAAACATGGGATCCCGTGATTCCGATGATTGAGCGACTCTATTGCCCGGACTTCTCCGCGGTGTTCGACGGCAAGTTCGCGAACCCGTTCGCGTTCCCGCTCGTGGACTCCCTCCAGTGGCCATTGCTCGTCGACATGACGATGGACGCGGAGGCCAAGGAGTTGCTGTCGCTCAAGGACGAGCGCAACCACGAGGTATTCTACCACCGCAAGATCACGTACGCGCAGTGGGACATCGAGCGGACGTGCTCGGGGTTCGGGCACGTGCTGTTCCAGGCCCTCTACATCGACGGCGGCCACCGCATCACGAACCACCACGTCATCGGCAACTGCATCGGCGTGAAGGGGCTCGCGTCGGCCATCATCTGCCCCGAGCTCAAGGGCAACGACGTCGCCTACATGAACACGAACGCGTCGGTCGTGGCCGGCGTCGTGTTCTACCCGCTGTTCCAGGCCATCGACGTCGCCGCGCCGACCTTCCAGACGGTCATGGCCTACTGCGACGAGAACAGGATCCCGGTGAAGTGGGACTTCTACCAGCACTCGATCGCCAAGTCGGCCACGCTGCAGGAGTGGCTCCCGCGGATCCTCGCCATGCTCGCGAGGTACAAGAACGTCCAGTTCATCTTCTCCGGGCTCGACATGTTCGACATCGAGGCTGCAGCCGAGAAGATGAAGTACTACCCCCGGGTGTGGCTGGAGATCGATCCCCGGGTGATGGGCGGCTCGCACCCGGCCGGGTTCTTCTCCCGGGTCTTCGCCCTGCCCGGCTTCATCAACAACTGCTGGGACCGCGTGGTCATCGGCAGCGCCACGCCCACGCTCGAGGCCTCGCAGCTCGTGCGCGGGCTCTGGGAGGCCTCCGAGCCCCTGCCCTTCCAGCTCAAGTGCCTCGTCCGCACGTGGCTGCCCCGCAACGCCCTCCGCGTGTTCAAGCTGCCACTCGACAAGGTCGCCACCGAGCCTGACTTCTCCAAGGTCGACCGGTTCCAGTGGAAGGAGGCCTCGAGGACGGTCGTCGAGCTGAAGGAGTACAAGCAGGCCATCGTCGACTTCGAGGCGAGGATCCAGAGCTTCTCGATCACGCAGCTCCTCTGGATCCAGCCCACTGTTGAGAAGACGTGGGCGGCCGTCCGTAAGGACTTCCCCGCCGCCGAGACCGGGAGCTTGCTCATCCGGACGTACCACACGACCACGAGCATGATCATGAACGAGCACGAACGCGGCAACTACTTGCAAATGCATTACGACTTTGCAGCGAAGTCCAGGGACGATCCGACGAGCGACCTGCACACGGTCGCGGCCGAGGAGAACCGAGCTGACTTCAACTACCCGGATCACATCCTGGCGTCGTCGGTCGGGGATCGGAGCCTCACGATCCCCATCTCCGAGGGGAAGCTCGACGTCGGTAGCCGCGAGAACGCGTACGTGCTCGTCACGTTCGGCCCGCGGGGCATCAAGCTCAAGCTCAGGTACACGCTCTACTTCAAGTGAGGCGACCGCCTCCTCTCACCCGAATCACCCACACTCCGTTTTCGTGACCCGCCCGCATGTCCCGCACCCCACACAAGCGACGTGCACCGTTCCTCGGCCGCATCAGCACG
>JAFGBX010000224.1 GCA_016932935.1 Promethearchaeota archaeon | reverse complement strand
TGCCCGTGACCTTCGCGCCTTGCGGGATGTCAGACCACTTCTGGCACGTGCCGCAGTAGAAGTGCTGCAAGGCTGCCGCCGGCGCGGCTTGCGCGGGCTTCTCGGGCCGCTTTGCCGGTGCGGGTTTCACCACCTCCACCGCGGCGGTCGACCCGCCCTGGACCTGGAAGACGCTCGCGATGACGTCGCCCGCCGTGGTGTAAAGAGTCACGTCACCCTTGAAGGAGGCGAGCTGGTTCCCGTACTTGTTCTCGAACTCGAAGATGAACCGGTTGAACAAGTCACTGATCTGCGCGTTCTGCTCGCCCTCGAGCATGAGCGCGTGTCTGCAATGCTCGGTCTCTTCCATGAGGATCTTGAAGCCCTGGTAATCCAGCACGCGAAGCCTCGCCTTCTCGTCGAACGTGCCGCCGAAGCTCGTGATGGCCGAGAGGAAGCCCGCGATGAGCTGCGGGTCGATCTTCTTGAGCGGGTCGAACGGCATGTACATGAGGCAGACGCCCGAGTTCCGGTGGAAGACGAAAAGGTGCTTGAGCCGTTCGATGATCTGCGCGTGCGTGAGCTGGGGTGTCGGCTCGCCGTAGCCGTCGCGGGCGCCCGCGGCGCCCTTCTTGCCCGCGGCACCGGCGAGCTTGGCCTTGGCCGCGCTCTTCTTCCGCGCGGCCGCGGCGCCGGCCATGACTGCCACGAGCGCGGCGACGCCACCGACCACGATGTACCAGTATTGCGTGAGGAAGTCGAGGATCTGCTCCAGCACGTCCTTGTCTTGTGGTGGAGGCTCATCGTGGATGACGTGGATGAAGTTTGCCTTGAACGTCCAGTTCATGTCGAGCTCGCTGTCCTTCACGGTCAAGACGACCGTGAACCAGCCTTGCGTGGTGTATTGGTGGGCTGGATCCCGCGTGTACACGCTCGGGGACCCGTCGCCGAAGACCCACACGAACTCGGAGGCGGGCATATCCCCCTCGTCGCCGGTGAACGTGAACTGCACCCACCCGCCCTCGGACAGCTCGGTCACGTTCGCGACGAAGTCCGGGACCGGGATCAAGTTGATGACGCGTATGAACGCCACGATCTGCTCGACGTCCGTGTCCCCGTCCCCGTCCTGAACGGTCACTGTCACCGTGTAATCGTTGATCGCCGCGTACGCGTGCAGGGGGTTTATGGCCGTCGAGTTCGGCGTCCCGTCGCCGAAGTCCCATTCGAAAGTCGGCGACTCCGTGCCGTTCGTCCCCGTGTAGGTGAACTGTATCCACCGGTTCCGCCCGGTTGTGGTGATGTTCGCGGTGAAGCTCGCCACCGGCTTCAGGGTGACGATGATGCAGTCGACGAGCTGGGTCGTGTTCGTGTCCCCATCGGCATCACGCACGGTCAAGGTCACTGTGAAGTTGCCGACGGCCGCGTACTGGTGGATCGGGTTCCTCGCGGTGCCGTTGACGGGGCCATCCCCGAAGTTCCATTGGAACGTGGCTGGTGTATCGCCGTCCGCTCCCGTGAAGGTGAAGAGGATCCAAGCACCGGGCTCCACTCGAGACGAGTTCACGACGAACGCCGCGACGGGAAACAGGTCGTCCACGACGACGATGAAGTTGAGCTTCGCCATGGTTGAGGTGTCGCTATCAGAATCCGTGACGGTCACGATGACATCGTACGTCCCTGCCGACGCCCAAGAGCGGGTGGGGTGCCGGTCCGTCGAGTTCCCCAGGCCGTCGTCGAACGACCACTGGAACGTGGCCACGGGATCCCCGTCCGTGCCCGTGTAGGTGAACGAGACGTTCTGCCCGATCCCCACGCTCGTCACGTTGGCCGTGAAGTTCGCGACGGGGAGCCGGTCGATGACGCGGATGAAGTCCGTCAGGACCTCTGTGTCGACGTCAAAGTCGTCGTCGCGGATCCACAGCGTCACCGTGAAGTTCCCGACGGCCGTGTACTGGTGCAGCGGGTTCCTGTTGATGGTGTCGTTCGCCGTGCCGTCACCGAACGACCAGTTGAGAACCGAAGGGAGGTCGCCGTCGAAGCCCGTGAACGTGAACTGCACCCATCCATCCCTGTAGATCGTCGTGACATTCGCCGTGAAGGTGGCGACCGGCAAGAGGTCGGCCACCACGAGAATGTAATCGACCCGCTTGAGGGTCGACCTATCACCGTCGAAGTCGGTGACCGTCACGGTCACGTTATGCGGCCCGAGGGCCGAGAACATGTGGATCGGGTTCCGGTCGGTGGAGTTCCCCGTGCCGTCCCCGAAGTCCCACTGGAACGCGAGGGGCGCGTTCCCCTCCGTGCCCGTGTAGGTGAACTGGACGCTCGCGTTGACGTAGACCTGGGTCACGTTCGCCGTGAAGTTGGCGACGGGGATGTAGTCGGTCACCGTGATGTAGGCGACGCGTACTAACGACGACATGTCCCCGTTGTTGTCCCTCACGAGGAGGCTCACCGAGAAGGTGCCGGCCGAGACGTACTGGTGGATCGGGTTCTGGAGCGACGAGTTCACCGTCCCGTCGCCGAAGCTCCAGTTGTATGTCGCGGGCAGGTCGCCCGCCGACCCCGTGAAGGTGAAGAGCACGGACTGCCCGATCCCGATGCTGGTCGCGTTCGCCGTGAAGTTGGCCACCGGGAGCAGGTTCGGGTTTACCCGGATGTAGTTGGGCTTGGTCATGATGTTGAAGTCCCCGTCGGCGTCGTTGACCCGCAAGCTGACCGTGAAGTTTCCGGCCGTCGTGTACTTGTGCACCGGGTTCCTCAATGTCGAGGTTGGCGTGCCGTCGCCGAAGTTCCACAAGAAAGAAGCGAACGGGTTGCCCTCGCTGCCGGTGAACGTGAATTGCACGTAACGGTGCTGGAGGATGGTCGTGCTGTTCGCCGTGAAGTTCGAGACCGGAAGGATGTCGTTCCTTGACGTGTACACGAGCACGTCGTCGACGAGCCAGCCGCGGTAGTTGTTGTCCCACCCGTTCATCGTGTCGAAGTTGAACCTGACCTGGACGGAGCTGTTCCCGCAGTAGGCGGAGATGTTGAGGATCTTCCGCTCCCAGGGCAGGATGTTCTGGGTCCAGTTCTCGTACAAGAGGAACCAGGTGGCCCCGCCGTCGGTAGTGATGTACACGTGCGACCGGTCGTTGCCCGCGTCGCAGCCGCGCCAGTGGTGGAACTGCAAGTAGGCGGTCTCCGAGATCGTGAGGTCGAAGGGGATCGTGATCATGTCGCCTTGGGTTCTCGAACCGGTAGAGTACGTGCCGAAGGTCTCCTGGCCGTACCACATGGAATGCGTCGGCGAGCGGCACGGGTTGGGCCACGCGCTGCTCGTGCTCGTCCGGTGCCACAAGCCGTCTACAGTCGTCCACTTCGATAGGTCGCCCTCGAAATCGTCGGAGAACAAGGTGACGTTGATGTAGGGCATCAACGGGGTCACGACCGGCCCCGTGAGCCAGCTGGTCGAGTTCGGGAACGCCCCGTCAGAACACGTGAACCGGTAGGTGTACGTGCCCCAAGCTAGCGACCTCACATAGTAGTACGTTTTACCATCGACCGCGTCCGCGTCGAGCGGGTTCGAGGGAACCATCTGGTAGGTCGACGAGTTGATTGTCACGTTCAAGAACGACGGCATGTTGTTGTCCGCATCCTTGTAAACGACCGTGAAGTTGAACGACGTCGTGTTGATGCCGACGGCCGGTGACACGGCAGGGGACAGCAGCTGGGGAGCGAAACTGTTCGTCAAGCCCACGACGAATCCGGAGACAGTGCTTGTCGTCGCCGTGAACAGGAAGTCCGTGCAGTTTGCCTTGTACGAGTATGTCCCAGGATCCAGGTAGGTCAGGTATTGGAACCGCGCGCCGTCCGTGTACATCGTGTCGAGCGGGTCGACTTGAACCATGGGGTACTCGACGCCGTCGAGCACGAAGGAAATGCTCGTCGGCACGTCGTTGTCAGCGTCCGTGTACGTCACGCTGAAGTTGAAGAGCGTACCCTGGTCACCGGCCGGCGGGCTCACGGACAGGCCCGAGAGAACCGGCGCGTTCGTGTTCGGCGCGAGGGGGACGTTCGTGCCGTTGATCTCGATCGTGTAATAGTATTGGTTTCCGCCTCCCATTTCGGAGATGAAACGCCCGGAGACAAGCAGGCCCGAGTACGAGTCGTAATACGCGACGCTGCCTTTGGCCGATTCGAGCCGCCAGCAGCGGAAAGTCCTGCCCATCGCCACTATGAAGGCCTCGCCGGTCACCGTGAACACTTGATCCATACTCTCTTGCCAGATTGATAGGGGGACGGTGCTCCCTATGCTGATATCCGTGTAAATCCGGATCCAGTCGCTCGTGCCCGGCTGGTAGGCGTTCCACAAGTCGTCGGTGATTTCCCTCGTCACGTCCATCACGTACCGGTCCTCCATCGCGGGCCAGGAGTCCGGCGTCGAGTTCACGAGGTACCGGGAGGCCCCCGCGGCGGTGACAAGAACTGATTGGTTGCACCACGTGTCAGATATTTCGAAGTATGACGTGTAGTTGTACACCATGCCGTTGAAGTACATGGGCGGCCGGCTCGACACGACCAGGTCGGAGAAAACGGGGCTGGACGCGGGGTATGTGCCGTCAGACGCGGTGAATTGGTAGTTATACTCGCCGGTAACGTTTATGGTCATGGTTTCCCCGTACAAGCACCCGTCGACGTAGTGGGTGTCGGAGGGGTCGACCTTGGCCAACGAGAACAAGGTGCCGTTTAACGACACGCGAACGTAGGATGGGGCGTTGTTGTCTGGGTCGCCGTATTGCACCCGGAACTGGAACGCCGTGATGCCGCTGAACCCGTAGACCGGGACGGCCTCCCCGCCGCTCAGCGTCGGGGGGTTATCGTTCCCCGCGTCTGCCACGTTGATTGAGCTGGTGCCCGTCGAGTCCGTGTAGAGCCAGTCGCTGCAAGTGAAGTAGTAATCGTGCAGGCCGGGCTGTAAGTAGATCACCTTGGAATAGTCGACCCCATCATCGTATGTGTCGTCGGACGGGTCATCCTTGGCAAGGTCATAGGACGTCCCGCCGATCACGACCCGGACGTACTCGGGCATGTTGTTGTCCGCGTCCGTGTAGGTCACCTTGAACGTGAAGGCCGTGAGCTGGTTGCCGGATCCTGGCGTGACCTGGTCCATCGACAGCACGGGGGCGACCGCGTTCGGCTGGAGCGGGTAGCTCGTGTTCCGGAGGTGGAGGGAATACCCCTCGAACCCGCCGCCGAACAGGTCGCCGACCGTGATGTTGATTAAAATCCCCGAGTACTTGTCGTAGTAAGCCTTGCGGCCGGAGCCGGTCTCCAGCACCCAGCACGAGAAGCTGCGGCCCATCGCGACCATCGTCGCCTCGCCGGTGACGAAGAAGTTCTCCGGGGTGCCCCAGGTGTTGAAGACGCCCACGGGGATGGATGACCCCATTTTAATGTCATTCGGGATTTTCACCCATTCCACACTGCCCGTCGCGTATGATCCCGATGTGATGGAGCCATTCCGGGCATCGATCACGCGCGATGCCCAGAACGGGCTGCCCGGCCACGATGTCACGTCGAAGCTGGTGGCGCTCGTCTGGTTGAAGGTCTCGACCCCGTGCATGTACAGGATGTTGTCCGGCCCGCCCATCGGGCCGAGGATGTACCCGTCCCACTCCCACCACGCGTCGTCGAGGAACATCGATCGCGTGAGGCCCACCACCAGGTCGGAATAGGGGCCGTCCGAGACGAAGAACACACCGTCCGACGTGTAGAAGTAATACGTGTAGATGCCAGCGACTGGGATGTAGATGGTGCAAGCATACACGCACCCATCCACGTAGTAATCATCGTCGGGATCTTGCTTCACCATTGTATAGCTGGTTCCGTTGACGTCGAGGGTGACCGGCGAGGAAGGCTGGTTGTTGTCGGCATCCTTGTAGATGACCTCGAACGTGAAGGGGGTCGACCCGTTGAAGCCGTTCTTCGGGGAGACGGCCCCTGAATCGAGGGTGCACTGGCTCAAACTCGCCCAGGAAACGACCACGGCGGGTTGCAGGCCCGTCGATGCCGCGTGGATGCCGTCGGAGCAGTTGATGAACCACGGGTAGGAGCCGGGCTGTAAGTAGGTCGTGAGCTGGTAGGTGCAGCCGTCTGACATGTTCGTGTCTGCGGGGTTCTGCCGCTGCATGGCGTGCGGGGTGCCGTTGATCACGACGTCGATCCTCACCGGGGCGTTGTCATCGAGATCGGTGTACGTCACGCTGAACGTGTACGGGATCGCTTGCGTGCCGCTCGCGGGTGCGACGCCCTCGCCGGTGAGGGTGGGGCCATGGCTGTTCGATTCGAGCACGACGTTGGTCGACCGCGCCTCGAGGCTGTACTGCCTGAAGCCTTGCGCGTAGAAGGTGCCGTTCACGAGGATGCCCGAGAACTTATCGTAATAGGCTACGCTCCCCTCGGGGGAAAGCAGCACCCAGCACTCGAACGCGCGCCCCATAGCCAAGACGTAGGTTTCGCCAGCGACCGTAAAGACCTGCTCCGGGCTCGAGAGAACCGAGACCCGCACCTGGCTCCCAAGGCCGACGTCGATGAAGATGCGAGTCCACTCGTGCGTGCCGGACCAGACGTCGCCAGACGTCTCGTTGAGCAGCCGAGACGACGCGTTGACGACCCGGTCGCCCTGGAACGAGTTGTCCGGGCTGCTGTCGATCTCGTGGATGACGCCGGACCGGAGCGTGAACTCGTCGAGCCCCTCCTCGACCATGCCCGTCCAGTTGAAGTACCCCCTCCACGCGTACTGCATGCCGTCGAAGTAGATGGGCTCGTACGCCTCGACCTCGAGGTCGTGGAACGTGCCCTGGCTGACCGGCGTGGAGCCCCCGTCCGACGCGTTGAACGAATACGAGTAGTTGCCCGCGGCGGGGATCTGAATCCGCAGCACGTAGTTGCACCCGTTCGTGTAGTCCACGTCGGTCGGATCGTCCTTCACCATGGCGTATTGCGTGGAGTTCAGCCATACGCTGATGTATTGGGGCGCGTTGTTGTCGCGATCCATGTACGTCACCGAGAAGTTGAACATCGTCCGGTTGTTGTACCCGCGGTTCGGGAACAAAAACGGGCTGGCAAGGCTCGGCGTGAACATATTCGTGTAACTCACCGACGGGCCGGGATACGTTATTGACGTCCCCGTGCGCGCCCCGTCGTACCCTTGGAAGACGAACTGGTACATCGACGGGCCTTGCAAGTACGTCGTGAACGTGTAGACGCAGCCGTCCGTGAAGTCGAAGTCGTACGGGTTCATCTTCGTCATGTTCCACGCCGTGCCGTTGATGCTCACGCGAACGTACTCGGCCGGGTTGTTGTCGGCGTCCGTGTAGGTCACGCGGAAGGTGAAGGGGGTGTTCTGCGCCCCGCTGCCGGGGTTGACCGACCCGTCGGTCAGGGTGGGGTTGAAGTCGTTCTTCGGCGTGTACCCGAGCCAGCCGAACGTGTTGTTGGCGAGATACCGGTTATTCGCGGTGGAATAGCTGATAAAGGTGTTGTCGTCCGACAATGCAACGAGCTTCCCCTTGCCATAGCTCATCGCTGCGAGCGTGTCATACCCCGATATTTCACCACACAGTGAAGCGAGCGGTTGGCCGGTCAAGCCGAGACGGGCGGGATAATAGTAATAGATGGAGGCCAGGTTCCGGGTGATGGGATGGGGGTAGATCTGGTTTGATGACCCCGACACGCTGACCTGGCTATACATGTAAATGCTGAATCTGTACAGCACGCGGTATTCCATATGGCTCGATGAGGAATCGTTACCCGTGACAATGATGCTCCCGCCGTTGCGAACCCAGAGCTCGATCGCATCGAGCTCGGCGGTGGTCCAGTTGTTTGTTCCCCCCTCGTTGATCCAGACGATCTTGTACGGCGCGAGCACCCCGGCGGTGATTGCGGTGGTGATGTTGCTCAGCGTCGCCCCCCGCGTGCGGAGGTCGTCGATCGCGTCGTTGTTGTTCCCCACTATCCGGTACTGCACGTGGGGGTTGGTCTCCCCGTGGGAGACCACGCAGCCGACCTGGACGCCGGCGAGGCTCACCTGGTTCCACTGGGGCTCCGCGGTCGGGCCGTAGTACGGGCCGAGGCCCGCGGCCCGGGTCCCGTCGCTCGCGTTGAATGCGTAGGAGTGGTTCCCCGCTCTGAGGTAGGTCTGGTACCGGTAGACGCAACCGTCGATGTAGTTGTTGTCCAGCGGGTTCAACTTCGTCATCGGGAACACGCGGGAACCGTCGAGCGTCACGTTCACCCACTGTGGTGGATTGTTGTCCGCGTCCGTGTAAGTGACCGAATAGGTGAATTGCGTGGTCTGGTTCGTGCCGACGGTGGGCGCCACCGAGCCCGCCGAGAGCACCGGCGCGACATCGTTCGGCGTCCACGAGCAGTCGATGTCGTCGAAATACGAATAATATGGGCCGTTGTCCGTCCGTGATGTCATGACCTCGAAGCATCGCATGGCCGCAGGGTTGCCGGCGAACGAGAACCGGTAGGTGTAGTCGCCGCCGTATTTGACCCCGTCGATGACCACGTGCCAGCCGGACGCGGCGGCCCCGGCGCCGATCTTGTAGTGCAGCTCCACGTCATAGGTGGTCGAATCGGAGGCCGCCCGGATGTTCGACCACGTGTTCCCGCTGTGCACTTCGAACCTATCGTTGATTATCCGCAGTTCCGACGCGCCCTGCGGGGCGGGGCCGACGATGATCTCCGACCATGGCAGGTCCGCGAGCATGATCGTCGTGTTTCTAGTTGCATCGTTGGTCTGGACGTTGAACTTGATAAAGCCGATCTTCGGCGCCGCGGCGATGGCGGTGAAGTTCCAGACCGCCTCGACCTTCCGGTTCGGGTTGTTGACGTCGTATAATTGCAGCCACTTGTCGGGGGTCATGCCGAGCGTCTGCACGGTGGCCGTGCAATCCGAGTCCTTGGCCACCAGCCACCGGCCTTGCCCGTGGATGTCGGAGCCGACGACGTAGGACTCGAACGTCTCCTCGACGGCGGGGGCGCTCGGCTCCACGTGTCCAGGAGTGTCGTCGCCCGGCAGCCTTCGTCCCGGGCCATCGCTGAACGTGAACGAAGCAGAAGAGAGAATCAGCAGAGTGAAGAAGCCTAAAAACAAGCACTTGAGAAGGAGGTCGCAATTTTTTTTTTCCTTGATCATGTCCATTTCCCACCAGAGCAGTCACGTTTGTTTTCCTCAACGAGAAGCGGCGCCACCATTAGGCTCGAGATGATGTGACCTGCAATGGGCGGGTCACTTTTTAGGGCGCCATACTAGGCCTAGAGGTAGCACTAAACGGTATAAATATCATGTCCCCGTCGCTAGCCCGATTCTTCCAGCCGCGAGATCCCCTATGGCTACTTCGAGCCTAAGGAGGGGGGAAAGAGGATCTTAAATGTACCTTGACTTGACGCCCCCGAACATCAAGAGCCAGCCGAGCCCGGGCAACACGAAGCTGAGGAACACGAACAGGTCGTTCGTGTCGACGCCGATAGGAACGAGGTTCGGATCGTGCTGGTGCAAGATCCCGCTGATCCCAAGGTATATGCCGCCCGCGACGAGCAGCGTTGACAGGAAGGTGACCAGCGCGCTCGGCGGTGTCCAGCCGGATCCGCCTGCTTGCCTCTTCTTTCGTGCCATGGCCTACAGACCTCGCAACCGTGTGCCCATGAAGAACAAGAACCAGCCGAATCCCTGGAAGCAGAGTCCGACGACGAATACCGAGCCGCCGCCGCCGAACCCAGGCACGAATTCGGGGATGTTGGAGCCCGTGGAGGCCACGCCGACGATGCCGACGGCGATGCCCACCAAGAGCAGTATCGCGGAGATGATGACTGTTACTTTCTTTGGAGGGGAGACTCCACCCATGGTTAAGGCCTCGATGCTAGTTTTCGCTGGAATATGATCCACTTCCAACGCGGGTTAATATGTGTGGCCCTATCGAGCCGAAAGTGCACCGCTAGAATACAAGCCAGAATCGACCTGAATGTACGCCAGAAGCTGCTTTTGTAAGCCAGCAGCGACCTACGGATGGGAACGTCCCACCACGGAACGAAGGCGGTTATTGCCGACTCTAGATCATTATTTATCTACTGACTTGAATCACGTAATTGGTTTGGGAGTCTTGTTGCGCAACCAAATGGTGAGCATTCCCCCGGCTTCAAGCGACCGATTTAATCATCGACTCGATCGTAGGGTTCGATATGAAAAAAGACAGATTCCAAAGGCTCGCTCTGATCGCAACGATAGCGGGCTTGATCTCGATATCCTTCTGCATGGCTTTGATCCCGCGCCTCCTTCCGACTAACGCTGGCCAAGGGGACGGATTACACGTCCGCGTTGGGGTCTATGAGAACGCCCCCAAGGTCTTCACGGATGAGAACGGGGATTGGGTCGGTTTTTGGCCCGATATCGTCGAGTACATGGCGGGGGAGGAGGGATGGATCATCGAATACGTCGAGGGAAACTTCACCGAGGGTTTAAACCGGGTTAAGAACAAGACCATCGACATCATGGTCGACGTTGCGTTCGCTGAGGAAAGAATCACGCAATACAATTGCTGTTTCAATAATGTCTCCGTATTCACCAACTGGGGCGTTGTTTATGCGAACGACAAGGTAAGAATACATGATTTTGGCGATCTGAACAATACAAAAATCGCGGTATGGGGCGACAGCATCCACACGACGGGTGCCTATGGCATAAGGAACCTTACGGGCTATTTTGGACTTAACTGCACGTATCTTAACGCCTCAAGCTACACCCAAGTCCTCGAGATGGTAGGGAACAAGACGGCGGATGCGGGGGTCGTGAACAGGCTGTTCGGGTTGTTGAACAAGGACAAATATGATGTCGTGGAGACCAGCGTGACCTTCAATCCGTCCGAGCTCAAGTTTGCGTTCCCGAATGGCTCTGCAGTGAACGACATCCTCATCCCCCGAATAGACTACCATATCAATGCCCTACAAGCAGATGGGGATTCGATATACTATCAATCGATAAATAGATACTTCTTGAGCGGGGTTCCGGTTATCGAGGTCATTCCAGATTGGTTGATTGCCTTAATTATTACCGTCACGATCGTGGGCATCGTCTCCATTACGATGAGCATTAAGCTGAAGCGAAATGTCGACCAAAAGAATGCCACCATCGATGAACGAGACCAGATTGAGGATCGGTTGCGAACGGTATTGGGCGAGCTGTCGATCGCCAAGGAAGCAGCCGAGGAGTCTGACAGGCTCAAGTCCGCGTTCCTGGCCACGATGTCGCACGAGCTGCGCACCCCGCTCAACTCGATCATCGGCTTCACGGGGATCCTCCAGCAAGAGATGGTCGGCCCCTTGAACGACGAGCAGAAGAAGCAGCTAGGGATGGTTCGCAACAGCTCATCCCACCTGCTCAACCTGATCAACGACGTGCTCGACCTCTCCAAGATCGAGGCGGGCCAGATGAAAACCGTGATCGAAACCTTCGACTTGTGTGCCTCGATCGAGAAGTGCGTCCGTACGGTACAGCCGCAAGCCGATAAGAAGGGCATCGCGACCGAGGTGGATATCGAACCTTGCGTTGGACCCATCACGAGCGACCAGAGGCGCGTGGAGCAAATCATTCTCAACCTCTTGAGCAACGCCGTCAAGTTCACTGAAAAGGGCAAGGTTCGCATCGAGTGCTTGGTGGACGAAGCTAGCGTCTCGATCCGCGTCATCGACACGGGCATCGGGATAAAGAAAACGGATGCGGACAAGCTGTTCAAGCCGTTCCGGCAGATCGACACGAACATTACGAGGAAATACGAGGGAACCGGGCTGGGGCTTTCGATATGCAAGAAGCTCATTGATATGCTAGGAGGGAATATATGGGTGGAGAGCGAGTTCGGCAAAGGAAGCACGTTCGCGTTCACCCTCCCCGTCGTGAAGGGATAAACATGAATCCGAGGATACTGTACATCGAGGACAACGAGCAGAACCTCTACCTGGTCACGTTCTTGCTGAAGACGAAGGGATACGAGGTGCTCCAAGCCCAAGAGAGCCGCGAAGGAATCGACATGGCCACGCGCGAGAAGCCAGATCTCATCTTGTTGGACATCCAGCTGCCGTCCATGGACGGGTACACGGTCGCGCGGCTGCTGAGGGGCAATCCTGACCTAGCGAAGACGCCCATCGTGGCCTTGACCTCGTATGCCATGCCCGGCGACCGCGAGAAGGCGCTGGCGTCAGGCTGCACGGGTTATATCGAGAAACCCATCAACCCGGACACTTTCTTGAACCAGATCGCAACGTATATGAAGACTGACATGGCCAGGGAACAAGCCTTATGACCAGAATATTGATCGCTGATGACAACTCTCAGAACTTGTACATACTTGAAATCATACTGAAAGCTAAGGGGTACGAGGTCGAATCCGCCTCGAATGGTGCAGATGCCCTCGATCTGGCACGGAAAAACCCCCCAGATCTGATCATCACCGACATCTTGATGCCGGTCATGGACGGGTTCGAGCTCTGCAGACGTTGGAAGACTGATGCCCTATTGAAAAACATCCCTTTCATCTTCTACAGTGCCAATTACACGGAGTCCAAGGACGAGCAGTTCGCCCTCAGTCTCGGAGCCGAGCGGTTCGTCGTCAAACCCCAACAACCCGAGGCGTTAATCGAGGTCGTGCAAGAAATCCTAGAAGAATTTAAAGAGGGAAGGCTCGTCCCAACGGAGACGCCCCTTGGGGAAGAAATAGACTTCTTGCACAAGCACAGGGAGGTTCTGCTGCGAAAACTAGAGATGAAGACACAGGAATTAGATAAGGAGTTGACCAAACGCAAACGAACGGAGACTGACCAACGCGAAAATGCTGGAATTGATGCCGAAGACGCTGAAGCCGCCATCCCATATTATTGTCTCGTCATCTACAAGGCAAATGGGGTGTCGATCTTCGCAAAAGAGAGCAAGATCTTATCAACAATACCAAAACTGGATGCAAACCTTATAGCGGGCATGATCAGCGGCATCACTTGTTTTCTCAACGAGGTCCTTTCTGGAGATCAACAGCTCGCGCTATTGGACAGGGATAACGTTAAGATCATGTTGGAATACTCCCCACATTTGATTGGCATCCTTTTTTCGAATAAGGAAAGCCGTGAGCTCAGACAGCAACTGGGTAACCTGTTACAAGTTACAGAACAGCGACTGGGCCCATCGATCGGCACGTGGACAGGTGATGTTAAGAGGTTCGAGATCATCGACGGCTTAGCGAGCAAAATCATGCAATGAGAGGATAACCAAACCGATAACAAGCAGAAGAGGAGAGATAGCATGACCAAAATCTTGTTGGTGGACGATATCCCTGAAAACTTGTATTTGCTGGAAACTATCATGAAGGCAAACGGTTACGAGGTCGTTACGGCCGTGAACGGCGCCGAGGCCCTCGATATGGGGCGGAAGGATCCACCGGCCCTCATCATCACGGACATCTTGATGCCGGTGATGGACGGTTTCGAGCTCTGCAGACGGTGGAAAGCGGACGACCTGCTGAAGCATATCCCCTTCATCTTCTATACAGCCACGTACACGGATCTCAAAGATGAACAGTTCGCCCTCAATCTTGGTGCCGAGAGGTTCGTCGTCAAACCCCAGCAGCCCGAGGTTCTAGTTAAGATCGTGCAAGAGATCCTGGACGAGTTCAAAAAAGGGAGTCTCGTCCCAACGGAGAAGCCCCTCCTAGATGAGTTCGCCTTCTTGAGAGCGCACAGTGAAGTCCTATTGCGTAAGTTGGAAAAGAAAATGCTACAATTGGAGCTCGAGGCGAACGAACGGAAGCGAGCGGAGCAGCAGCTGCGCGACCACGCGGATCTCCTCGACAATGCCCACGAGGCGATTATGCGCGTGGATATGGACGGTAGGATCATCTACTGGAACAAGGGTTCTGAACGGCTGTACGGCTGGGCTTCCGAGGAGGTCATCGGGAAGGAGATCCAAGAGATCCCCTTCAAAGTGGAACCGTCCCAGTTGCACTCGGCTCTAAAGGTGGTGAAGGAGAAAGGGGGATGGCAAGGCGAGAAGCGGCACGTTGATCGGAACGGCAAGGCGATCATCGTGCAGAGCAGTTGGAAGACCGTCATCGACAAGGCCGGGAAGCCCGAGTCCATCTTGATCATCGACACGGACATCACGGAGAAGAAAAAACTGGAGGCCCAGTTCTTGCGCGCCCAGAGGCTCGAGAGCATCGGCACGCTCACGAGCGGGATCGCCCACGACCTCACCAACATGCTGACGCCGGTCAAGCTCGCCGTGGAGAATTTAAAGCTCTTGTATCCAACAGGCAAGGGGCAGGATTTACTAGATATGATTGAAAGGAACGCTCTGCGCGGGGCGAACCTGATAAAGCGCGTTCTATCATTTGCACGTGGCATCGAAGAGGAGCACAAGGACCTTTCAATAATGGACATCATAACAGAACTTGATAAGCTCCTCGAGGATTCATTTCCAAAGTCGATCGAGATACGGGTCAGAATTCCCAAGGGCATCTGGACGGTCTCCGGGAATACCACGCAGCTGCACCAGGTCTTTATGAACGTAGCCCTCAACGCGCGAGACGCCATGCCCGATGGGGGCGTTTTGACCATTTCAGCGGAAAATACCCGAATCGACGCGAACCAGGCACGGATGGATCCCGATGCAAAGGAGGGGCCATATATTGTCATCACCGTGGCGGACACGGGCATCGGCATGCCCGACGGGGTAAAAGAGAAGCTCTTCGAGCCGTTCTTCACTACGAAGGAAATCGGCAAGGGCACCGGGCTCGGCTTGTCCACGTCCCTCGGCATCGTGAGGGGGCATGGTGGTTTTATCATCGTGCAGAGCGAAGTCGGAAAGGGAACCTCGTTTAAGGTTTATCTTCCCGCGATCAAGGTTCCAGTCGAAGCGCCAGATGAGCCCATGCTTGACGTGCTGATCGGCCACGGGGAGACGATCCTCGTCGCGGATGCCGACGGATCCACCCGGAACATGGCATATTCCACGTTAAAAACGAATGGATACGAGATAATCCTAGCTAGGAACAGCTCGGAGGCAATCTCGAGGTTTGCCCTAAACAAGGATCGGGTCTCGGTCTGCCTGGTAGACATGATGCTGCCGATCGTTGACGGCCTGGAAACCATCCATATCATTAAGCAAATCAATCCCGACGTGATGGTGATCGCCGCGACTCATTCGAGCGAGAACGTGAAATTGCCCGACCCCACGAACAAAGAGGTGATGGCTTTCTTGCAAAAACCCTTTACAGCTGAAGCCTTGCTGAAAACCATTCACCGCGCATTAACCGTTTAAAGGAGAGCCCTGGATCCGTGTTAATTACGGTCCTGCGTCCCGTAGGCGATCTTGCGGAAAAGCCTCGTGAACTCGGCCTTCTCCTCCTGCGTGAGGGGGGTGAGGATCCGCTCGATCGAACCTACGATCTCGCCATGCAGCTTTTTGAACACCGCCCGTCCTTCGTCATCGAGGCCAATTCTCACGATGCGGCGGTCATCGGCTTGTTGGATCCGCTTGACCAGGCCTTGCTTCACCATCTTGTCGACGATCATCGTCGCGCTGCTCGGGGAGAACTTCAAACGCTCCGCTATGTCGGACATGCGGATCGAGCCCTCCCTCCCTAACATCAAGATGATCGCGGTCGCCCGGCCGTTGTTGTCCCCGTCGATCGTGAACGGGTTGCTCAACGGGAGGCGGAACCCCGACAGGAGGCTCGATACCCGCAAGTAGAGGGAAATCAGTTCACCAAGGTAAGCGAACGGGTCGTCGGCGCTCATCGATGCAACCCAGATGTTTTATTTCTTGAATATTTTAGCTTCTAAAGCTTTTATATCCCTATGCCTATGTTCACAT
>JAFGBX010000223.1 GCA_016932935.1 Promethearchaeota archaeon | reverse complement strand
GTCATCCACGGCGGCCGCACGGAGACCGGTCTCGACGCGATAAACTGGGCACTCGAGGTGGAGAGGCGCGGCGCGGGCGAGATCCTGCTCACCTCGATGGACGAGGACGGCGTGAAGGAAGGCTACGACCTGGCCATCACGCGGGAGATCTCGGAGCGCTTGTCCATCCCCGTCATCGCCTCGGGGGGTTGCGGCAACCCCGGCCACATCATCGACGCGTTCAAGGTCGGGAAGGCCGATGCGGCCCTGGCGGCGTCCATCTTCCACTTCAACGAGTTCTCGATCGGGGAGGTCAAGCAGATCTGCAAGGAGGCCGGCGTCCCGGTCAGGACGTGATCAGAGCTCGAACCCTGGCAGCACCTCGAGGCTGATGGCCTTGCCCGCGCTGCCCCTCGTGACCCGCCGATAGTAGCAGGTCGGCAAGCTCTTGCCCCCCTTGTCCAGCACGTGGCACGCGCCGCCCTTTACCGGCTCCACGAGGTAGAGGAGCGAGTTCTGCTCGCAGTTCACCCGCACGTCCTTGATCTTGAGGATGTCGCCAGACGACTTGCCCTTGATCCAGAGCTCGTTCCTGCTCGTGCTCCAGAACGTGGCCATGCCCGTCTCGAGGGTCGCCTCGAGCGCTCGCTGGTTGGCGTATGCCAGGATCAAGACGTCCTTCGTGTTAACATCTTGCACGACAACCGGCACCACTGGATTCCCCGGATCGAGCTTTTTGGATATCTGTAAGAGTTTCGCGAAGTCAAACATCCATTCCTCGCCCCGTTCCAACCCGTCGTTGCTGCCCATGGCTGTCCACCCGATGTGTCGTGGTGCTTCTGACACGGCGAGAAAGGAAGGCGTTCACTTAAACCCAGCCGGTACCGCGGCGTCGCCCCGATCAGATCACGAGCGCCAGCCGGTCGAGCAAGTCGGTCTTCTCCGCGAGGATCTCGGCCATGAACTTCTCCTTGTGCTCCGCGGGGAGCTTGCCCTCGTGGAACTTCGCCTCGACCTCCTCTTCCTGCTTGTCCAGGTCGAGTAACATTCGGTACACGATCGGCTGGATGCGGATGAACTTCTTGCAATTGGTGGCGAAGAAGTCATCCGGAACTTGTTCCTTTATGAAATCGGGCAAGCTCTCCTGAACCAGGGTGAATATCTTTGCCAGCACGAGCAAGTGCATGGCCGTGATGCCGGCGCCCTCGATGTTCGTCCAGCCCTTCGTGCTCGATTCTTCCGGGATCAGGCAGATCGACTTGCAGTCGGATCCTATGCCGCAACCCTTCGCCTGGCGGAAATGGAGGCAATACAAGCACCGCCGCTTCAAGTAGAACACGCTCAAGCCCTTCACGATGTAACACGAGTCGTTCTTCCTGGGCAGGATGAAGCTCGAGCCCTTCACGAACCGCGCGAGCGAGGGGACGAGCTCGACGATTTCCTCGACCGAGACGTCGTTCGAGGTGGCGGCGGACTTCATGTCTCCACCCATTAAGGGAAAATTTGGGTATAAAAGGTATGTCTATCCGTGACCGGGCGAGCCGCGTCGTCCTCGTGGCCGGCGCCTCGCGATCGGCAAGCCGCCGCTGCCCGGAGGCCGCGGGCCCGCCACGGGGCGCGCGATGCCGACGCGTTCCGACCCCCCGAGCGACCGGCGCATCTGGAACGGCCCTCCAGGCGAGGCGGGCGGTGGCAACGATCGGGCAATCTTAAATCCTTGGGACGCTGGATCGTCAAAGGAATCGCTGGATCCAATCCCGTGGCGGGTTTTCCGCTGGCTTGCGGGGCGCGAGCGTGCCGATGGCTGAACGACTAGAACCGGGCGTCGTACACGAGGTACTGAGGGCTGAAAGGCCGCACGACGTGCAAGAACTCGTGAACGTCGTCAGCAAGAGGCTCGATGCCCCGGCGAGCGATGTCGTGTCGTTCTTGCGCGGCATGGTGCGGTCGGGCGAATTGAAGGTCAAGCAGCCAGCCCGCTCGTCGGTGCCCGGTCGTCTAGGCGCGTTCCTTGAGAGGCACCCGCTGCTGGCGGTGCTGCTCCGCCGGTACAGGACCGAGCCGGTCATCAAGGCGATCGCGGCCATCATCGTGTTCAACGAGATCTCGTGGCTGATCATCGCGGCATTCCAGACGAGCTCGGCCCTCGCGCCGTTCCGCATCGTGTTTCATGGCGTTAGCCTCCTCTTCCTGCCCGGCTTCGCGTTGACGATCTTGTGGTATCCCTTCCCCTCGGAGTATCTGGACTTCACGAAGCTCGATCGCCGGCTCAAGGCACGCGATGGGCGGGCCGCAGCGGGCGACACCCGCGCGCGGGGGCTTGATCCCCTAGCGCGCGTGGCCTATTCGATATGCTATTCGGTCGGGTTGGTCATCCTCTGCGGTTTCTTGATAGGCATCCTTGGCTTTGGTTTCAACATCACGATGCTGCACGGGCTCCTCACGATCATCGAGTTCGCGGTCATCTGTGTCACGGTCTACAAGATCCAGCGGATAAGGGATCCCTACTTGAACCTGTGAGGGGGGGAACCGGTGACAGCGATCGAGATGGCCATCTCTTGCGACGGGTTCCCGCTCTACAAGCGGGAGTTCCAGGACATCCGGGCCATCGACGATGACGACGTCATCGCTGCATCGCTCTATGCCGTGTTCTTCAGGATCCGGAAGAGCATGGCCGACGGCGGCTCGGGGAACGACCTGGTCAAGCTCGACATGGGGAACCACTACATGCACGTGATGAAGACGACGTTCACCCCCTCGAACGGGACGAAGGAGCGGGATCTGAGCATGTACATCGTGGAGGACAGCAACCTCGACAAGAAGGCCTCAACCGCCCTGTTGCGGCGGATCCTCGACGCGTTCATCGAGCAGTTCGAGGAAAAGATCGAGGGCGTGCTGAAACAACCGACCGGCTTCCGGGAGTTCGACCCCGTCGTCGACCGGATCCTGGGGAACATGTCGCAGAGGCAATACAAGCGGTTCTTCGACACGTGGGACGCGCCGAGGATGCAGTGAACGGCGGGCTGCGCTGGAGCCGCACCAGCGTTGGCCTAGATCTTCACGGCGGCCTTGAAGCCGGAATGGATGGCCTGCATCAAGTCATCGGTCTTCTTCGCGTCGCCTATCAGCCTCACCTTCACGCCGGCTTCCTTCAGCCCCTTTTCCAGGGCGTTCTCCGAGCGGATGGACGTTGCCACGAAGATGCTGTCGATGCCCTGGAGGGTTCCCGGCTTCTCCGAAGCCACGAATGACACCGACGCCTTGCCGTCGGCCTGGCTGGCGATCTCCGTCACCTGTGCGTTCATGATCGCCGTGATGCCGTGCTTCTGCATGTCCTGGAGCATCACCCACCTGGTCGACTTGCCGAAGTTCTGGCCGAGCTTGTCGAGCAGCTCGATGATCGTCACCTTTCGCTGCGTCCGGGTCGCCTTCCAGGCCTCTTCAGCGTCCAGTATGCCGAAATAGTTCAAGAAGCCAGCGACCTCGGGTTGCAACGCCCCGAACTCTGCTAATGCCAGCCCTGTCTCGACGCCGGTCGCGCCGCCGCCTATCACGACGCAATTTTCTCCGGGGTAGATGCGCTTGGACGGGTCGAGGAACTCCCAGGCGAAATGCACCATGGGGAGGTCGATGCCCTTGATGGGCGGCTTCGATGCCGTGGCACCGGTCGCGAGGATGACGGCGTCCGGCTTCAGCCCCACGATGGCCTCGGCGTCCATCTCCTGGCCGAGGTGGACGGGCACTCCAAGTCGCGCGAGCTCGTCCTCGTACCAATGGATCATCCCGACGATCTCCTCCCTGCCCGGGGGGGTTCCAGCGTACCAGGCCTGGCCACCGACCGCGTCCTTCTTCTCGTGCACGGACACCCTGTGGCCGCGTATCGCGGCGACCCGCGCGCACTCCAGCCCCGCGATGCCGGCCCCGACGATAACGACCCTGAGCGGGTTTGCCACCCTCGAGAGGTCGTACTTCCCCTCCATGCTCGCCTGGGGGTTCCGGAGGCACCTGACGATGTCCTTGTTGAACACGGCGTCGAAGCAGCCCTGGTTGCACCCGATGCACTTCCGGATCTCACGTAGCCTCCCTTCCCTTGCCTTGCGCGGGAACTCGGGGTCCGCGATTAGGCCCCTGCCGATGCAAGTGGCATCCGCGTCGCGCACCTGCAAGATCCGTTCCGCGACGAACGGGTCGTTGATGCGGTTGCTGGCGAACACGGGGATCTCCACCTTGCGCTTGATCAACCTGGCGAAGTACGAGAAGACGCCTGGCGGGACGTTCATCGTGATCATCGGCACTTTCGCCTCGTGCCAG
>JAFGBX010000029.1 GCA_016932935.1 Promethearchaeota archaeon | reverse complement strand
GGAGCGAGATCGTCTCCGTCTGGTTCGCGAAGTACCTGACCGGCCTCTCCGCAGGGAAGCAGGGCGACGAGATATCCCGAAAGGCCCTGGCCATGATCGATCAGATACGGCAGCATGAAAAGGACATCGACGAAAAGATCGATCTCGTGGACGAGCGCATAAAGAAGGTCGAGAACAACATCTCGACGATGAAGAACTACCCCCGGCTGCTCCGCGAGCGGGTGCAAGTGTTCACGGAAGCGGGCGACCCCGCGACTGCTTCCCGGATGCTCGACACGGAGTACCACTCGCTGCTGCAGAAGGTCATCGATTTCGACAATTTCATCAGCTCGCTGGAGTTCAAGCACCTGATCATGGATCTGGTCGACGAATGGTACCAAGCGAAGGATTACATACTCGACGACTTGAACACGGTGAAGGAATACATCGCTGGCGAGGTCGAGTCGACCTACAAGCAGAGGTGCGCGGATACCGCGGCGGTGGTACAGAAGATGATCGGCAAGAAGGTCGTCGTGCTGGCGGAGTTCGAAGACCTACGCGCCCAGCTCTCGGACGTCGGCAAGCTGGACCACGAGCAGATGGGCTTGATCACGGGGAAGATCGCCCAGTTCACGACGAGCATGCTCCTATTCGACCTGGAGGCGAGCAAGATGTTGATCGAGCAGCCGGCGTCCATCGAGGGCTACCAAGCCTTCCTGGACTCGTGGTCGGGATCCCGGGCGGAGATGGAGAGGGAGATCGACGGGGGGATCGCCGCGGTCGATCGCTGGATCGAAGCGAACACGCGTGGCAAGGACGAGGAACCTGGAAGCACGGAACGCGCGATGAAGATGCACAAGTTCTTTTCTAGTTTCATCCGTTCTTCCATACAAGATTTTCGCGTGATCTTGGACGAATTCCAATCCAAGAACGAGCATATTACGAACGACTTCTTCACTAAAAGGTTCGAGGACATCGAGAAGGCCATCAACTTCAAGAAGAGCAAGTTGCTCGACCTCATCGAGAACAAGGCCTACCTCATAGAGAAGTACTGGCGCGCGCTCAAGCAAGCATCGCACGACATCGAGTTCCTCGTGGGCATCGGCCGGCTGAAGGAGGAGTGGGTGACCACGAAGGAGAACATCGTGGAAAAGATCCAACGGCATTACCATGCCCAGCTGGAGCGCATAGACGCGGAAAAGATCAAGCAAATGCTCCGCATCGTGAATCCCATCCCTATCGGTTCGTTGAAGAACAAGCTCAAGTCGATCGCACACGAGGACGACGTGAGGTACATCGCCGGGGTCATCGACATCGTGCAGAAGCACCAGATCAACGCCCTCGTCCAGAACAACGCGCTGGTCAACACGCGCGACTGTATCGCGCCCGAGGCACCCGGCGTGCCCGTGGCGATCAAGGCCAGCGCCTCCGCCCGCGACACCATGATGGCCTTGAAGGTCATCGTGGAGAACAAGTCGATCCACGAGGTCTACGACGTCGCCGTGTCGATCAAGCTGCCCGCCTTCCTCGCGATCCACGACAAGAACCGGTCGAACCACCGCCAGAGCGTCATCGCGATAGAATCCGGGAAGAGCGCGGCCTTCGCCTGGGACGTCGAGGAGAACCGGGCACTGGATCCTGGCGCCGCGGCCCTCGCAGTGCAGTTGTCGAAGATCGTCGTCGTCGTCAGTGGGAAGCTGCCTGGAGAACAGCTCTTCAGCAAGACGGAGGACCTGAACGTCATTTTAAAGCGGGCGTGAAAGGATTTTAACCGGGGGGCCATTACGGTATCGTGCCATGATCACCATCACGGTCAAACGGCTCGAGGATTTCACGGCCTTCCTGATCAATCACAGGGCTACGAATTACCTGTTTTACGACGTCCGCCAGTGCGAGAACGGCACGAGCGGGATCAGCGCGGTCAACTTCCACTTCCTTGGCGTGCTAGGCACGTTGAACATCCTCTTCCAACACGCGGAAAACCTTCCCATTAAGATGGACGTCGATTCATTCATGGTTAAGGTGAAAGCCACGCTGGCCGTGGAGGGGATCAGTTTCGTGGAAGGCGTGATCAAGGAGATATTCCTATCCCTGTCGTGAGCGAGTAAAATGCTGAAGAAAAAGAAGGTTACGAGCATCCAGCTGTGTCCGAAGTGCAAGAAGCCGACGCTGGTGCACGCATCCAACGTCTCCGGGTGGCTGGACTCGTCGTCCTACCGGTGCACTGACGCGGATTGCGGCTACGTCGGCCGGTTCTTCATCGTCGTGAACCCGGACGAGCTGGTGAAGCACGACGCGGCCGATGAGGAAGCGAAGGCCCCCAAGGATGGTACGGAGGATGGCTGACGAGAAAAAGTTCCTCGCGAACCTCGAGTTCGGCGTCGCCGCGTTCCAGGACCTGGCGGGCAAGCACGTCCTCTCGGTCTCGCACAACGACGGCGACGGCCTGACGTCGTCCGCCCTCGTCTGCCGGGCCATGGCCTTCTTGAAGGTACCGTGCGTGCAGCGGATATTCGACCGGTCCGAGCCGTGGGATGCCTATTTCGCGAAACAGCTTGCCAGTGCCAAGGCCATCAATACAGTCGTCATCACGGATCTTGGCTCCGACGAGAAGCAATTATGCACGTTCTTCGAGAAAAACCCGGGCATCGACCTCTTCCTGCTCGATCACCACAAGATCTCGGACAGCGAGCGCGTGGACGAGTACCCCGGCAACGTGCATTCCATGAACCCGACCAGGTTCGGCCTCGACGGGCTCCGGGAGATCGCCGGGAGCACGGCGGCCTACTTGTTCTGCGAGCGGCTCACCCATCGCGTGCGGAAGCTCTCCTGGCTGCCCGTCGTTGGCATGGCCGGGGACGTCCTGAAGACCGCCGACAAGTACACGTCGTTCAACAAGCGAGTGCTGGAAACGGCCGTCGAAGAGGGTGCGGCCGAGCTTCACGAAGGCGTGGCACTGCTCGGCGGTATGGCCGAGCCCACGTTGCAAGAATCGGTGATACGGTCGATATTACCATTCGTCACGGCTGCTGCCGGCGATGAAGGGCTTGCCGGTGCGGAAATAGCGAGAGCGGGGTTCGACCCGTCAGAAAACATCCTGTCGCTCGGCCCTGGCGACGCGAAAAGGCTGTCCGGTGCCCTAGGTGGCCCCGTTCACGGGACGACCGTGCTGCTCGCCAACAGGGACGGGCTGCTCCGGCATTCCTTCGAGTTCAACTTCCTCGCCAGCATCATGGGTGACGAGGAT
>JAFGBX010000222.1 GCA_016932935.1 Promethearchaeota archaeon | reverse complement strand
CTTGAAGGCGAGGCCGAGCACGGCCACCCTCGCCCCCCTCGCTTGTCGGGCTCCCGCCAGGAGGGACAGCACGTGCGCCTTCTGCCCCTCGTTGACGGCCAGGACGGCTTCGAGGAGCAGCGGCTCCAGCCCCGCGCGCTTCCCTGCCGTGAGGAGCGCCCTCACGTCCTTCGGGAAGCACGAGCCCCCGAACCCGGGCCCCGCGTCGAGGAATCTCGGCGAGATGCGCGAGTCCATCCCCATCGCCCGGGCGACCGTGCCCACGTCGACGCCGAAGGCCTCCGCGAACCGCGACATCTCGTTGATGAAGCTGATCTTCGTCGCCAGGAACGAGTTCTGCGCGTACTTGATGAGCTCGGCGGTTCGCAGGTCCGTCTCTATGACCTTGCCCCCCTCGCCGGGCTCCAAGAACGCCCCGAGCACGCCCCTCACCGCGTCGATGGAACGCCGGTCGATGCCGCCGATCACGATCTTGTCGGGGTGGGAGATGTCCTCAAGCGCCGAGCCCTCCTTGAGGAACTCGGGGCTCATGGCGACGCCGAAGTCCTTCCCTGCCTTCATGCCGGACTCCTCGACCACGGGGAGCACCACGCCGTCGGTCGTCCCGCAGATGACCGTCGACTTGACGCAGACCACCTTGTAGCCCGCGCCCGGCCGCTCCCGGTAGCAGTCTCGCAGGGCGCGCGCCACGGACTTGACCTGGGCCAGGTCTATGCTCCCCGCCTCGTCGCAGTACGTGCCCACGCAGACGAAGAAGAGGTCCGCGCCCTGGAACGCGTCCGCCAGCCTCGTGCAACCCCGGATCAGCCCCTTCTTGACGCCCTCCGCGAGGGATCGCCCCATCCCGGGCTCGTCTATGGGGCAAGAGCCCCGGTTGACGCAAGCGATCGTCGCCTCGTTCACGTCCACGAGGGTGACGTGGAACCCCTTCGACGCGAGTCCCGCCGCGTAGGTGAGGCCGACGTAACCCGCGCCGACGATGCAGATGGCCGTCATGCTCGTCATCGGGCCTCCAAGTGATGCGGCATTCAAAAATGGTGCGGTCGACACGGCCAGCGGTGCTGCCCGGGCGTCCCGTGGCTTGACGCGAGAACCGGACGCGGCACGAAACCGGCACCTCCGAAGGGAAAAAAGGAGAATGGGGACGGAGGGATTTGAACCCCCGATAAACCGGTTGCCCGCAGCTCCAAGAATCTCTTCACGCGCCGATGACGGCATCAGTTGTGATTCTTGGTCAGGTTCTGGAGCCGTTCGCGAGTTCCTTGTCAAGCAAGGACCTTGTCATTCATCCGGATACCTTGATAATCCAGATGGCTTTTACCGGGCTGAATTACGTCCCCGCGTGTTCGCCGGCGGGTGTTAATCGCCGTGTCAAATCAAGCCAGCGCTTCTAAAAAAGCTACTGCCTCCCCCATCGGGATCTCGCGTGGGGGAGAAAGAGTTGAGAAAAGGAGACTGCCGCCTCAGAACGCGAGCATCACGTCTTGCCAGGCCTTCTGCACCTTGAGGCGCGTGTCGGCCGGGAGCGAACTGACGATCTTCTCGTTGAGGTTGAGGAACGCGTCGATGGTCTTCGCGACGACGTTCTCGGCGAGCTGCTCCAGGGGGTTGTCCCGCTCCTCGTAGCGCTTCATGGTCTTGACGAGGGCCTCTTGCTGGGTCTGGATCATGCCCGTCTCGAAGTCGACGGACTTGCGGATCTTGAACCCGTCGCCCCGGTCGACGACCTCGCCCTTCCTCTCGCCGCTCACTGCTCCTTCGCCTCCTCGCCACCGTTCTGCGCGACCTGCGTGGGGATGCCCTTGGCCTGGTTCTCGGCGATGATCTGCTTGGCCTCCTCGGGCGAGTGCCATTCCTCGACGGCCTTCTTCCACGGGCGCGCGACCTTCTTCTCGATGTCGCCCCGAATGACCGTGTTCATGACGCAGAAGGGGCTCTCGATGACCTTCTTCTCGTGCGGATCCCACACGCCGAAGTGGACGATGCACCGCTTGCTGCGGTCGAGGTCGAAGTTGTACGCGTCCTGGAAGTGCATGGAGCCGATGAACAGGCTGCCGTAGATGAAGGCCGAGACCGCTTCCCACTTGCCGTTGACGAGCATCTTGGAGAAGACCTCCATGAGCTTGCCGGGTCTCTTGATCGCGGGGAGCATGCCGGCGACGAACCGCAGCTTGAGCTGGTTCTTGTCGAGCCAGTCGAGGCCGCGGTCGAGGAGCAAGCCGACGTTCTGGCCCGCCTCGCCCATGCCACCGAGTGCCTTGGAGAAGAACTCGGGCTTCTTGTGCGCTTGTAGTTTGCGCCAGAACTGGTTGCTGTACCGGACGAGCTCGACCGCGTCGAAGTAGTCGAGGATGGACTCCATCTTGCCGGTCGCGGGGTTGAGCACCATGAACGTGGCGAAGCCGCAGTCGGGATAGCAGGTGAACTCGATGGGCTCGACGTCGGCGAGCCAGGCGATGATCCGGCCGAACTCGACGATCGTCGTGAGCGGGTACCACGACGTCTCCATGGCGATGACCCCGCCGGTCTGGTTGTCTATCTCGCGGATGAGGTCGGCGTTCGTGAACCGGAGCTCGCGCAGCTCCTCGAAGGAGACGCGCCCGCACAGGCTGACGGGCTGGAAGGTCACGCCGCGGATGATGTCGAGGTTGCTCATGGCGAACTGGAGGATGTTCCCGATCTCGATGTCCGTGACGCCCTTGGCCACGGTCGGCACGAGCACGATCGAGTCGAGGCCCGCCTTCCGGCAGTTGTCGAGCGCCCGGAGCTTGTAGGAGAAGAAGTCCTTCTGGCCCCGGGTCTTCTCGTAGGTCACGTCGTGGATGCCGTCGAACTGGAAGTAAAGCGTGTCGAGGCCCGCTTCCCAGCAGTCCTTGGCGAATTTCTCGCCGACGCCGTTCTTACGCTGGAAGCCGTAGCCGTTGGTCGCGACTAGAACCTCCTTGAAGCCCTCCTCCTTTGCCATGCGGACGATGTCGACGAAGTCCTTGCGCACGGTCGGCTCGCCCCCGGTGAACATGATTGCCACCGCGGGGATGGGCTTGCTGCGGAAATGGCGCATGATCTTCCTAACCTCGTCGAGCGAGGGCTCGATGAGGATGCCGGACTTTTCCACGTTCGCGTAGCAGAAGTTACACTTCAGATTGCAGCGATTTGTGATGTCGATCAACGCCAGGCTGCAAGTCGACTTGTGCTCGGGGCAGAGCCCGCAGTTGTACGGGCAGCCGCGGGGGTCGTAGGTCTTGTTGTCGGGGGGATTGGCGTCCCCGTCCTTCTCGAACGAGAAAACGCCCTCTTCGGCATAATGTGTCCACTTGTAATACAACGCGTTCGTGGAAATGACGTCCTCGAAGTGGCCATGCGTGGGGCAATCCTTCTTCATCAATATCTTGTTCTTCTCCGACACGGGCCCGTCTTCTTCCACGACAACCGCGTCGATCGGCTGCAAGCATTCCGGACAGAGGCTCTTCGTCTTCCGGAAGTATTTTTGCTTCTCTATCTCGGTTCCTCGAATATGGTACATGGGATCACCTAACTCGTAGAGATTGGTTCGATCAAATAGACGCTTAAACAAAACAGAGTATGAACGATATTAAACATTACGACGATTAATATGAGAGAACTCGGAATTTATTAACCTCCGATTGCTCCTAGCGGCGTTCCCGATCATTCCAGAATAGGGCACGTCTTAGATGCCATCAGACCTCGCAGCAGTGGACGCGGGTCGGCTCGCCCGCCATGAGAGTTGCGAGGGATGCGCGCCCCGTCGGCCGTTCCGCTGGTGTATGGTCAAGAATTATCACTACCTTTTTTATGGCCGCGCGCCTTGTGAGCCAATCGTGCGCTACGCCATAACAAACGGAGGTATCCGATTCGAATGAAAGAACAGAAGCGCGTCAAGATCGCCATGGTCGGCGCCGGTTTCGCGGCCAACCTCCACGCGGAGAACTACGAGCAGCTGCCCGGCATCGATGCCGAGATCGTCGCCATCGCGGTCGCGCCGAAGGACATCCCCCAAGCCGACAAGTTCTGCGAGGAATACCACGTCGATCCCAGGAACATCTACGACGACGCGAGCAAGATGATCGCCGAGGTCGATGCGGACGTCGTCGACCTCGTCGTCCCGACCTTCCTCCACGTGCCGTTCGCCATCAAGGCCGCGAAGGCCGGCAAGAGCATCATCTGCGAGAAGCCGCTCACGGGCTACTTCGGCGACCCCGCCGTGCCCGTCGACAAGCGCGTGAACGTCGGCGCGACGGACAAGAAAACCATGCTCCAGGAATGCCTGAAGGACTGCGATCGGCTCGAGAGGGCGGTCAAGGACGCCGGCGTCACGTTCTGCTACGCGGAGAACTGGTGCTACGCCCGCCCGGTCTGGAAGGCAAAGGAGATCGTAAAGGCCGCGAAGGGCAAGATCCTCGAGATACGCTGCGGCGAGAGCCATTCCGGCTCGCACAGCCCGTTCGCGGCCGAGTGGAAGTACACCGGCGGCGGCGCTCTCATCCGCATGGGCGCGCACCCGTGGGGCGCTGCCATCCACCTCAAGCTCTGGGAGGGCCTCGTGCGGGACGGCCGGCCCATCCTCCCCGCGTCCGTCGTGGCCACGACGGCGAGGTACCGCGACTTCCTCGACTCCCTCCCCCGCGACCAGGACCAGATCAAGTCCCGCCCGGTTGACGTGGAGGACTGGTCGACCGGCATCATCACGTTCGAGGACGGCACGAACGCCATCGTCATCGCGTCCGACACGACGCTCGGCGGCATCGAGAACTGGATCAACGTCTACACGAGCAACTGCCGCATCGAGGGGAAGATCTCGAACAACGACTCGGTCATGGCATACGCCCCAACGGAGAAGCAGTTCGCCGACGTGTACACGATCGAGAAGATCGAGACCAAGTGCGGCTGGAGCCCGGCGCAGGCGTCGGAGGACTGGATGACCGGGTACCCGTTCGAGCTCGAGGACTTCGTCACGGCCGTCGTTGAGAAGCGCCAGCCCGACTCAAACCTCGACCTCGCGATCTGGACGACCAAGGCAATGTACGCGGCCTACCTGTCCGCTCAAGAGGGCAAGCGGGTGGCCATCCCGAAAGGTTACGAGGTCTGAACCTCTTTCCTTCTTTTCCAGCACAGACCGGGGCGGATCAAGTCACGTTTGAGGAATCGATGCCACGTCCCGATCACCAAGCCACACGGGTGTTCCTCAGAAAAACACGCCGAGGTTGAGGACGAGCAGCACGGCGAGGACGACCTCCGCGACGAACCACTGGCGGAAGTATTTGACTTGGTCGTGCTCCTGGTCCTTCATGAACCGCCCCATACCGTATGCCGTGGCGAACGTGACGAGGCAGTACATCATGAGCGCGAAGGCGGCCCGGATCCATGTCTCCCAGAAATCGAACCTGGGGGCTGTCGGCTGCAACGAGTCCAACTTCTCGTTCATGAGGTACGTCGCGCCCGCGAAGGCCACCGCGCCCAGGAACGAGATCAGCGCGATGATGTCGAACAACTTGGGGAGCGTGAGGTCCTGGCTCTTCACGCCGAGCCGGCTCGTCATGCTCGGCCCTTTTCTAATCTTTGACATAGTGCCTTCCTACCGAGTGGTCGACATGAAAAACAGCGCGCTGGATTATTTGAACTTGATCCCAAAGCGATCGCACCAGCGCGGCAGCAACGCGAGCCAGTGTGCCTTTGGGGACGCGGGCCCGATGCTAATTGATGCACCACCGTGGATGGAACTCGTGTTAAGCGATTTTAAGGTGGGTGGTCGGGCGTTCCATGGTGGGAAAAAATGGGTGGTGGACGCGATGGGGTTCGAACCCATGACCTCCAGCGTGTGAGGCCGGCGTCATAACCACTAGACCACGCGTCCACGTGTTTTTCCAATGCGGCACAGGCAAGATCGCGCGTGTATCGCGCGTCCGGCGCGTCGGCGGTACGACGACTGCCGTCGGATCCCTTGCACATGTGATAAAGTACCGTTATTTTAAAATTCGGACGAACTTGAACCTCAAGGCCAGATTCGTCCAAACTAAGGCTTGTCGATGGGGCATAAGCAAATGGACGATAACGGGCGTCCCCTCCTCTGGCATATAGCCGCGGAGATGTCGGTGCAATCCTCACGTTGCGTGCTCCATTCAAGTCGCTGTCTACTTGCTTTTCGCAGCCTTCGTTCGTGCACGTGAACGACTTCCCGTCCCGGTTGCCGGCGGCACCACACGCGCTGCATCGCTTCGACGTGCCCCTGGCGTCGACGAGCTCCACCGCGATGCCGGCGAGGCGGGCGAGTCGCGTCGCGCGTTCCTAGACCTGCGAGAAGAACCAGTGCACCTGCCACGACGCCAGCCACGACCCCGATTCTCGCTTGGACGCGTGCGACGACCACGACCGGTCCTCGAACCGCAGCAGCTCGACCCCGTGGTGCACGCACGCTGCCACGACGCGAGTCGCCACCTGGCGGGCCATCTCCTCGTGCAGGTGCCGCACCCGCCGCCAG
>JAFGBX010000221.1 GCA_016932935.1 Promethearchaeota archaeon | reverse complement strand
GAGACGGCCAAGCCGCATGGCGAAGGGCCGCCGGCCGCGATCACGCTCGGGTGCAAGTCATGCGGCACCGTCATGGTCGTCGCCCACCCGTCCGTCGACGTCGTGTGCATCTGCAGCAAATGCAAGCGCCCGTTCGACGTGATCCGCGAGTGCCGCGCGTGTGGCAGCAGGTTCGCGCTCACGCAGGACGAGTACCACGCGTGCTCGCCCGCCGGGAGGCGCTGCCCCGTCTGCATGGAGCCGGACGTGTAATGAACGTCCCTGCTATGTAAAACCCTATCTTGGCGACCCGAGTTTATCACAACCGGCGTGTTTGGAACGCCATGATGTTGAACGGCATAGTCTTGGCTCGGACGTTTCCGAGGCGACCGAGCTTGGCTCATGCTGCGGCGTCTTTAGATCTAGGGATGATGTGGGGAATACGGATCAAAGACCGTCCGACGTAAATGGGAAATAAGACAAAAGAATTTATTTCTTGGCGGCCTTCTTGAGCTGGAACGCCATGCGGGACTGGAGGCCATGGATCTCTATAAAACCAGCGCTTGCCTTCTGGTCGAACGTGCTGCCGAGCTCGTACGTGGCGAGCTTGTAGTTGTAGAGCGCGTACGGGGAATCGCGGGCAACGACCCGTGCATTGCCCTTGAGTAATTGTACCTTCACCCAGCCGGTGACCCTCGTGTTGATCTCGTTGATGAAAGCTTCGAGATCGTCCCGCAGAGGATCGACCCAAAGGCCCTCGTAGGCGAGCTCGGTCCAGCGCTGGTCGACGAGCGTCTTGAACGAGTTCTCGTGCTTCGTGCACACGTATTTCTCGAGATCCTTGTGCGCCGCGATGAGCGTGACGGCGGCGGGGCACTCGTAGGTCTCCCGCGACTTGAGGCCGACCGTCCTGTCCTCCATGTGTTCGAGGCGGCCGACGCCGTTCCTGGCGGCGGCCTTGTGAACCGCCTCGATGACCTTCACCGGGCTCATGACCTCGTCGTTGACACTCACGGGCACGCCCTTCTCGAAGCCGATCTTCACGACCTCGCCCGCGTCGGGGGCCTTTGCAGGGTTCACCGTCCACGCGCACGCGTCCTCGGGAGGGATCTCCTCCGGGTGCTCGAGGACGTCGCACTCGCACGAGCGGCCGAACAAGTTCTCGTCGGTGCTGTACTTCTTGTTCGCGTTGGCGATGGGGATGCCGTGCTTCTTGGCGTACTCGACCTCCTCGGCACGGGATCCCATCTCCCAGTCGACGAGGGGCTGCAAGACCTTGATGTCGGGATTGAGCGCCTTGGCCGTGACGTTGATGCGCACTTGGTCATTGCCCTTCCCTGTACACCCATGGGCGATCGCGTCGGCCCCCTCCTTCTCTGCGATCAAGATCGCGTGCTTCGCGAGCAGCGGGCGGCCGATGGCCGTGCTGAGCGGGTAGATGCCCTGGTAGAGCCCGTTGGCCTTGATCGTGGGAACCACGTATTCGTTCGTGAACTCCTCCTTGAGGTCGACCGTGTAGTGCTTCTCGACGCCGAGCAGCTTGGCCTTGTCCTCTATGGCTTTGAAGCTCCCCTTCTCGCCGAGCTCCTGCCCGAGGTCGGCCGTGAAGCTGATCACCTTCGCATGGTACTTGTCCTGGAGCCAGCGGAGCATGCAGCTCGTGTCCAGGCCACCGCTGTACAATAACACGATTTTTTTGATCTCGCCAGTCGTGCTCGACATGATCGATCTAAACGAGATAACGCGCCCGTTCAAAAAAGGATGGATGGGGAGAAAACCGTGATCACTTGCTGCCGAGCTTCCGGTAGAGCAAGGTTCCGATGATGAATAACGCGGCGCTGATGGTTCCCAGGATCGCCAGGTCAAACAACACGGTCGAGCTGGTAACGGGCGCACCTCGCAAGAGGAGCGAGGTGACTGCGTCGGTGAAGTAATAGCTCGGCACGAACCGCCCGACGTCCGCGGGCACGGGAACGAACGTCCCCAGGAACATCAATGGGATGATGAACACGAACGACAGCCCGGTCGCCATGCCCGTGTTCTTGGAAAGCGTGGCCGTGATAAGCCCGCACCCCACGGCGCACAGCGAGAACACCATCGACAAGGCGAACACCATCAGGTAGGCATCGGCGCCGACGCCGGGGCGGAACCCGACCGCGGCCGAGATGCCGAGAACGACGCCGGTTTGCATTGCGGCCAGCACCAGGTTGGAGGCGGTCTGGCTGCCGATCACGTCCGCAGCCGTGGCGGGCGTGACGTTGATGCGCTTGAGCAGGCCCTTCTCCTTCTGCTCGACGAATGACTCGGCGACGATCATGATCAAGAAGATGCCAGCGAAGGCGTACAGGCCGGGGGCCATGTAGTCGAACTGGCTCCGCTTGTCGGCCGACACGAGCGACGGCGAGCCAAGGGTGACCGGGAGGGATGCACCGGTTGCGCCGGGCACGAGGGTCTCGAGCAAGACCTGGTACAAGACGGGTGGCAGCGCCTGGGTGATGATCATGGATCCCGAGTCCAGGGACAGCACCAGGGACGTGTTCGTCCACGACGCGGGGTTGGAAGGGTCGTCCACGAACGACTGGCAGGCGTTCCCGAAGTTCGCGGGGATGACGACGATCGCGTCGATCTTCCCCTCGGCCAGGTCACGCTGCGCGCTCGACGCATCTGCATAGGGAACGACGTTGAGGACGTCGCTCGCGTCGACGTTCGCCGTGAAATCGCCCGCCCATGATAGGCCGGTGCCGTCGTTGTCGACCACGGCGACGTCGTAGGTCGATTCCATCCCCGTCCCCATCGCCCCGAAGGCGAGGCCGAACGCGAGCGTCAAGACGAGGGGGAAGATGATGACCATGAAGAGCGTCGCCGGGTTCCTGAGCGTGCTCCTGAGGTCCTTCTTAGCAAGGGCGATGAGCCGGTTCGCGTCCATCGTAGGTCAGACCTCCTCCTTCCGGATGTCCCGCCCCGTGAGCTTGATGAACACGTCCTCGAAGTTGTCGCAGCCGTTTGCCTCCATCAACCGCGCCGGCGAGCCGAGCGCGATGAGCTTGCCCCGGTCGATGATGCCGATCCGGTCGGCAAGGTGCTCGGCCTCCTCCATGTAGTGCGTCGTGAGCACGATCGTTTTCCCGCGCGCCTTGATCTCCTTCAAGTACTCCCATATCGCCCGCCGGCTCTGCGGATCCATGGCCACCGTAGGTTCGTCTAGGAACAGGAAATCCGGGTCGTTGACGAGGGCCATGGCGAGGCTGACCCGCTTGTTCAACCCGCCGCTATATTTCTGGGCGAGGCGGCCCGCGTGATCCTCCAGGAAGAGCTTGCCGATGATCTCGGAGACCCGCTCCTTGAGCGTCGCCTTCGGAAGGCCATGCAGCTCGCCGAAGAGTTCGACGTTCTCCTTCCCCGTGAGGTAGGGGAAGGTCGAGCTCTCCTGGGGACACACGCCGATCACGCGCTTGATCTTGTCCATCTGCCGGTGCACGTCGAGCCCGCCGATGCTCGCCTGGCCACTCGTGGGATCCAGCAGGCCACACAGCACCTTGATGGTCGTGGTCTTCCCCGCCCCGTTCGGGCCGAGCAGCGCGAAGAGCTCGCCCTTCTCGATGGCAAGGTTGAGGCCATCCACCGCCAGCACGTCGCCGTACCGCTTCACGAGGCCGTCGATCACGATTCCCCCGGCGGCGGCCGCGCCGCGCGCGGGTGCAACCGTTTCACGCAACGTCATGGGTTTCACGCTCCGCGGCTAGTCACCCACCCGCGGTTAAAGGAGGTTGCCGGGGCCAAACCTTGTCAGCCCCGCGTGGAGCGGGCCGGCAGGCCGCGCGGGGCGGGAGGTCGATGCTTTTTATCGACTCCGTGCTTCGAGTGGCATATGCCAGCACGCTCGAAGTTGGACGGGGCCGCGAGGAGCAAGATCGCCGCGGAGATCGAGTACCGCACCATCAAGGCCGACGAGCTGGAGCAGATGGGCGTGGTCTTCAAGGCAGCCTTCCGGTTCGGTTCGAACCCCGCCGATTACGGGAAGCGGTTCAAGAACTGCACGGAACCCGTCCTCGAGCGGCAAGTCGTCGCCGTGCACGGCGGGAAGGTCGTGGCCGGCATCCGGGCGGATTACAAGCCGCTGTACTTCCATGATGGCCCGGGTGGCGAGCTGGCCAGGCACGAGTGTGGCGAGATCAACGACGTCGCCACGTTACCTGAATACCGCAAGCTGGGCATCGCAAGGCGGCTCATCACCATGGCGAACGACTACATGGACAAGCAAGGCTGGGACCTCTCCGTGCTCCAGGCCGACCCGAAATACCACGCGAAGGATCTCTACGAGTCTGTCGGCTTCAAGACGTTACCGAGCACGGGCGATGTCTTCTCGGCCGCCTTTGGTAGCTGGAAGGCGAGATTCTCGCGATACGGCCCGCTGGCGCTGATCATCCCG
>JAFGBX010000220.1 GCA_016932935.1 Promethearchaeota archaeon | reverse complement strand
GACCTCGATCGGGACGAAGTCGAACCCCAGGCCCCTGCAGAACTCGGCGAGGTAGGCGATGTATGCCGCCTTGCGCTTGAGGCGGCGATCACGAGCCGCGTGGCTACGATTGCCCTCGACAACCGCTTCGTGGTACCGGGGGATTGGGTGTCCCATGATGGCCTCGATGACCCCGTCGTCGAACAGATGCTCGTAGAACGGGACGCGATCGGGCCGCTCATGCCACAAAACCTTCAAGAGGCGCCCGAAATCGGTTCCCTCGACCATGGATGCATAGAGGCACGTGACCTTATCTAGTTATCCCGGCGCCCGATGAACGATGATGATAGAGGTGAAAAAAAAACGAGATAGAGAAGCTCGCCGTCCGGAATCGGATCGGCGTTCTATTCCTCGTCGCCGCCTTTCTTTCCCTTCTTCTGGCCTGGCGCGAACGGCTTCGCGGTCTTCTCGCCGGCCGCCTTCTTGAGCTGGCCTGGTGCCGTGGCCTTACCCTTGTCGCCTTTTTCGCCTTTCTCCTTCTTGCCCATATGCGATGCCTCGTGCTTTTGTGTATCCGAATCTGAATGGATACCACATACCAATTCGGAGGAGAGGATAATAAATCATCGCTCATCCCGTGAACCTAAATGGTGTACCGATGCCAGGAACGTACACGAGTATCTCGAGAATCGAGATTCGCACGCGAGTACGAATTTGGCACGCGAGTACGAATTAAAATAGGGGATTGGAAAAAGGATTATCATTACGACTTCGCGAGTGGTTCCGGGGATGTGATCATCGACGATCCATTACCCCAGATCCCCTTTGCGAATCCGCAATGGATGCATGCAGGGAGGGACATAGGATCGCTAGATTTATTCGCAGAGGCGCTTGCTCGAGATGTGGCCGCCCAACCCTTTAAGCCCAAACAAGGCCTCTCCTGGACGTGGATGTTCATGTCTGTGACCATAGGTACCCCGAACGACGGCATCGTGCCCATAGAATTGGTGCGTTCTGATAATGGTGCACATATCATGGTTTACATAAGCCAGGTTAGCCAGTTTTTCTACAGGAATCCTCAATGCTCCGGAAAGGCGCATTGGTCGCTTAGTATGCTAGCAAAGGTGTTATAATCTTTATTCTCCAATTGGCTCGATCTTGAAAAATGCTTATGGAAAGTAAGAGGAAACAAAGAGATTTTACGCTGGATGATTACTTGTTCATGGACCAGAGCTTGCGAAGGGAGAGGGACATGACGTACTGCTGGATCTGCCGCGAGCCGCCCACGATCTCCTGGATGCGAGAGACGCCGAGGTAATCCATCATCAGCGTGTTGTCATTGACGCCCGCCCCGCCCATGACGTTGGCCGCCTCGTAGCAGATCCGCTCGGCGAGCATCGAACCCTCGTACTTCATCTGGGACGCGCTGGAGACGAGTGCCATGGCGAGCGGCCCGGGGAGCTTGCCGCCATACTTCTTCATCTGCTCGTCGTAGTTCCGGCCGAACGCGACGACGGCGAGCGTGAAGTTGTTGATCCTAGCCCACATGTCGGCGAGCAAGAAGCCGACGCCCTGGTGCTTGATGATCTCCGGACCCATCTGCTTGCGGACGTTGGCATAGATCGCCGCGAAGGCAAAGGCACCCCAGGCCTCGCAGCAATCGAGCATCGCGATGCCCATACGCTCGGGGACAAGGCCCTCGAAGAGGCCGTCCTTGCCCTTACCGACGTCGCAGAGGATGCGCTCGTTGGGGACGAACGTCCTGTTGAAGGTTTCCTTGCCGATCCAGAGCTTGGGGACGGTCGGGATAAACGCGCGCTCGATCTTGACCGTCGGGTCGGGGAGCAGGACGAGGCTCTGGGTCATCTTCATGTCCGAGTCCTTCGCCTTGGGCTCGGTCGCACCGTAGACGACCGCGTACTTGGACTTGGGCGCGTTCGTGTTGTAGCACTTGGTGCCCGTGAGGTAGAGGCCGTCGGCGGTGCGCTCGGACAACGTGTCCGGGTGGTTGGCATCGGAACCCTTGTATGGTTCAGTAATGCAGATGCAGCCAACTTCCTTTCCGGTGACGAGATCCTTTAAGGCAGTCAAGCAAGGCTCGCGGTTCTGGTGGTGGTGCAAGATCGGGGTTATACAGAGCGTGGTGGCCCCCATCCCCATGTTGAACTGCGGCGAGAACATGTCGATGGCCAGGCACCGCAAGAACTCTATCATCATCCCTTGTTTCTCGCCGAAATCGATGTCTATCTCGGGGAACGACATCATGCGGGTCACGTACCCCTCGGCACCGAAGTCGGGGATCCACTTGTACACGTCCTCGCTGTGGTCGACGTTGTTCTTGCGCTCGTACTTGGCACAGAAGCGCTGCACCTTGTCCAGGAACCCCTTCTCGTCGTCGTTCAGAACCGTCATCAACGCGTTGTTCACGAAAGCATAGCGGTTCTTGAGCGTCATCGCCTCGAGATACTCGTCCGGGACGGTCTGCGCTTCCATCTTCTTCTTCTGGACTTTCTTTTCTTCGGTCATTTTCATCCCTATGGAATCTTCATAGACCTTTCTATGGACCCTTTTCGAATCGGAAAACTGGTTCACGCACGCGTGAATGAACATCATTCGACGTGATGCCATAAAACCTTTCCGGCCCGACGAGCCTTGCGCGGCACCCGACATTTTTACGTGGATCACATGCCCGGTCGAATGCCGGTCGACGCTGGCTGATCCGATCCGGACGGTTTCCTTGCTACGACCTCTGCATTTCGTATTCATCGCGCTTTCGGGTATCCGTCCCCTGAAAAAAGAAGAGAAGTGGCCTTTCCAGAGGCCTTATATGTGTCTCCGCCGGTCAACCTCGCTTCCTCAACGCGGTGCCGACGATGGTGGCGACCCCAGCACCGAGTGCGACGAGCAGCACCAACGGTTCGAAGCCTGGGATCTCTGGACCCGCTAGAGATTGCGCCGATACGCCGGTAATGCCGAGCAATATGGTAAACACGATGAAAATCGGTAAGATCTTGAATGTGCTCCTCATATTAACCGCCTTCCTGCATCCCGTGGCTGAACTAGACGAACGGGGTTCGCGTTCCCGTCGAAGCGAACAAGGTCATTCCCCCCTCTCCGTCTAATAAAGGTATAGGATCAAATGGCGTGTCCACAAATGATTCCTCCGGAAACAACCGTATCGACAAGATGCGAAGAAACGCCTTATGCCCCTTTTATTACACGTGTCATTTTTTAAAACATGCCAGGGAGGAATGCCCCTCGTGCCTGGTGGCAGGGGATCCTTCCACCATGGTCGTGAAGCCAGGATGCTCGACGCCCGCGCGCGCAAGGAGGAGACAAGGATCCTGCTCTTGGAAGGCATCCACGAGTCTGCCGTGGAGAGCTTCAAGGCCGCCGGCTTCAAGAGCATCGAGACCGAGAAGCGAGCCCTGGATGAGGAGGAGATCATCAAGAGGCTGCCGGACGTCGACGTGCTCGGCATCAGGTCGCGCACCCAAATCACGCAGCGCGTGCTCGCCTCCCCCGCGGCCAAGGAGCTGCTCGTCGTCGGCGCGTTCTGCATCGGCACGAACCAGATCGACATCAAGACCGCCACGGCCAGCGGCATCCCCGTCTTCAACGGGCCGTACTCCAACACGCGCAGCGTGGCCGAGATGGTGCTCGGCGAGATCATCATGCTGCTGCGCGGCGTCCCCGAGAAGAACGCCCAGCTCCACCGCGCCGTGTGGCAGAAGGGCTCCCCCAACTCGTTCGAGGCCAGGGGTAAGAAGCTCGGCATCATTGGTTATGGTAACATCGGCACCCAGCTCGGCTACCTCGCCGAGGCGGTCGGTATGCGGGTCTACTTCTACGACGTCGTGCCGAAACTACCCCACGGCAACGTCCTCCCGGTGCCCAACCTCAAGAAGCTCCTCCAGGACTGCGACGTCATCACCATGCACGTGCCGGAGACCCCGTTCACGCGGGGCATGATCGGCGCGGAGCAGTTCGCCACGATGAAGCCTGGCTGCGTCTTCATCAACGCCTCGCGGGGCTCGGTCGTGGACATCGCCGCCCTCGCGGACGCCTTGAAGAGCGGCAGGATCAGCGGCGCCGCGATCGACGTGTTCCCCGAGGAGCCGTCATGCGACGGGGACGCGTTTTGCAGCCCGCTCCAGCACCTGGACAACGTGATCCTCACCCCGCACATCGCGGGCAGCACGCAGGAGGCGCAGGTGCACATCGGCGAGGAGGTCAGCGAGAAGCTCATCAACTACGTGCAGTTCGGCTCGACGAACATGTCGGTGAACTTCCCCCAGGTATCGCTTCACGGCCTGCCGGGCAGGCACCGCGTGCTCCACGTCCACAAGAACATCCCCGGCGTCATGTCCGCGATCAACGGCGTGTTCTCCGACCTCCACGTGAACATCGCCGGCCAGTACCTCCAGACCAACCAGGCCATCGGCTACGCGGTCACGGACGTGGAGTCCGAGTTCAGCGCCGACGCCTTGAGCAAGCTGCAGGCCGCTCCTGGCACGATACGCGTCCGCGTGATCTCCTGATCCTCCCCGCGTCTTCGCGGGGGAGGCGGGCGACTCCCGCCGGCCGCAACCCGTGTGCCAATGCCGCCCCGCACCGCGGCTGGCGATGGCAAACCCAATAAGCGCGGCATCCTTCTAGGGGGCGGCGAGTGGCCTTCCAAGCGGAGGGCTCGACGCGAGAATCGTGAGGTCGCATGGAGAACAAGAAATTCAAGATACTGGTCGCCGACGGGCTCGCTCAAGAGGGCATCGACATCCTCAAAGGATTCAGTGAATTCACGGTCGACGTGAGGCCAAAGCTCAACAAAGAGGAACTGGTTCAGATCGTGCCTGCCTACGATGCGATCATCGTGCGCAGCGCGACAAAGTTGTCGGCAGACGCCATCGCCGCCGCGAAGAATCTCAAGGTGGTCGCACGGGCGGGCACGGGCTACGACAACATCGACGCGGAAGCGTGCACCAAGCGGGGAATCGTGGTACTCATCACGCCCCTCGGCAACTCCAACGCTGTCATCGAGCTCACCATGGGGTTCATGCTCGACGCAGCACGCCACATCTCGCTCGCGAACAGCACGATGTGCAAGGACCTCTGGGAAAAGAAGAAGCTCGGGGGGACGGAGCTCAGAGGCAAGACCGCGGGCATCCTCGGCCTCGGCCGCATCGGAACAGGGGTGGCCAAGCGCTGCCAGGCGTTCGAGATGAAGGTGGTCGCCTACGACACGCTCATCCCGAAGAAGCGCGCCGAGGAGCTGGGCGTGGAGTTAGTCGACGACCTTGATGACTTGCTGAAGCGATCCGACTACATCTCGATCCACATCCCGCTCACGGAACAGACGAGAAACTTCATCGGGAAGGAGCAGTTCGCGAAGATGAAGCGGACTGCCGTGGTCATCAACGTCTCGCGGGGCGAGGTCATCGACGAGAAGGCCCTCCACGATGCCCTCGTGGAGAAGCGCATCGGGGCCGCGTGCATCGACGTCTATTCCAAGGAACCGGCGTGCAGGGCGGAATTCCCCTTCATCGGCCTCGACAATGTGATCACCACCCCGCACCTCGGCGCGAGCACCGTCGAGGCCCAGGTCGAGGTCGCGAAGATGGCCGCGGATCACGTGGCCAAGGCGCTCCTATCGAAGGTCTTCATCGACGCGGTCAACATCCCGTTCCAGATCTCCGAGAGGATGGCGGAGCTCTACAAGCCCTACATGGAGCTCGGCGTGATGCTCGGGCGCTTCACGAGCCAATTCGAGCCGGGCCGGTACACAGAGGTGGGGATCAAGTACAAGGGGGACATCTTCACGAACTTCGATCCGATCAAGCTGACGACCCTCCACGCGCTGTTCACCGACCGGTTCACCGAAAACGTCACGCTGATGAACGTCGACAAGATCCTCAAGGACAACGGCATCAAAGTCGTCGTCGAGAAGTACGACAAGCCGATCAACCTCGAAACCCTCATCAAGGTGTACGTCAAGACCGACAAAGGTGGGCGCACAGAAGTCGCGGGCACGGCGTTCTCTGACAAGCCGCGCATCATCGAGATCGACGAGCTCTACCTCGAGCTCGCCCCCGCGGAGTACATGCTCGCGCTCGTCAACAACGACCGTCCCGGCGTGATCGGCAACGTCGGCACGTTGCTCGGCAAGAACGGCATCAACATCGCGGGCTGGCAGCTCGGCCGGCGGCAGAAGGGCGAGAAGGCGCTGGCGATCATCACGATCGACGACCCGCTCCCGCAGGCGGTCATGGACGAGCTCGTCAAGCTCCCCAACGTGATGGATGCAAGGGTAATACGACTCTAGAACCCGGACGGCCGGGTCTGATCCTTTCCCCTATCCTGGGCCCTCGTGCCGTGCCACCTCCCAGCCGGATACTGCCCGCCAATCCGCGGCACAGAAATCGGTGCGATTTGCGTTGCCGGCGGGATCCGGACGGATCGCGGTGCCCCCCGACTACCTCCGTGTATTGACGCACACGGGACTCGGACTCGTTCTTGTGTCGGGCAAGGCACCGCGCGGGGGCTTCGCTCGTCTATTGGAACAACCAGAAAGACATTTAAGATCCTCCCGTAAAAAGAGCATAGTGAAGAAGCGTGATTCGATCTCGGAGTCCTATTTAAAATTACTCCCGTAGATCGCGGCTTAATATCGAATAAGTCATAAATTATTAAGTACCAGAGTCATAGCTAGTGCGAACGGCCTGGACGCACCCGCATGGCGGCACCAGGGCGTCCCGATCGGACAGATGTGGCCAACCGAGCAACATCGCTCGATGAAGAGGATGCAGAATGCAGATAACCAAGAGCCTCCAGAAAACCCAAACCCTCAAGGTCTTCAAGATACAGCGCACGTGCGTATACGATGGCCCGGGGATACGGACCACGATCTTCTTCCAAGGCTGCAACTTGCGTTGCTTGTGGTGCCAGAACCCCGAGGGGCAGCCGTTCCAGGGCACCGACGAGCCCGACTGCAATTACTCGCTCGAAGAAATAATGGATGTAGTCTCGAGGGACAAGGCGTACTACCAGCCGACCAGCGGCGGGGTGACGCTGAGCGGGGGCGAGCCCCTCATGCAGGATCCGGAAATCCTGGTTCGCTTGTTGAAACGCTTGAAGAAGGAAAGCGTCAACGTCTCCGCCGAGACGACGCTACACGTGCCCTGGAAAAGCTTGAGCAAGGTCGCCCCGTACATCGACCTCTTTCTCGTGGATCTCAAGGTGGTCGGTGACGACGACCTCCACGTGAAGTACACGAAGCAAGACAGCAAGCTGATCCACGACAACATCAAGAGATTGCTCGACCTAAAGGCCAACATCAAGTTCCGCATGGTCATGGTGCCCGGCTACACCGATGGCGAGAAGAACGTGCTAGCCACGTCGGACTTCTTGAAGTCCATCAAGTACGACTCCATCGAGCTCATGCGGTATAACAGCCTGTACGAGGACAAGGCCAAGCAACTCGGCTTGGAGGTGATGCCGCTGCACGTCACCCCCGAGCAGAGCCTCGCCTCGGTGAAGCGGGGGGTCGAGCTGTTCACTGAGCAAGGCATCTCGGCCGAGAACGCGGAGCTCGATTCGACCTTGCACAAGGCCACCTTCACGCAGCGCGTCAAGGACGTGCAGAAGGACATCAGGGAGGCCGGGCGGGCGCTCTGCATGGAGGTGGCGAAGCTGAAGACCGAGTACTACAAGAAGAACGGCTTCAAGAAGCCGGCCCCCATCCACCGGGCGGAGCGCCTCTCACACGTCCTGCGGCACAAGACGGTCAAGGTCTACCCCGGGGAGCTGCTCGTGGGGAACTTCACGGCCGAGAGGGTCGGCGGCCAGCTCTGGGAGGAGCACTACGGCGTCCTCGGGATCATGTTCCTCCCCAACATCAACCGCCAGAAGCCGGTCCCGTTCCGTTGCTCGTTCGAAGACAGGCTGCACTTCTACTTCAAGATATTCCCCTTCTGGTTCAAGCACGGCCTCGTGGGCAAGGTCTACCCGAGGCTGTGGGATTTCATCGAGAACATCGCCCGCATCGCAGAGTTGAACGCCGGGTTCAACAACAACGGGGCGGCGATCGCCCACTTCATCGTCAACTACGAGCCCATCCTGAAACTGGGCACCTCCGGCCTCATCGAGCAGATCCGGGCCAAGCAAGGGGAGATGCCCGCCGACCGCCAGGACTTCTACAACGGGGCAGTCATCTGCCTGGAGGCCGTGGAGGCGTACGCTCAGCGGTATGCCGAGCAGCTGTCCACCATGAGCCAGGCCGAAGGCGACCCCCAGCGCCGCGAGGAGCTCGAGGAGATGGCCGCGATCTGCAGGCACGTCCCCAAGCACCCCGCACGCACCTTCCACGAGGCCTTGCAGAGCATGATGTTCCTGCAGATGGCGCTCTGCATCGAGACCTACGAGAACGCGCTGTCCTTCGGCCGACTCGACCAGATCTTGTACCCCTACTATAAAAAGGACAAGGAAGCGGGGATCATCACCTACGAGAAGGCGAAGGAGCTCATATGCTTGTTCATCCTCAAGATGGACGAGGCCATCTTCGTGAACGACGGCGACTCGATCTTGAGCGTCTACAAGCTCTTCGAGACCCTCTCGACCGACCAGACGGTGACGTTCGGGGGCGTCGACACGGACGGCAAAGACGCCACGAACGACCTCACCTATATGCTGGTCGACGCGTGCGAGCTGGAGCCCCTCGCAGTGGACATGACCGCGCGGATCCACAAGGACAGCCCCGCCCGGTACCTGGAGAGGCTCGCAGAGGTGTACATCAGCGGCTGCCCCCAGCCGAAGCTCAACAGCGACGACGTCTACATCGAGTCCATCCAGCGGCACTACCCGACCTCCCTGGCGCACGCGAGGAACTACGCGATCGTCGGATGCGTCGAGCCGAACGCGTCGGACGACCACTTCGGCAACACCGACTGCGCCAACGTGAACCTCGCCATGCCGCTCTTGCAGGCGATCAAGGGGCACGAGCACGACCTGTGGCACTTCGGTTTGGTCGACCGAGTGGAGAAACTGCTGACCCAGTTCGTCGAGTACTTCTTCAAGGGAAAGGGCGCCCTCACAAGGGGCGTTCTCACTGCATACAACAAGGCATTAACGAGGCGCAGGGCCAGGAAGGGTCTCTTCAAGTACAACCCGCCGTCCAGCATGGACGAGCTGCTCGACCGCTTCCAGCGGCGGCTGAATGTCTTGACGAAGTCCGTCCTGGCCGACCACCAGCTCATCGAGAGGGCGCTAAGAAAGGACTTCCCCACCCCGCTCTCATCGGCCCTCTTCAAGGGATGCCTCGAGAGCGGGAAGGACCTGTACGACGGCGGCGCGTCGCTCAACAGCAGCGGGATCCAGGCGGTTGGCGTGACGGACGTCGCGGACTCGCTCCACGCGATTCACCAGGTCGTCTTCAAGAAGCACCTCTACACCATGGAAGACGTGGTCAAGGCCGTCGATGCCAACTTCGAGGGGGAGCACAACCGGCGCATTAGGGCCGCGCTGCTCGCCGTGCCGAAGTTCGGCGACGACTCGTCCAGCGAGGCCACCGACTGGGTGACGCGGGTCATGCACATGTACAACGTCGCCCTGGATTCTGTGCCGAACTGCCCCCGGGACGGCAGGTACTCGGCCGGTTACTACGCCTTGAACGTGGCCCACAGGTACGGGCAGAAGACCCAGGCCCTGCCCTCGGGGAGGCCTAAAGGTGTCCCACTCGCTAACAGCGTCACGCCGCATTACGGGATGAGGCAGAACGACCTGCTCTCGTCTCTCAACTCCATCGCCGGCGTCGATTTCGTCGACCACGCCGAGAACGGCACGACGGTCACGTTCACCATCGACGCGTCGCTGTTCCAGGGGAGGGATGGCGTGAAGAACCTGGCAAGCATCTTCCAGACGTTCCTCACAACGGGCGGCATGCAGCTACAGCCCAACGTCGTGAACCGCGAGGTGTTGATGGACGCATACAAGCACCCGGAGAAGCACAGGTACCTCATGGTTCGCATCGCCGGCTATTGCGCGTACTTCTACGAGCTCTCCGACGAGTTGAAGCTGAGCATCATCAACAGGACCTGCTATTCCTCTTGATGCGCCAATACCCTGAACTCTTCTTTTCTCCCGCCATTCCTATTGCGGAGGTAATTGCACATCGGTACCAGGAACGTGCTAGAACGTTCATTCTCCCTTTTTATATGCCTTGATCTTCTTGTGGTATTCCCTACTTTTAGAGAAGAGAAGGAACGCGACAAATCCCAGGCAGCCCAGCACAAATATGTTTATTAACTGATCCCTAGGTGGGTAATCGTTACCGAATGCGACCAGCCCGTAGATCCCCATCGCGATGATGACGGAGATGAAGAAACCGATAAATGCCAAGCAGGACCTTGACATGTCTAGTTTTTTATAATCGCTTGTAACCATCGTCCTTCCTCGGGCTTTTCCATCACATGGCACTTAAAACCGATGGTCAGAACGACAACGCGAGGCGCGGGATCTACTCGAGAAGGGAACCGACGTGAATGGGCCCGCATCCCCTCGTTCCCATTGTGCCACCCACGATGATGTTAAGTAGGGGCCGATGGTAGTTAAAATAGCCTTCAATGGCGCGGAGACCGATCGCGGAATGCCCAAAGCAAACGTCAGGGGTATCGAGATAGAATTCGAGACGATCGGCGTCCCGGACGCGGCGCCCTTGCTGTTAATCGCCGGTCTGGGGAGCCAGATGCATGCTTGGCCCGACGAGATGTGCACGCGCCTTGCGGACGAGGGCTTCCTCGTCATCAGGTTCGACAACCGTGACGTGGGCCTGTCTACGAAGCTTCGCCACGCGGGCAGCCCGGATTTCTCGGAGATCAATGCCGCCATCGCACGCGGTGAGCAGCCTAGAGTCTCCTATACTTTGGAAGACATGGCCAACGATGCCGTGGGCGTCTTGGATTCATTGAGGATTGCCAAGGCACATGTATGCGGCGCGTCGATGGGCGGGATGATCGCGATGGCGGTCGCATACACGCACCCCGCCCGCGTGTCATCGCTTGCCGTGATCATGAGCACCACGGGGGATCCACGATTGCCTCAAGGGAGGCCTGAGATCTTGATGCAGTTCTTCGCGCCGGTTCCTTCGGAGCGCGAGGCGTACATCGACGAGGCCGTCCGGCGGGATCGGCTCATCCATGGCAGGTTTGAGTTCGTCGAGGCTCAAGCACGGGCCTATAGAACGAGAGAATACGATCGGTGCTATTATCCCGAAGGGCCGGCCCGCCAACTCGCCGCCTTGGCCGTTCCGGGGAACATCCAGCCGAGGATCCAGGCAATCCGGGTTCCAACAACCATCATCCACGGGAGCGATGACCCGTTCTACCCGAGCGAGGTCGGCAAGGCCATCGCAGAATCGATACCTGGTGCCCGGCTGGTGATCGTGGAAGGGATGGGGCACAGCTTCCCCCGGGAGGTCGTCCCCCGGATCGTCGACGCGATAACCGAGAACTGTAAGAGAGGGCAAGATGAAGGCGGGAAGAATTCGATCGCCGAAGAAAGGACGAGCGTGACCGAAAACATGAACAAGATCAACAGCCTCATGGACGACATTGCCATTGCAGCATTCGAGAAAAAGACCGGCGTTGCATCGCTTGCACTTGTAAATGACAATGGAAAGGTAGTGTACCAATCCAAGAACTGGGACTTGACTACACAAGGAAAAACCATTGTGAACGTTATCAACGGGAGTAAGGAATTCGTGCTGAATTCGGTTCGCTTTTCCGTGATCAGCACGGATCCAGCAAGGATCGTGGGTGCCAACGATAGGGGCCTGGGTGCCGTCGTGATGATGCGGTACACGGGTGGATGTCTGGTTGCATACGTTATACCTGGCGCGAGCCCGGAGAACGTGGTTATTTTCCTCGATCAGTATAAGAACCAAATTGCCGGATAAAAAAAGATCACCATCCCAGAGGCGCAGATGAGATGATTTTCTTCGAAGTCGAATACGTTTGCTTCAATCCGCGAGGTTCGGACACGGTTTTGAATTCCTTGAGCAAAGCGGCTCAGTACCAGATAGACAATTCAATCAAGGGTGTTTTAACGTATCATTTCTCTAGACCTTCAGCGGAGGAACCTGAGAAGCTTCGTTTCATAGAATTTTATACTTCAGAAAAGGCATTCTGGGAACATGGGATGGATCCCGCGGTGGGCAAGGAATTGATGAGCACGTTTGATCCTAACATCCGAAAATCGTTCTCGTGGTGGGCTTTCTACCCGAACAACACTGAGAAAAGCGTAAAAGAGACTGCCGCAACGTTGGGTGCAATTGAAATATTACCAGTTCAAAACCACGTGAATCTAAATTATAGAAGTAGATTCGTCGTAGAACCTGTATTATTCGTGGGAAAATTGCCTAAAAATCAAATAATCCTTAGATCGTTTTTTGAACAGAATAGAGAACCGTTTTGTGAATCTGCTCTTTATCATTTTGTATTTACCGACTCGCTAGGTGAGTTACATGTCATTTCTCTCTGGTCGAGTCAGGATGATATCATTGATTCTCTAATTCGAATTGATTTACCCGGATTAGAATTACAACCTCATATCTACTTAGGCAAAGGAACTCCCACAAAACGATTAAGAAAAATCTTCGAACCATGGAATCCTAAATTCCTCACGAAACCCGAAGCAGGATATTGCTTGCATCCAAAATACTCGTCCATATCCTAAATTGGTTTCATTTGCGACCAATTTGAGATTAATGCTTAACGGGAATCCACTTCTTTTTTCAGCCGGGGGTGAGTGCAGAGAGCGTGGTTCGATTCCCCGAGCATTGCTTGTATCGAATCAGCGAAGGCCTTTCTTGACCGTTACATGAACACCGTTCACGCCCTATCAACCGTTCCTGGCGACGCGAGCCTATCTTACCGCTTTTCCGCCACTGCACGCCCGGCGCCGTGCGTCACCGCGTGTCCCATAAGATGAGCGGCAACGATTCCATCTCGCCCCACGACGGCATCGGCACCGTGTACAGGTTTCCATAACCGGTCATGTCGCTCGTGAACAGGACGTAAGTGCCATCGGGGGAGAAACGGGGGTGCACGTGCAGCTTCTGGACATGCATGCTGCACCTGTGCTCGCACAAGCAAAACGGCCCCTCGTACTCGTGCTCGTCGACGTTCAGCCGCCAGAGCCGGATCGCGCCGCCGCCATCGCCCACGATGAAGCGCTCGTCGTTGGAATGCACGTGCCCCGTGACGCCTGGGAATTCCGCCTCGACCCGATCCGAGTTGTCGGGATACGTGTACCCGAAGAAATGGGCTTTTTTCCCGCTCCCGTGGTACCCGATGCGCTCGCCGTCCGCGTACCAGTACTCGTGCCCAACCGTCTCGCCGGTCTGGGTCTCTCGTATTCGCCAGGCCTCCCGCGTCTCCAAGTCCAATCCCCAGATGCGGTGATCCACCATATTCCACGGGCCTTCGTGGCAGAACGTGAGCTGCCTCGGGTTGCGCGGAGACGCGTTCACGTGCCCGATCCAGTTGCGTTCCTCGTGGAGGATCTCGTGATCGCTCGTTCTTGCGTTGACGGCAACGATCTTGCTCAAGGGGTGCGCCGCCGAGAGTTCCCGGAATCCCACGTACCCCCGCTCGAGATCAAGCCTAATCCTCGACGACATGTCCTCGTACATCGCCGCGCACACGAAGCGGCCGTCCGCGGTCGCGCTCAATATCGACGGTGCGAACCCCGGCGGGAGCTCGAAGAGGGAGCGGAGCTCACCGGTTGCCATGTCGAGCGCGTGGATGGATTTCTTCCACCAGAAATACGCCTCGTCCCGCTGGGGATTCAGGCATGCCCCTTGGAAGTTCAGATCCTCGGGGTGCGGGGAGGGGTGCAAGTCTAAAAGCTGCCGGATGCCCCCGGTTTCGAGATCCAGGGAGTACAGGCCGGTCTCGTTGTTCCGATCGGAGCCGAACACGACCGACTTGCCGTCCCGAAACCAACCGCTGTTCGTGAAATATAGGTGGTGGCTGTGGCACAAATGATCTGTCCACCGGGTGAGAGTCAAGCCCGATCTCGCATCCATGAAGGTCGTCTTCTCGGGCGGGTAGGTCTTGCCAGCTGCCATGGGTAGTGATAGTTGACCAGTGAGGGCTTTTAAGGCTTTCCAAAACCAAGCCCGGAAACGTGTCCTATTTTGAAAACTGGAGGCTCCTTGTAAAGAGAAATTGAACGGATGCAAAAACTACTGAAACCGAGACAATTCCGCATCAAGGAAGCATTGGATTAATATAGCATGCAGTTACGGTATCTAACATGAAAGATCGAGAAGCTTCCGCTGGATCTAAACAAACATTCGAGCGATTACTTATCCAGGCGGTATCCGCTCCTTTCTCCGGTTGGGATTTCTCGTATCTATGCAATTTCGGGGGGATGCCTAACGATCCATTCCCATGGAGCTACGACTGCACGGTGCGGCAGTACCTGGAGGACGCAAAGGTACTCCTCGACATAGGGACGGGAGGCGGGGAGAAGTTATCCGAATTCCAGCCGCTTCCTCCTGAAACCTATGCCACGGAAGCGTACAAGCCCAATGTTACCATCGCAAAACGGACGCTCGGTTCCCTTGGGGTCAAGGTGATTGAAGTCGAAGACGGGGTGCAAGAACAATCACCTCTCCCCTTTGAAAACGCGTTCTTTGACCTTGTAATCGACAGGCATGAATGCTTTGAGACAAAAGAGGTGTACAGGGTATTAAAAACGCAAGGCATCTTTATCACCCAGCAAGTCGGGCCCCAAAATCTCGCCGAATTGAGAAGCATGCTCAACATGACCGGGACAGGAGATGCCGATGATGATGAAGCATCGTGGAGCCTACAGGCTTTAGTGAGACGACTAACGGAGACCGGTTTCGAGTTGCTTACCGCCAAGGAGCACCTCGGGTTCAGCCGGTTTTATGACATCCGCACGATAGTGTACCTCGCCAGGACCATACCTTGGGATTTTCCTGGGTTTTCGGTGGAACGTTGTAACGCCCCGCTCTTCGAGATCTACAAGCGTATTACCACCACGGGGTATTTCGATTCCAAATGTCACCGTTTTTTTCTTTTAGCACAAAAAAAGGGATTTTAATATTGCGAAATGAGATTAGCATGAGATTGACGTCATGCAAAGGGAGGTAGCCTCGTGTATATCGCGGAGGACGACCAGGTTGACGGCGAGCGAGACGAGTTCGATGAGGCCGGCGATCATGAAAGCCGCGCCGAATCCGAAGTATCCCGCAACAAAACCACCAAGCAAGGGCCCAACCACGATGCCGATGTTGCCCGCAAGGTTAAAGGATGCCATGCCCATCGCGTTCGCCTCGTGAGGAATGACATCGCCGACGAGCGCATTCGCCGGTGCCGTTGTCAAGCCCGAGAACACGCCGAGAACCACCATTCCCACGGCAATCGCAGGAAAGCTCGTGGAAAACAACCCGCCCAGCAGGATGAGGGTCGTGCCGTAGCACGTTGAACCCACCACGAGGGGCCGCAACCGGCCGTGCCTGTCTGACCACTTCCCGACTGGGTACTGCATGAGCAGCATCGGGATGGTCTGGATGCCGATGAGCATCCCGCGCAGGCCTTCATCGAGCCCGAGGGTGGCCAGCAACATGGGGACCATGAACACGATGAACCCCATGTGCAGCCGATCGACGAAATTGAACACGGCGGGGGCCGCCAGCCGGGGATGTCGCCTCAGAACCGAGAGGCTGTCCCGCAGGCGTGGTCTCGCGGCACAGGCCCGCACCCCCCGTACACCCAACATCCCGACTAGGAAGACGCCAGCCGAGAAACCCGAGGCGAAATAGTACGGGACGGCCAGGCCGGCCTCTGCCATGGCACCGCCGAGCATCGAACCGACGCCCATCCCCGAGCCAAGGAATATGCCGAAGATACCCAGGTTCACGCCGCGATCCTCCGCACAAGACAGGTCAAGAACCATCGTGCTGATCGCCTGCCATGCCATCACGGTAAACGACCCTTGAAGGAAGCGGAAGCACAACAGCACCGGGAACGACTGCAGGGCCGGCAGCACCAGGAAACAGACCGACGCGCCCCCTCCGCCGATGACTAAAAAAGCCCGCCTGTGCCCGGTCTTGTGTTGGAGCACCCCCGTCGAAAATCCGACGACAAGATAGGCGGAATAGAGCATCGTGTCGTAGAGCGAGGAACCGGCGATGCCGACATCGGGAAAGCGCATCACGATGAACTCATACTGATTCGCATGCAAGACCGCGGTGCTAGTGACGGTGAGAAAAATGGCGATGCCGAGCAACACGACGCGGGCCCGCGTCCATAGCATGGGCGAACATCGAAGGCCCGGCTCATATTTCTTTCGGAATCCCAACATTTGAACTGGCCACTTATGCCGGCGTGCAATCAAGAACCGCTTAAGACCAATATCGCTGCGTGGTCGTCGTGCTCCGCGGCACCTTCGACCCGCCCTCCAGGCACGTCAACATGCCGTGGGTGCCGGTCGTGAAAACACGCGAGGTGACAGAATGAATGTCCGGTAAGTTCCTCGGAGCCCATTCGACCGAGGGATTGGAGGATGGGCGCATCGAGTTGTCCAGGGCATTGCTATCGCAAGGTGAGCGCTGGTGCTCAATACTCAGTACTTCCCGTACTTCTGGATCGTCTGCTTCATGGCCGCCACGTTCTCGGGCGGGCAATCGATGATGCAACGGGAGGGGCCGGCGATGTACCCGCCGCCCGGCTTCCCGATCTCCATACATTTCTTCATGTCGGCTATCACCTCATCCACGGTGCCGAATGAAATCGTGCGAGTGG
>JAFGBX010000219.1 GCA_016932935.1 Promethearchaeota archaeon | reverse complement strand
TGAACAAGGTGCCCGCGGCCTCGGCGCAGTACACGAACGCGGCGTGCCCGTCCTTTTCGAGCAGCGCGGGGCTGCAGTGGTCGGCCGTGTGCCCGGGCGTCGAGACGAGCTGGAAGGTCTTCCCCCCTCCGAGCCCGGGGATCGGCAGTGGCGTGTCCGGTTCGACGATCTCGAAGGCCTCCTCCGGCAGCGGGCGCATCTCCCCGATGAACTCGCCGAACGTGCGCTTGGCGTGTTGCATGTGAACCGCGGTATCCTGCAACCGGTCGTGCGTCTTCTGCGTCGTGAGAACCTTGACGGCCGGGTTCTCTGGCTTGAGCATCTCCCAGAGCCGCCATCCCCCGCCGAAATGGTCGAAGTGATAGTGCGACGGCACGAGATACTTGATCTTTTCCTTGGAGATGCCAAGCTTTTTCAAGAAGCGCAATAACTTGTACACGTCGTCCGATGTACCCGTGTCGATGATGGCCACCGCCTCGGGCGTCTCGAGAACGAACGTTGAAATGAGTTTCTTGACCGCGTACGCTTGGATGTCGATGTGGTGGATCTCCTCGGTGATTCTTCCCGATTTCGTGATGATCGGGGAAGGGGGTGCCTCCATGGTTGCTAGTAGGCGCGCGTCGATTATTAATCGTCCCGCGTGGATGGAAAACTCGATACCCGACATGTACATCGAACCGATCCGGTCCTTCACCCGCACGGGCGCCGTGGCCTGCGCGTGCTTCTTGCTCGGCATCCTCTTCTTGACCGACAACTTCCTCTTTCCCCAGGGCAACTACCTCGTGTTCGGCATCTCTTTGGGGGTGGGCGTACTGTTGCCCCTGTTCCTGGGCATCAACAAGGTGGTGGCAAGACTGGCGCTCGTGTCGGCTTCCGGCTTCGCTGCCATTGCCACGGTGCTGCTGATCAACGGCATCGCACTACCCGTGGCAATCGCCATGCTCTTCGTGGCGCTGCCTTGCGTCGCCGTGTTCGGTTTTTCCCAGGCGATGGTGGGAGGGGGCGATCCCGCATCTTGGCGCAGGGGGTTGGTTGCCATGGTCCTCGCCCTGTGCTTCGTCGTGCTCGCCAGGTCGGTCAAGATCGCCCCGTTCGCGACGTGGAACGGGCTGTACGCGATCGCTGCCATGTTCGTCGCGAACGCTGTCGTTAGCGGGATCAAGGTCGATATCGACGGCGATCACGCGAACACCGATGGAAATGTCGAGGACCCGCCGTCTCATCCGCTCGGGGTGAAGGGCTTGACGTATTTCATCGCCGGCATCGCCATGGCTGGCATGGCCGGGGTGGTGGCGTTCGTGCCGGGGTTTCTCGGCGACATCGCGTGGGTGGATCCGAACCCGATGGCGCCAGGCGTGCCGCGAGAGATGATCGACCGGCCCTGGGCGCCGTGGGACACGGTCACCATCCTCGCGGTGGGCGTCACGGTCGCAGCCCTGGCCTTGTGGTACCTGCAGCACAAGCCCGGTCGGTCGCTACTCGTGAGCACGTGCTTGTTCTCGGGGTTTTGCGTCGCGTGGTTGATGGCGTGGTCGAGCGCGACATTTCCGATCTTTATATGGTCGATGATCGGCATCCCGTGCTACCTCGGCGCGGTAACGAGCTTGCTGCTGTTTCTAGCCCGGTGGTTCAAGCCCCCGCGGCCCGACGCCTGGCAGATGGGTGAGCGGCCCGTTGTCGGCGGGATGACGCGCCGCGCGTGGCTTTTAGCGATCCCGTTCCTCGGTTCCGCGGCGCCCGGGCTTATGTTCCGGGACATCTTCAACTGGAGCATGGTCATGGTGCCGGTAATGGTCATTATCCCGGTGATAGCCGGCGCCGCGATCCTAATACTGATGTGGATCCTCCACGCGGTGCGCGGCCGTGCCGCCGCCCTCCCGGCCATGCCCTTCCGTGTCCATGGCTCGATTGGGAAGTGGCGCGTGGACGCGGCTGTCGTCGTGTTTCTCATCTTCGGTGGCTTTTACGCAGCATCCTACGCCACCTACCACGCGCCTTTCTCCGGGCATATGGTTGGCTTGTACGCGTGGGGCGGTGGCATCGGCAGCTGGGCGCCCGACGTGGAGGGCAAGGTCACGCACGCGACCGTCTTCGCACTCGACCTCGACACGACGACCGGCTCCGTGTCGAGCGCGTGGGTACCAGCCAACAACACCCCCTACCAGGCCCGCGGGATCAAGGTTATGCCGACGGTCTTCCTCGCGTTCGCCGACTTGTACTACATGCTCAAGAACGCGGGCGGGAGGCTCGATACCTTCGTCACGACGCTGCGAGCCACCCTCGTGGCGACGGGCGTGGACGGCGTGAGCATCGACTTCGAGATGTTGGAGACTCCTCCGGGATCGCCAAGGGTCACGAACGAGGAATGGATCCTCGCGTGGGAGCGGATCAGTTTTGAAGCATGCCACGGCGGCGGGAACGGCTTCCTCCTCGGCGTCTACTGGCAGGTCAACAGCCAGTACACGCGCGACCAGGTCAACCGCTATTTCCGAGCGGTCGACATCCACGTCGAGAACATGTACGAAACGCACAGGCAAACTGGAAGCCAGGGCAGCACGACCGTGATCGAGGTGTCGGTGAGCAACGTCATTGAAACCTACGCGCTGCTCGATGACAAGGCCATGATGGCCAAGGTCATGCCCGGCCTGCCCGTGTATCACTACGTCTGGATCGACGGCATGAAGGGCGCGCTCAACGAGTCGCTCATCGTGCCGGGCGGCAACTGGTGGTGGTTCCACTCGTACCCGACGCTGGAGCAAGTCATGGTCGCGAACGGCGCCACGTTCCGGTGGGACCCGTTCAGCGGGGCCACGTGGGCGCGGTTCACGATGGCGCTGCAAGACAACCGCACGGTCACGGTCGTTGCCTATCTCCACGACGCCGCCCACCTGGCCCGCACCATGCACGTGATGGAGGGATACGGCATCACCGGCATTATGCTCTGGCCAGCGCACCAGCCCGCGCCGCCGAGCTTCATCGAAACCTTTTACACGTGAAACGACATGTCCAATCCCCTCCCGAACATCGTGCTCGTGCTCTCCACGAGCAACGAGCCATCAATGGAAGCTCCGGCATCGCGCGGGTACAGCGGGAGCGCGTGCCTCGTGGGTGCATCATGGGCCACCAATTTCGTGTCGCTGCTGTCCAGCAGCGTCCCGTCGCACCACCGGGTCTGGTCTGGCCAGGACAAGCTGGGGATCCACGTGGATCCCCTCACCGTACCCTTGAAAGCGGCCGGGTACCGCGCGACGTTCATCGGGCCTCGCGATGCCGGGACCATCGCCGCTCAATGTGGGTTCGACGAACTCGCTAATCCCCAAGACGGGGACGGCCACGCGGAAGCGACGGCCCTCATCGAGCGCCAGGGTGCCGATCCTGCTTTCATCACCTGCGTCGTTCCGGCGATCAACTCGCAGTGGCAAGACCTCATGTCCCGCCACGCGGCGCGGCTGGGACGCCCTGGCATGGTGCTGCTCGCGCGGCTCGTACCGCCGTCAACGGCCGACAATACGGCGATAACGAAACCGCAAGAGATTTCGTCACCGTTCACGATGATCCTCCACGACGGTAAAAAGCACGTCGATGGATCCACCCACGTCTGGTCGACCATCGACCTGGCACCATCCTTGCTCGGCTTGCTCGGCATCAAAGCGCCGTACACGATGGTGGGGAAGGATCTGCACCCGTACTGGCTCGGGAAGGCCCGGAGGGCGATCAAGTTCCCCCGCGACCGCTGCTTGTTCGAGCACGCCGGCGGGTCGAAGACGACGTGGAACGGCCGGTATTTGCTCACGGTGCATCCAGGGACGGAGGCCGGCGAGTTGTTCGACACATGGCGGCAAGGCGGCCAGACCATGAACCTGTGGGACGATCCCGCGTCCGCCGGGATCAAGGGCGACCTCTTGCTCGAGTTCCTCTGGGCGCAGCTGGACAAGGAATGCATGCCGATGCCCCGCATCGCTGGAGCGTGAATGCCAATGCCGAGACCGAACGTCCTCCTCATCACGACCGACCAGCATCATCGTAGTGTACTCGGCATCAACGACCCCGCGGTCAAGACGCGGAACCTCGATATGCTTGCCCGCGAAGGCATGGTGCTGGCTCGGGCGTACTGCCCGAACCCGACGTGCACCCCTTCCCGCGCCTCGATCGTCACGGGCCAGTATGCCAGCCAGCACGGCGCCTGGTCCCTCGGTACGAAGCTCCTCGAGGACGTGCCGACCATCGGCGACGAGCTGCGCAAGGCGGGCTACCGGACGGCGCTGATAGGGAAGTCGCACTTCGAGCCCTTGCGGTCGAGCAGCGAGTTCAAGTCCCTCGAGTCGTACCCGATCCTCCAGGACCTCGATTTCTGGCGCGGCTTCCACGGGCCGTATTACGGGTTCGACTACATCGAGCTGGCCCGGAACCACACGGACGAGGCACACGTCGGCCAGCACTATGCCATCTGGATGGAGGAGAAGGGCTACAAGGACTGGCGGGACCACTTCTTGCAGCCGACGGGAAAGCGAACCTACGTCGACCGGCTCCGCGACGCCCCACTCTGGCGGATCCCGGAGGAGTTCCATTACAACAAGTGGATCGCCGAAGCAGCCAACAAGAAACTCGAGGAGTACGCGCGCGAGAAGCAGCCCTTCTTCTTGTGGGCCAGCTTCCTCGACCCGCACGGGCCCAGGATCCTGCCCGAGCCCTGGCACGAGATGTACGACCCTGCCGAGATCGACGTGCCGGGACCCGCACCAGGCGAGCACGATAAGAACCCGCCGCACTTCCGCTACGCGCAGCAGACACCCTCATCGCCGAATAAATTCAAGCGGTTCTTCCACAAGCTCATGTCCTTGCTCAACAGCGTGACGGTCGTCAAGTATTACAACGACTTCCGCAAGCACGGGCTGCCGATACAGGGCCTCCACGGCGTGCATCCGCACCTCTACGACAAGGCCAAGCTCGCGAGGGAGATCGCCGCCTACCGTGGCATGGTCTCGCTGATCGACAAGTACATCGGGGAGATCCTGCAGCAGCTCGACCGGCTCGGGCTGGCGGACAACACGATCGTCGTGTTCACGACCGACCACGGCGACTTCTACGGCCAGCACGGGCTGGTCACGAAGGGGCCCTTCCACTACGAGGACCTGCTGCGGCTCCCGTTCATCGTGCGCTATCCTGGCAAGGTGCCGGCCGGCAAGACGTCGGACGCCTTGCAGTCGCACGTTGACATCGCGCCCACCTTGATGTCGCTGCTCGGCCTGCCCGTCCCCGCGTTCATGGCCGGCGTCGACCAGTCCGGCGTGTGGACTGGCACGGAAGGGCAGGCGCGGGATCACGTGCTCGTCGAGATGCACCACTCGCCTGCCCTCGTCCACTTGAAGACGCTCGTCGACCGGCGGTACAAGGTCACGGTCTACAACGAGGCGACCCACGGCGAGCTGTTCGACTTGCAGGAGGATCCCGGCGAGAAGCGCAACTTGTGGTCGGATCCCGAGTTCGCGGGGTTGAAGGGGAAGATGCTTTTCCAGCTGGTCCAAGCCGAGTTGAAGAAGGATATGCGGTAAAGGCCCATGAACGTGACTGCTAATTGATCACTCAAAAAGCAATCATTTTTACTATTATGAATGCATCAAGGATAAATAACGTGCTTTTTATCATTTCCGCGATCAATCATGGTTGAATCAGTCACGATGAATAGCAGGGGGATGATAACGATTCCCGCCGATATCCGCAAGAAACGCAATTTCAAGGAAGGATCTCGTTTCACAATCATGGAATTGGACGGCCAACTCACTATCATTCCGATCCAGACTGCCGAAGAGCTGAGAACTGATCTTATTCCCCGCGAGGTTCTTGAGAAAAGCCTTGAGGAGGATCGGAAGACCGAACTGGAACTCGAGGGTCGGCCCCTATAATTTCTTCTTTGTGATCGCTTGAATTCACGAGAACCGAGGAAAGATAACCATTACAAGGATTTACTTGGACACGGGTGTATTGACACTCCTTTTCATGGAAGAAGAAAAAGAAGATATTGTCAAACTCGTCTCGAATCTCAAGAAAGGAATCTTCCATGGTCAGGTTCTTGCGCCTCTGCTCTGTGAGGTTTATTTTCATCTTTGCAGGCCAAAGGGAAAGTATTATGCGTCGATGAAGGTATCCTCCTTACCGGCTGCATATTCCATCGAAATCATCCACGTGGATATGAGAATCACGATCCGGGCAGGACAACTAAAATGTCAATACCAACACGCGTTATCATACAATGATTGTCTGTCAATAGTATATTGCCTCGAGAGCAGGTTACCGTTTCATACAACAGAGAAAAAGCTCAAGACGTACCCCGGGGCCGTTCTCGAGCACTTGCAAGTTGTACAATATAGTTGGGATTAGCGCTGGTTCGTGGGCACGGCCTTGAGCCCCATGGCCTTGAACCGTCGTTTCACCACCGCGCGCACGATGAGCCGGTAGACGATCAAGACCGTGGCGAGGCCGATCACGACGCCCAGCACGAGCCCGTCCAGGAGCAACGGGACGTCGAACGTCGCGACGGGGTCGATAGCGGGGTCTCGCCTCACGATCGCGCCGTCCTTGATCGTGAGGAACGTCACGACGTAGACGAGCAGGCCCTTGATGGCGTTGATCATGAACCCGAGGACGAAGCAGATGGCCGCCACCGCGAGGTACGCGAACCCTCCGCCGATGTTGTCGCGCGTGATGGTGCGCCGCACGTTCACGACGAGGGTGCCGATGTACTGGATGACGTACATCCCCGAAACGAAGGCCCAAACGACGAGGAACCGCCCGGCCAGGATGAAGAGGATCCCGCCGAGCCCCAGTATCAAGTTGGAGACCAGCAGGTGGTCGTTGGAGAAGATCGTCGTCCAGTCGAACCGTGCCCTTTCCGCGCTCCGCCTCCACCACGTAACGACCACGAGGATGATGCTGGCGGCCACGAGGGCCGGGATGTAGTACATGGCCACGGCCAGGAAGTTCGTGCGCACGAGGTTGATGATGGAGTTCCCGAACGGGATGAGCATCCCTGCTATCAACGAATTCATCACGAACATCATCTGGATGGGGATCTTGACCCTCCAATATCCCAGCCTGGTGCTGTATCGGCGGTGGAATTGTTCGAGCGGTGGCGGCGCGCTCGGGCGGGCGGCTCGTCCCGCGAGGATCGCGAGCCCCACGGGGACGACGAGGAACGCGATGGCGAGCGTGTCGAAGGCCAGCACGAGGAGAAAAAAGCCGGCCGCGACCAGCACCGCCACGATGATGACCCGCAAGAGGTTCTGCACCTTGCACTTGATCGAGACCACGGCGACGACCGCGACGAACATGAACAACAGGGCCACGTCGAAGAAGGTAGTCACGAAGATCATCTGGTAGCGGTTACCCAGCGCGAGGAACGGGTAGAAGAGGAGCAGCATGAAGGCGGCGATCAACACGTAGCGGGGCAGCACCCGCAAGAAGAGCAGGCCGATGACGACGCCGAGGAGCAGGATCGCGGCGAACGTGACGAGAATCTCCGCGGTGGAGAGCCCGAGGATGATCGCGTACGAGAAGGACTTCTGGATCACGCCGTAGACGCCGATGGTCAGGCTGGACGCGACCGCCGAGAACATGCAGCCGATGGAGATGCCGAGCAGCACCTCGTTGTGCTTTGTCTCGTTCGCGGATGGCTCCGGAGCCAATGGGACGTCCGTTTCTTCCTCCCGCCTCTTCTTGAATGAGAAGCCGCCGTCCAGGACGGGTGGCCCCGGCCTTCGGAAGACGATCACGAGCATGGCGATCCCGGCCGCCAGGGGAACCAGTGCCGGCAACGCGGGGAAGGCGAGCGGCTGGATCACGTGTGCCTTCTCGTATTCCGCCTTGATCGTGTCCTTGATGAGGATCGGGTTGAAGTCCTTCAGCTCCGGATCCGTCGCCGGGTCTTGGTAGTCCCAGATCCACCAGTACGCGCCCTTGAACCACGGCGCCGTCCAGACCATCGACTGGAAGAGGGAGAGGTAGTAGTCCCGCATCTCGTCGATGTCCTTCTCGACGGATATCTGGTTGTCGTTCGGGATGATGTTGGATCCGTCCTTGGCCTGGATGCCGATCTCGGTGAACGCGACTGGGCGGTTCCATTTCAGCGCCAATTCTTCCAGCTCGTAATACGTGCCGTCCCAAATGGTTCTCAATTCGGCGATCGAAGGATCCCAGGCGATGGTCATCATCGAATACATGCTGATGCCGATCATGTCGACGGCGTCCCACCAGTCGACGTGCGCGTAGCTGTCGTGGTTCGCGGAATAGGTCAACGTGCCGTTATATACTGCCCGGACCTCGCCGATCATCCGCCGCACCTCGGCCGAATGCACCTGCATGTTCCCCATCTCGCAGCCGATGGACAGCATCTCGACCCCGCCCGCCGCCGCGGCCTTGGCGTTCTCGACCATCCACCACGTGTAGTTGGCCATCCACGCTGGCGTGAACTCGATGTACGACCGCCAGTCGTAGACCTTTGCGAGGTTGAGCATCGGCTTGTAGAGCACCTTGAGGCCGGCCGCTCGTGCGAGCAAGAAGCAGTCGGTCATGTTCTCGAACGTGTCGCTATAGTTGCCCATCTTGATTTCCGTGCTATCGAGGTAGTCTTGCCACCACCAGTGGTTGATCGCGACCCATTCCACGCCGTTCGACCTCATCTCCTCGAATTCTTGTTGCGTCTTCGTCGTGTTGTACGACGAGTTCGTCCACGTCGTGAAGCTCAT
>JAFGBX010000218.1 GCA_016932935.1 Promethearchaeota archaeon | reverse complement strand
GAGGAAACCCGCGGCTCCCGTCTCGCTTGCGAGGCCGGAAGCTCGAGGATTTTCTGCCAAGAATCTATTTAAACGCCACGAAAACACTTGTAAAATTACGCGGTTATCTGGCCAGGAATGCGCCCCGGCTGGTTGGCGTGGCTTCCAGTGCTGGTGTCCACATTTGTCCAACTTTTTTGCGAATTTTCACGACTGTTGCTTTACCACGTCGAGAAACGCGAGGATGTTCTCGGTCGGGACGTCCTCGGTGATCGCGTGGGTCGGGGCGACGATGTAGCCGCCACCCTTTCCCATCACTTGCATGATCCGCCTGACCTCGGCCCGCACTCGCTCCGGCGTCCCGAAGGGCAGCAGCGTCTGGGTGCTGATGCCGCCGTAGAAGGTCAGCTTGTCGCCGTAGTCGCGCTTCACTCGCTCGAGGTCGTATGCCTCGGGCTGGAACGTGTTGTAGATGTCCAGCCCGATCTCGATGAGGTCGGGAAAAAGCTCGTTGATATCGCCGCAAGAGTGCTGCATCACGAACAGTCCCGCGTCTTTGACCCGCTTGTACATGCGCGCGAGCCTCGGCTTGATGAACGTGCGCCAGTGGCGGAGCCCCATGAGCGTCCCGTGCTGCATGCCCCAGTCGTCCCCGAAGTAGACCGCGTCGAGCTTCCTCGCGTGCTTCAGGGCGACGTCCAGAACCCCGAGGTTGTATTCGCAGATCCTGTCCAGGAGCCCGTGGGAGAAGGCCGGGTACCTGACCAGGTCCGCCAGGAAGTTCTGGATGCCACCCCTGAGCGTCCACGCCCGCTCGAACAGCGAGAAGCCGATCGAGAACACGCGGAACAGGCCCCTGGTCTGCCAACGCGTGAGCCACTTGCAACCCAGCTCGATCCGGACCCGGTTGGGAACGGGGAACTGGTACGCGTCCAGGTCGGGGGCCTTGATGAGGCAGTTGTCCACGACACCGATGTCGCCCTTCTTGTCCATCCGCCAGATCACCCCGAAGTGATCCTGCCGCCGGCCGTCTTTCAAGTCGACGTCGTGCCCGTCGCCGGTCGACACGATGAAATGGCCGAGCTTGAATGGCTGGTGCCGCGCCTTGAACTCCTTCTTGAGCCGCTCGGCCGCGGCGCGGGTGAGGCTCAGCTCGTAGGGGATGATGGCGGTCTCCTTGTGGTTGACCGCGTCGATGACGATCTGCCGCTTGTTCCCGACCATGAGGGGGGATCCGGCAGCGGGCTATAAAAGAAATGCCATCCCCCCGGCCCTCCCGCACCACATTGAAATCCCCTGGCGACGATGATCGACCCATGGCAACCGAAGTGAGAGGAGAAGGCGGGCTCCGGATCCGCTCGCTGCGGTGCGAGTACCTCGTCGACCCGTTCGGCATCGACGTGGCGAGGCCCCGGCTGAGCTGGGTCGTGGAGTCCGGCGCGCGTGGCGCGAGGCAAACTGCATACCAAATCATCGCCGCGAGCGACGAAGACCACCTCGTGGAGGGATCCACCGACCTCTGGGACTCGGGGAAGGTCGAGTCGAACCAGACGGCACACTTGCAATACGGTGGCGCGCCGCTCGCGTCAGGCGCCCGCTGCCATTGGAAGGTGCGCGCGTGGGGCGACGGCGGCCGCCCGTCGCCGTGGAGCACGGTCGCCCGCTGGACAATTGGGCTGCTCGAACCGGCGGACTGGCAGGCCAGGTGGATCGGAAGCCCGCCCCGGGCGAAGCGGAAGAGGAAGGCGGGCCTCAAGGGGGAGGACGACCCGTCGCCCCTGCTCAGGGCGAGCTTCACGATCGAGAAGAAGGTGAAGCGTGCGAGCCTCCACGCGTCCGCGCTGGGCGAGTACGAGGCGAGCATCAACGGACAGCGCGTCGGCGATCGTTGCCTCGCGCCGGAATACACGGACTACGGCAAGAGGGTGCAGTACCAGACCTACGACGTCACGGGCCTGCTGCGCGAAGGCGAGAACGTCATCGGGGCGATATTGGCCGACGGCTGGTACGCCGGCAACATTGGCTTCGGCAACATCAAGCTCTTCATCCGGTCGCGCATGTACGGGGTTGACCGGCGGTTCCTGGCCCAGCTGGCCGTCGAGTTCACCGACGGCTCGGCGCGCGTGATCTCCTCTGGGCCGGGCTGGAGGGTCTGGGAGGACGGCCCGATACGCCGCGCCGATCATTACCTCGGCGAGGTCTACGACGCCCGCAAGGAGCGGCCCGGGTGGGACGCGCCGGGGTTCGATGACGCGGGTTGGGCACCGGTTGCCGTCGATGAAAGCGTCAAGGTGAATCTGGTCGCCCAGATGAACGAGCCCATCCGTGTCGTGGAGCGAGTCGAGCCCGTCTCGATGGCGGAGCCGGAGCCAGGGGTGTTCATCTTCGACCTCGGCCAGAACATCGCGGGCTGGTGCATCGTCCGGCTCCCGGCGTCCGTGATCGAGCCAGGAGCCACCGTGAAGGTGCGCCACGGCGAGATGCTCGACCTCGACGGCTCCCTCTACACGGGCAACTTGAGCGCCGCGAGGGCAGAGGATGTCTACATCCTGGCTGGTGCCGTAGACCAGGAACTGCACCCGAGGTTCACGTACCACGGCTTCCAGTACGTCGAGGTCACGGGCCTGAAGCACGGCGCGAAGGCGAGCCCCAGCATGGTGACCGGCTGCGCGGTCGCGTCCGACCCGCCCGTGGCCTCGGCGTTCGAGTGCTCGGACCCGTCGCTCAACCGCCTGTGGCGCAACATCTACTGGACACTGCGCGACAACTTGCCCTCGATCCCCACGGACTGCCCGCAGCGGAGCGAGAGGCTCGGCTGGATGGGCGACGCCCAGGTGTTCAGCCAGGCGTCGATGTTCATCATGGATATGGCCGCGTTCTATACGAAATGGATGCATGACATCTGCGACGCGCAGTTCGATGACGGACGGTTCTCGAACATCAGCCCGAACCCGTTCATGCGGGGCGGGGCTATCGTCAACTTCCGCGGCGCGCCCGCGTGGGCGGATTGTGGCGTCTTGCTCCCTTGGGATGCCTTCGTCAACTACGGCGACACGCGATGCCTCGAGGAGCACTACAGCCCGGCGCGGCGCTTCGTCGACCAGGTCCACCGCCGCAACCCTGACCTGCTCTGGCGCAAGGACAGGACGTTCCCCGACTTCGGCGACTGGCTCAACGGCGACACGATCAGGTCGAGGGACTACCCGAAGCGAGGGGGCCAGGTTCCTAAAGACGTCCACGCCACGATTTTCTTCGCCCGGTCCGCCGAGTTGCTCTCGAAAATGGCTGGGATCCTCGGGAAGGAGGAGGACGCGGAGAAATATGCCGACCTGGCGGCTCGCATCAAGAAATCATTTCACGACGCGTTCGTCGACGCGGACGGGCGCATCAAGGGCGACACCCAGGCGGGATACGCCCTCGCGCTGCACTTCGACGTGCTCCCCGAGGGCGCACGTCCCGCGGCTGCCCGCCACCTCGTCGCGGCGCTAGAGCGTTACGACCACCGGCTGTCGACGGGGTTCAACTCGACGACGCGCATGATGCTCGAGCTCGCCAGGTGGGGGCGCGCGGACGTCGCGTACGGGCTACTCTTCAGCAAGCGGTTCCCGTCGTGGTACTACATGATAGAGCAGGGCGCCACTACGATGTGGGAAAGGTGGGACGGGTTTGTCAAGGGAAGGGGCTTCCAGAGCAAGATGATGAACTCGTTCTGCCATTACTCCTACGGCTCGGTCGGCGAGTTCATCGTTCGAGTGATCCTCGGCATCAACCCTTCAGAGCAGCACCCCGGGTTCGCCGAGTTCACGATCAAGCCGGTGCCTGCCAAGCAGCTGTCATGGGTCAAGGGCCACGTGACCACGATACGCGGGACCATCTCTTGCGAGTGGAGACTCGGCGACAGCCGCCTCGACCTCGCCGTCACCGTCCCCGCGAACACGGCCGCAACCGTGCACGTGCCAGCCAGCGACGGGGAAAGTGTTCTCGAAGGCGGCAATCGACTGGAAGACGCCGAGGGCGTGGAATACAAGGGAATGCAGGAAGGAGCTGCGGTCGTGCGAGTCGTTTCGGGCACGTTCCACTTCGCGTCCACGATGCCCTGACCGGGGATCCATCCCTTTTCTATTCTTGCGCGATGGGATAGTTGCCGTGCCGCTTGACGGCGTCCAGCAGCGCACGGAGCTTCGACGCGGGGACCGACGCCTCGGAATGCACGGGGCCGACCATGAACCGCCCGCCCGGCGCCAGCATCTGGATGACCTGGCGCACCGCCGCGTCGACCTCGGCGTCCGTGGAGCGCTCCGAGAGCACGTGGTCGATGCCGACGCCGCCGATGAGGGTCACCTTGGAGCCAAATTCGCCCTTGATCACCTCGTAATCCAGCCCAGCCGTGTTCTCGAGCGCGTGCGCTCCGTCGACCCCCCATTCGATGAAATGGGGGAAGTTGCGTGTGTTGTTGCCGCAGGAGTGCAAGATGAACTTGCACCCCCGGTCGTGCACTTGCTTGACGAGGCGCCGGTAGGAAGGGCCGAAGAGGGCGTCCATCTTCGCGGGGTCGACAAGCGGGCCGCCCTTGAAGCCCATGTCGTCTGTCTGCAGGATGACCTTGACCCCCGCGTCCATCATCGCGTCGTAGCTCGCCGCGCACACCTCCTCCATGCGCTCGATGTAGTCCCGCACCAGATCCTGCTCCTTCCGCATCCAGCGAGCCAGGTTCGCGAAGCCGATGGCCCACAGCAGGCTCTCGAAGATGCCGTACACGGGGCCCTGCCCGGCGATGCACGTCCTCGCCCCGTGCCTCGAGACGACCCGCTGGTAGAAGTCGCGGGTGTGCCTGGCGAGGGCGTCGACCTTCGGCCAGAGATCCCAGCGCTCGTAGGCCTCCCTGCTCGTGATGCCCGGGCCCTCGTAGAAGTAGGACGGGTTGCCGAACCCGTCGTTCACGATCCGGTACACCGAGCCGCTGTACCGGATCATCCTCTCGGCGTCCACGGGCACGAACGTCTCGTCGTAGATGGCCCAGATCGCGTCGAACCCCAGCGCCGCGCCCGCGTCGACGCGCTGGTGCATCATCTGCGTGATGATTCGCTGGAGCCCCGGCTTCGCCACCCGCCGCGGGAGCCAGTTCAGCGCCCAGTCGAGCACGCCCTTGTGCGGGATGCCCGACCCGGGAACTTGTTTCTTGCCGAGCACCTCCTTGAACGTGCGGTCCTCGATACCGGCCAGGAACGTCGGGACTCGCGGCGGCACGGTGCCCTCGAGGGTCGAGAAGATGAGGGCGTTCGGATCTGGCTCCATTCATGAACCACTTGTCGGCGTAGGGTGTTTTTCCTAGCTTGACCTCTTTTCCTTTAAATCGATTTTTTCTACGAACACGCTCGTCGGAAGCTGGTTCATGTATCACACCCGCCTATCCAGGCAAGTCACGCGAACGGGTGCCTTTTCGGAAGCGGCGGGATTGAGAGAGCGCCTGCAAGACGACGAAGGCAAAGAACCCGCTCATTATCACGATGAGAGCAACTAGCAAGGAATCCGCGGTTGTCCACGAGATCGGCAGGCCTTGGGATGTGCCTTTCGTGACCGTCACGATCACCGTGTCGAACACGGTTCGGCCGAATTCGTCGCTCATCGCAATCGTGTAGTTGTAGCTGCCCACGGGCAGGCCATCGACGTCGATCGAGATCGCGGTTCCGGTAGACCACGCGCTCTGTGCCACGGACGAGCCGTTCCTGTAGATGACATATGTTTTTATCCCGCCGATGTTGTCCACGACGTACCACGTGATCTCGTTGCCATCTTGCTCGTAAGTATAGATAACATCGGCAGGGGAGCTCAGAACCACGAGGTGATCGAGGATGTTGTCAACCAACGGGTAATAGTCCATGGGCGCGAAGCCGGGGGGCGTGAATGCCCCCTCTCCTACTTGGTAGGGGATGCTCCAGTAGTATCCCGGCATAGGCACCGCATCGGGATATCTCGCCTCGTAATCGCCCCAATAGTTCCCGAGCGTTCCTTGGAACCACAGGTTGATCCCGGACGGATGGGCCGGGTCGAACAAGACTTGAGGTTGATAATTCCCCCCGATCCTGTTCAGATATATCCTGTTGTAACTCGCCCCGATCAGCTTGATGCCGTGGAATGCATTGTATGAAATCCTGTTCCCGGTGATGTTATTCAAGTAAGCATATTGGAGCACGATCCCTTCTTGCTCGTTCAACTCGATGGTGTTTTGATTGACGAGAGAAACGCTCCCGTTCAAGAAAATCCCTGCTCGAGTGTTGCGGGTGCAAGTGTTGTTCGTGATCTTACATAACCACGCCGAGCTGAGTTCGATACCGTGTCTGCTGTTGGATTGTATCGTGTTGTTTTCTATCGTCGTGTCGTTGCCTTGGAAATAGACCCCGTCCCAGTCATTAGATGATACCGTGTTGTTCACGATCCAACTCGGGGTTGCGGAAGCGGACAGGACAAGCTGGATCCCGTGCTTTCCATTGAGCCGCACCACGTTCTGGCGGATTTCCATGTCGAATCCGGCGATCTCCAGGCCGTTTCCGGTATTATTCTCGATCCGGTTGCCTTCAATAACGATCTCGCTGGATGTCACGACGATCACACCAGATTCACTGTTATCCCGGATTGAATTGTTGCGGACAGCAGCCCCGATCATGTTCTCCAAGCGGAATCCTGTTTTTGAAAAATGGCAAGTGTTGTTGAAGATAGTAAAATTCCAACCCAGCGCGTACAGGCCCGTGCCGACGGCTCGGAACGTGTTGTTCCCGACTTGCACGTCCTGGCCTAACAAGCTGATGCCGTTCTGGGTTATATTAGTCAAGTCGTTGTCCTGGAACGTGCAATTACGCGCCATACCGTTGAATGCAATACCGGACATGGCTTGATCGACCGTATTACCCTTTATCACGGTGTCCGGGCAGATACCCTGGAATTCTATCCCGATCTGGGTCGAATTCATGATCCGGCAGTTTTCAATGGTGATGTTCCTCGTGCTGTCGAAACGCAGTCCTGTCGGGCAGTCGTGCAAGCTTAGCCGGTCGATCAGCGTGTTGTTCGATTTGAATAACTCCAGTGCTCTCTGGCAGTAACCGATGCTGCAACCGATCATCGTCGTGCCGGTCGAGGATACGATATAGATGCCCGTTGATGAGTAGCTATTCATCGTCATGTTTTCAAAGGACGTGGAACGGGCGAGGTAGAAAACCAATCCTCCTTCCGTGCCCGATAGATCCACGTCGGTAACTTGCGTGTTGTTGCAGTTCACCACGAAAACTTGGGCCGCGCCCGTGAAGTTGGTTGATATCAGGTTCGTCCGATTTGTATAGTAGAATACAGGTTTGTTGTTGATGCGGTTGGATGCATCGATCGTGGTGGTGAAATATGTCATGTCCTCACCGGTCACGGTAAAAAACGCGTCTTGCATGGTGTTGTTCTTGAATTCTGTTTGGAAGCAATAACTCACGATAATGCCGTGCGTGATGCTACCGGCTATCGAATTGTTCTCCACTTTTGTAGAATTGCCAGAATTCAGAGAGATTCCATTCGATATCGAATTGTATTGGATTACCATGTCGCGAACGTTGGCGGCATACACGCCTTCCGATGTCGTGTCCGAGATGGTGTTATTCACCAGAGAACAATTGGAACAGCTAGCGAACGAAATGCCATTGCTCGGGGCCCCGGAGATCGTGTTGTTTCTGAGGCTGACATTCACCGACGTCTGGAAATAACACCCGCTCGAATAACTCACGATCGAGTTGTTTCTGGCCGTGATATTGGCGCTCTTCTCCCCAAACAATGCCATATTTTGAGACATGACATCATTGTCGCAGAACGACGTGTTATTCGACGCGTTAAGGCTTGCTCCGTAATATACTGCGAAGAAATCGTTATCGCTGATGGATATGTTGATCCCGGATTGAACGCCTATCCCCGTGAGCGCCTGCGAAAGGTAATTTTGCGTGATGTTAACGTTGGAGCAATTTGATAGCTGGATCAATATTGAATTGATTCCGGACAAGGTACAATTCTGGATCACGAGGAACAAGGTTGTATCGGTAATCCGGATGGCAGGGAACATCGGGAGGGCGGTTATGGTCTTGTTCTCGAGCCGGAACGGGCTAGCGGAGGTGCCGGTACCGTTACCAGCTAGGAATGATTGCAATTCCGCGTTTCCATTGATCTCGATAGGCGAATGGAGATCGCTCTTGTGGATAGTGGCGATGCGCTCTGTTGTTTGCTTCTTACTCGAAGTCGATATCGAGGCCAGACATGCTTGTGCGGATAAAAAGGCGAGGACAAGGGTACAAAATAAGATGATTCCTACTTTTTTCATTAACGAGATCATCTCTTTTTAACCAGTTTATGAACATCATCGATATTTCATGATCGTCGTTCGAAGAATGAAAAAATCTATCCCCATAATATAATCGTGGTATTTCTTACCAGTATTCCGTTTAGATCGTCGATTCTTGGCTCGATGCATTCATGCCTTGCCCGGGTCGGGGCCGGGCTGCGCGGCGGGGGCCGGTTGCTGTGCCGGCGCCGGCGAGGGCCCGGCCGTTGCTGCCTTCATGGCATACAAGAACATCTTGTTCAGCTTGAGCAGCTTGAGCGCTCCCTTGACCTTGATCTGCCGCTTGAAGATGGCCTTGATCGGGTCGAGCTTCCCCGACGCCACCTTCATGATGTTGTCCATCGTGCCCTGGAGCAAGGATCCCTTGATCTCCTTCACCTCGTCGGGCTGGGCCTCCTCGAAGGCGACGGTGCCCTTGTCGACCTTGATCACGGCGGCGGGCGGGAAGTCCGTGGCGTTGATGACGAAGGTCAAGACCTCTGCACCGAACCGCTCCTTGAACCGGGCGTTCTCGTTCAGCGGCTTCAGCATGTTCGAGAGCATGCCCGCGAACCCCTTCAGTCGCTTCTTCTTCTCCTTCTTCTCGGCCGGTTTCTCGCCCGGCGCGGCTTGCGTTGGTTCGGACATGGAAGGACGTCCTCGTGTCGTTAAGCAAGATACCGCCGCCAGCTATTTATGAGTTGTTTGTCATCCCGCGAGCCTCCATCCTTCCGCCCGAGCGCGGACGCCAACGGCTCGATCGCTCCGATCGCGGCCTTGCGGGCGCGATCGCGGTGGCGCGCGCAACGGAAGCACACCACCGGCCTCGCCACCACCGGCCTCCCCCCGCCATTGTTTTCCGCGAGGTCTCTCAACATGCATCACCGACGGCATGGTGATGAACCAGATGTTGTGGCACGGCTGCAACTTTTATACGCGCCCTCGGAAAGTTTATAAGTGGAGATTTTCCAAAGTATTTCACGTGCACCAGTGAGGAAGAATCTATACATGCAATTGGTAATTGATGCTATGTATTAGGTATCGGATATCATTGATGCATTCGGGTCTAACGGCAATAGTGTGAATACTGGTGCACGGTTCCCACGGGCGTACGAGGGACTGGCGGTCTCGGGAGATCCCGTGGGAACCTTATCGGGCGATCTATTTCTCAACCTTTCCAGGGATCGGCTCAGTTTTATCACATCCCCGGCGGATGGATCCACATGGACAAGGACTCGCTCATCTTTCTCACCGGGGCGGTCTGGAACTGGGCGGTCGCCGTCTCGCTGTTCGTCCTGTCGGTGGCCACGCCTTCGGCCTTCCTGGACCTCGGTATGGAGATCCCGAACGCTATGGTGTGGTTCCACTGCACCGTGGGTTTCGTGGGGGTCTTCGGCGTCGCCTACTTCATCGCCTACAAGGACCTTTCCGCGAGGCGCGGCATGGCATTGTTGGGCGTGGTCGAGAAGCTCTTCATCTTCGTTGTGCTGTTCGTATACTTCCTGCTGGAGGAGGTTGGAGTGGTCGGCTTCGGGCTGATAGCCGTCGACCTGGTCTACGGCATGTTGTTCCTTTGGACCCTGCTCCACGAGCGGCACCCGTGAGGTGCTTGCCACGGTTCGTACCAACTGCTTTTTTATGCGTGCGTGCTCTTGGTTACAACCATGGCGCGTGGCGCAAATCGCGGCAAACGACCCTGGCGCCCGGCCAACCTGGGGCGGTGTGCGGTGAAACCCAAGAGGATCGTTCTCGTCCTTTTCTTGATCGCCGTGGCGCTATCCACGGCCGGACAACTGGTTCTCCTTCTCGGGGCACCAGAAATGAACGGCTCGTCCAATGGAACGGCCACGTTCTCGACCTCGTACGTCCACATCACCAACGACGAGAACGAGCTGGTCATCGCGCCCGGCAGCGCACGCGGCCAGATACTCTCCATCATCGACCGGCACCCGGGCATCCATTTCCGCGAGATCTGCAGCGTGGCAAACAAGGAAGTGGGCGTGGTTCAATACCACCTCCAAGTGTTGATGGCGTTCAAGAACATCAGCCAGTTCCGGGACGGGCGGTACACGAGGTACACGGTCACCAATTCGACGCTGTACGATGGCCTCGCAAAGGCCATCGTGTCGGCCTGGAACCGGCCGCTCGACAAGCAGATCCTGTCGGAATTGTACGACAAGGACAAGAAGAAGCACAGCATCGCCCAGTTGGCCCGCACCCTTGGCATGTCCCGCCAGGCAATATCTGCCCACGTGAACAAGCTGTGCAAAAGCGGGCTGGTGGACCTCACCTCGATAGGTAAAGATGGCACCAAGAACTTCGCCTTGACCGACTCCGCCAGGGCGAAGTTGGAGTTCTTCAGCACCCGCCGTACCATCGAATGCAGCACTCACTGATGAGTCCCGTCACGCGCCTTGCGCTTGAGGCGGGGCTGGCCCGGACTCCTTCCCTTTCTTTCGAATGGCGACCTTGACCGACGACGCGATGATGCCGGCCATGATGAGGAGGGCGCCTATGACGAACGTCCAGTACAGCGGCTCGCCCCCGACGGTCACGCCGAAGAAGATCGCGAAGACGGGCTCGAGCGAGTACATGAGCGCCGCGCGGGTGGCGTCGATGGTTTTTTGCGCCCACGCCTGGATGAACAGCGTGACCGTGCTCGCGAGGATGCCGAGGTAGATCCAATCGAACCAGATTCCCCCCATACTCGCCGCGGGCATTGTCAGCCATCCCATCGGCTCCTGGATCAGGAACGACGTGCCGAGGCTGAACGCGGCGATCATCCACATCTGCGTGAGCACGAACTGCATCGTGTCGACCTTGTTCGTGTACTTCTCCAGCAGCACGATCTGGATGGCGTTGAAGAACGCCCCGATGAGCACGAGCACGTCCCCTGCGTTGAAAGCGACCTCCGGGCTCCCGCCCGGCGTGCTCCCGAAGAGCATGATAGCCATCCCGGCCACCGCGATGGCGACGCCGGCGAGGTGCATGGGCTTGATCCTGGACCGGAGCATGGCGAAGCCGACGAACGGCGTGAACACGACGTACATGGTGGCCATGAACGCGCCCTTGTTCGACGTCGTGAGGCCGAGGCCGACCGTCAAGAACGCGATCAGGACGAAGAGCGTGGTAGCGACCAAGAGCGCCCCCACGAACGTGGTGCGGTTCATCTTGCGCAGGCGGCCCCACCACGGGCAGAACCCGACGAAGGCCACGACATGCCGCATGCCCTGGAAGAAGAACGGGGGCACCATCTCCGCGCCTTGCTTGATCACGATGTATTGCGACCCCCACACGACCGTGGCAAAAAGCACGAGGGAGACAGCGATGGCGGTCCGCCGGCGAGGAGACGGGTGCGCTGGCTCCGCGAGACGCGTGGCAGACCCGGTCTCGCGTGCTTGGTCGGCTGCGGTGGTCATTACCACGCGAGAAGCATCCGTGCCCTTTAGTAAGGACGTTGCAGCCGGTTCCCCCGGCGGCACTTCTGGGGGCCTAGACATCGAACGTGGAATCGAGCCCGTACTTCCGCATGATGGCAATGGCGCAGTACTTGCCACACATGCTGCATTCCTTCCCCTCGTCCGGGTGGACGCTCTTCGCCGCGTCGGGGTCGATCGCGTGCGCGAACTGGGCGTGCCAATCCTTTTTCGACCTGCCCAGCGCGAGCAGCTTGTCGTCCTCGTAGTACGTCCCCAGGCCGTACTTCATCGAGTCGCCGACGTGGGCTGCGATGCGCGCGGCGACAACGCCCTCCCGGACGTGTGCCGCGTTAGGAAGCCCCAGGTGCTCCGCCGGGGTGATCGCGCACAAGTAATCCGCCCCGTAGCCGGCAGCCATCGCGCCGCCGATCGCCGCGGAGATGTGGTCGTACCCCAGCCCGACCTCCGTCGGGAGCGGCCCGGCGACGAAGAGCGGCCGGTTCCCGGTGATCCGGTTGTGCTCCTCGATCCAGCCCTTCAGGTCCTTGGCGTTGACGTGCCCGCCGAGGCCCTCGATGACGGCTTGAACCCCGCACTCGTTCGCGCGGGCCGCGAGGCGAGCGTTGGCGTGGATCTCTTGCAGCTGCGGCTCGTCCTTGAGGTCGTGCACGCAGCCGCTGCGCATCGCGTTGCCTAGGTTGAGCACCACGCCGGTTCCCTCGAGCAGCGCGAGGATGTCGTCGAAGAGCGCGGCGAACGGGTTCTCCCGGCCCTGGCTCAGGCTGATGGCCGCGGTCATCGACCCGCCCTTCGAGACGATCCCCATGATCCGGCCGCTCCCCTTCAGCGATCGCAAGCTCTCCAGCGAGAAGCCCGCGTGGATCACGACCGACGCTGCCCCGTCCTTGACGTGCTTCTTGATGGTCGCCAGGATGTGCCCGTCGGTCGTGCCCTCGAAGGAGCCCGCCGCCGCCACCGCCTGGTACACCGGGATGGTCGTGACGGGCATCCCCGCGCGTGAGATGATCGACCTGCGGAGGGCGTCGATGTCCCCCGCGGTCGAGCAGTCGGATACCGTGTCCCCGCCGTACCGGCGCGCGACGTCCACCTTCTCCAGCTCCTCCGCCTCGTCGCAAGACAACGGCGAGGTGCCAAGGTTGACGTTCACCTTGGTGCGGAGCCCCTTCCCGATGGCGATTCGGTTTTTCTCGTCCCGGCCCATCAGCACGGCGCTGCCGCTGAGCACGAGCTGCTCCAGCTTGCCGGGGTCGATCCTCTCCCTCGCGGCGACCGCCGGGATCGCGCTCGTGTCCAATTTCATGGCCAGACATGTCCAACGAGTTCGTCCCAATAAAGTCCCACTAGTTTAAATTGCCGCGCGCGTACAAATTCTTCATGGCAATACTGCCTCGGACCATTGCATGGTCCTGGCGTCGATAAACTCGAGGCGCCAGGCTCGGCCCAACGTCAATCCGAGGTAACGCGCCGCTCTTTCTCGCATCGCTCGCTAGCTAGTTGCGCGACAACGTTAAGATGTTCTAAAAGATTTGCGAACGATGCTCGTTCTTGAAGTTCCCTGAACCGTCTTTGGCGACTCATTATCTCGCCCCCGGTTCGACGCCATCCGACATGGTTCGATCCGCATGGATCCAGCGGAACAAAAGGAGGGACACACGATGACCGTTCAAGAAAACAAAGGAATCAAGGAAGCGATACACAAGAAAATCATCGAGCGCAAGGCGCTCGACCCAGAGGAGGCATACGCGGCGATGCGCGATATACTCCTCGGGAACGCCTCGCCAGCGCAGATTGGCGCGTTCCTCGTCGCGCTCAAGGTGCACGAGCCCGAGACGGTCGAGGTCGCCGCCCTGGTGCGATGCATGAAGGACTTCGGCAACATGATCCACCCGGCCACCGACCGAGCCATCGTCGACACGTGCGGGACGGGGGGCGACGCGCTCAAGACCATCAACATCAGCACCCTGTCGGCCCTCGTCGCCGCCGGGGCCGGCGTGACGATCGCCAAGCACGGGAACAGGAGCGTCACGTCTGCATGCGGGAGCGCGGACGTCCTGGAACACTTCGGCGTGAACATCGCGGCGGCGCCGACGACGGTCGAGCGTTCGATAAGCGATGCGGGTATCGGCTTCATGTTCGCCCCGGTCTTCCACCCGGCGATGAAGCACGCGGCGGGCCCTCGCAAGGAGATCGGCCTCCGAACGATCTTCAACGTGCTCGGGCCGCTCACGAACCCGGCCGGGGCCTCGGGGCACGTGCTCGGCGTGTACGACGAGGAGCTCGCTCCGCTTATGGCCAGCGTCCTGGTCGATGCTGGCGTCAAGCGGTTCTTCATCGTGCACAACGAACACGGTGCCGACGAGTTGCTCCCCGCGGGAAAGAACCAGGTCTTCGAACGCCTGGTCGACGGCACGGTAGCCGCGCGGTCGCTCGAAGCGGCGGACTTCGGGCTCCCCGATGCGTCGCCCTCTGACATGATGGTCGATAAGGACAAGGAATCGGGCATCCGCGCGTTTTCGGAGATCTTGAGGGGCTCCGGCCCGAGGGCACTGGTCGACGCCGTTCTCATGAACAGCGCCCTCGCCATAATGGCGGGCGAGAAGGCCACCGACATCAAGGAGGCGGTCAAGCTCGCGAGGGCGTCGATCGAATCCGGCGCGGCCATCGACAAGCTCCGCGACCTCGTCGTGGCGAGCGGCGGGTCCGTCCAGCAATTCGAGAAGAACATGAACCTAAGGTGAAGCCACACGCCGTCCTTCCTCGACACGATCCTCTCCAGCCGCCCGGCATCGTTCAAGGAACAGGTCGCCAAGCGGGCGCCCGGGCGAGACGAGGCCGCCAGGCCCCCGAAGCGACGGAGCCTCGTTGCTTCCGTGCGTGCAGCGCGTGTCGGGGGAGCCGGCATCATCGCTGAGTTGAAGCGGGCTTCGCCGAGCCACGGCCCCTTCGATTGCGAGCCTGCCACGATCGTCCCTCGCTTGAAGGCCTACGAGGCGGCCGGCGTCCACGGCATCTCCATTCTCACTGAGCCGCAGCGGTTCAACGGCAGCTTCGACGACCTGGCCTGCGCGGTGGTCGAAACAAAAACCCCCGTCTTGTGCAAGGACTTCGTCGTCACGACAGGCCAGCTGGAATTGGCCGCGAGCCTCGGCGCGAGCGCCGCGCTGATCATCGCGAAAGCAAGGCAATCGCTCGCATTGGTCGGAAGATGCCTTGACCTCGGCCTGGAACCGCTGCTCGAGATCCACGACCGGGAAGATCTCGATGCCATCGTGCCAGTCGTCCGACAGGATCCAGGTCGCGTCATCGTTGGTATTAACAACCGGGACTTGTCCATAATGCGCGTGGACATGTCGACGACGGCCAAGCTCGTCCCGGCCGCGCGGCGCTTGCTGGGCGACGAGCCGGTGATCATCTGCGAGAGCGGCATCGAGTCACCGGCCGATGCCCTGTCCCTCGCCAAGGTGGGGGTGGACGGGTTCTTGATAGGAACCGCCTTCATGAATACCCCACTCGACAAGCTCGAGACCACCATCAAGCACTTCGTAGACGCGTGCAGGAGGGACGGGTAGCATGGTCGAGATCAAGATCTGCGGGGTGAGGGACGAGGCTATCGCTGCCGTGGCCGTCGAATCCGGCGCGACTTACGTCGGCATCGTGACCGGCGCGCCCGATTCCCCGCGGCACGTCGACAGGGCTGCCGCGAAAGGCTTGATCCAGTTCTTGCGTGGCAAAGCCTCATCGGTGCTCGTGACGCGCGTGCTCACGCGACACTTCATCGCCCTGGCAAGCGCCGCCAAGCCCGACCTCGTACAGTTCCACGAGCCCATACCGGCGTCCGGCCTTGGCGAGCTGAGGCACGGGTACGGGGGACGCATCATCTTTGGCATATCCCCCCGCTCCACCACCGACTCCCTCCTGTCGATCGCCCCCTCGTTCGGCGAGGAAGACATCGTCCTGGTCGACGGGAGCAAGGGAACGGGCACCGGTATCGACGAGCACGCGCTGATCGCCGTCTCGGATCTAACCAAGGAAGTGCTCGGGCTGTCCATGAAGGACTTGCTCGTTGCAGGCGGGCTGTCGGCATCGAACGTCGGGGCCTTCCTCGAGCGGCACGCGCCAAGGGGCGTCGACGCGAGCTCCGGCCTCGAGACTACGCCCGGCGTCAAAGATCCTGCACTCATCAAGAAATTCTGCCTTGAAATCAAGAAAGCAAGTATCATTCACGATTGATTTCGGTCGAACCATCATGAAAAGAATGGACTATTACGGCAAATTCCCGACGAGTGACGGCCGGTACGGGGCCTATGGCGGCATGTACGTGCCCGAGACCCTCGTCCCCGCCATCCTCGAGTTGCGGGAGGCATATGCGCGCATCAAGGAGGACCCCGCGTTCCACTCGGAGCTGGACGCCCTCCGCACCGGGTACGCTGGGCGGCCGACGCCCCTGACCTTCGCGGGGAACTTGAGCGAGGAACTCGGCTGCAAGGTCTACCTCAAGCGCGAGGATCTCTTGCACGGCGGGGCGCACAAGCTCAACAACACGCTCGGCCAGGCCCTGCTGGCCAAGAAGATGGGGAAGAAGAACTTGATCGCCGAGACCGGTGCCGGCCAGCACGGGTTCGCGACGGCCATCACGGGCGCCCATTTCGGCATGAAGACGAAGGTGTTCATGGGCGCGGTCGACATCGAGCGCCAGGCCTACAACGTGGACCGCATGCGGCTTCTCGGCGCCGAGATCGTGCCCGTCCACGCGGGTTCGAAGACCCTCAAGGAGGCCACCTCGGAGGCCTTGCGCTACTGGACGTCGCACGTGGGGGACACGCACTACCTCATCGGGAGCGTGGTCGGCCCGCATCCGTACCCCATGATCGTCCGCGACTTCCAGAAGGTCATCGGGCAAGAGATAAAGCAGCAGGTGCTGCAGAAGGAGGGTAAGCTGCCGCGGGGGGTCGTTGCGTGTGTCGGCGGGGGATCGAACGCGGCGGGCGCGTTCTACGAGTTCATCGAGAACCCGGAGGTGGAGCTCTGGGGCGTGGAAGCAGCAGGCGAGGGGATCGAGACGGGCAAGCACGCCGCGTCGCTGGCCAACGGTTCGGAGGGCGTGCTGCACGGGGCGATGCAGTTGTTGCTCCAGGATCACGAGAGAAACGTGCTGGAGACCCACTCCATCTCCGCGGGCCTGGATTACCCCGGCGTGGGCCCGGAGCTCTGCTACTTGAAGGACGCGGGGCGGCTCTCGCTCGCCTCCGCCACCGACGCCGAGGCCCTCGACGCGTTCCACGGCCTCTCCCGCGGGGAGGGGATCATCCCCGCGCTGGAATCCAGCCACGCGCTCGCGTTCGCCAGGAAGCTCGCCAAGGGGTATTCGGCCGGCGACGTGATGGTCATCAACCTGTCTGGCAGCGGGGGGAAGGACATGGACATCGTCATGAACAGACGGGGGTTCGGCGAGCCATGAACCGGCTAGAAAAGGTGTTCGAAGGCCTCGATGGCAAGGGGGAGTGCGCGTTCGTGCCGTTCCTCGTGGCCGGGGACCCGGATCCGGGCACGTTCACGAGGCTGGCGCGGGCGATCGAGCCGCATGCCGATATCCTCGAGTTCGGCATCCCCTACACGGATCCCATCGCCGACGGCGAGGTCATCCAAGCAGCGGACGCGCGCGCGCTCGCATCGGGCACCACCTTCTCGAAGGCATGCGATCTCATTGCCGGGATCCGCCGGTTCACCGAAAAACCCATCGTCGTGCTCACGTACGCGAACGTCGTCGGGGTGGGACGGGTGATGGGCGAGTCCCTCGCGACATTCGATCGCGCCGGGGTCGACGGGCTGATAATCGCCGACGTCCCAGCGGAGGAGGCCAGGCCGTACAAGGCGGCCATCGAGCAGCACGGGATGGACCTCATCTCGCTCGTCGCCCCGACCACGACGGACGAGCGGCTCGAGGCGATCGCGGGCCAGGCAAGGGGGTTCTTGTACCTCGTCGCGCTGAAGGGCGTGACCGGGGCGCGGGTCTCCTTGCTCGAAGAGACACGGGCGACGGTCCAGCGCGCCGCGGCCTTGCTCGGCGGAAGGAAGCACGTCCCGGTCTGCGTGGGCTTCGGCATATCGTCGCCCGAGCACGTGAGCGAGGTCGTCTCGCTCGGCGCGAGCGGCGCGATCGTCGGGTCGGCGATCGTCGACATCATCGGGAAGTACTTGCAAGACAAGGATCTAATGATCACCAAGATGGAACGATTCACCAGCGACTTAAAAAATGCCACGAGGAAAACATCAAAGATCAAGGGATAGGTGGACGACATGGAACTGAACATCAACATCCAGAAACTAGGGACGACCAACGAGTTCTTCCCGTTCTACAAGTACCTGATCGAGCAGTCGGGCGCGAGGACGCATGCGCTGCTCGAGTCCGTCGCCGAGGACTCGCACGAGATGCTCTTCAGCTTCATCGGGATCAACCCCGACCTCGTGCTCGAGGTGAACGGCGCAGACCTCCGCGTGCGGGAGGTGACGACGGAGACGGGCGAGAAATTCAAGGCCGCGGCCGGTTCCTCCGAAACCGAGGAGAAGGAATACGAGATGCCGTTCGAGGACGACGTGCCAATGAACCTCGCCGCCATCGATAAATTGAAGGATTTTTTCCCGATCACGCGCTCGGCCATGCCGGAGCTCTTCCCCCGCAAGGTGTTCTCGGGAGGCCTGCTCGGGTACGTCGGATACGACACCGTGGCGCCGTATGTCGGGTACACGCCGAGCCAGGCTAGCCGCGAACTGTTCCCCGACGCGCTCATGGGGCTCTTCACAACGGTGCTCGCGTACTCCCACGCGACCAAGACATTGTACCAGATCACGAACACCAAGGGAGAATACGGCGGCGAAGCGGCCATCGCGCGCCACTTCGACGCCTTCAAGCAGCTCGCTCCAGTCGCAAGATCGGAGATCCCCGCTTTTGACAAGGCAAACTTGCTCAAGCAGGACACGGGCTTCACGACGAACACGAGCCTCGACCGATGGAAGTCGATGATAGAGGAGACCAAGGAGCACCTGGCCGCGGGCGACATCATACAGGCCGTGATCTCGCGGAAGATGGTCCGCGACACCGAGGTCGATCCATTGGACGTATACCAGGCGCTGCGCGTGCTAAACCCGTCCGCGTACATGTTCTTCCTGAACTTCGGTGGGATGAACGGCGGCGCGATCCGCTTGATCGGCAGCAGTCCGGAGGCCCTGGTGACCAAGGACCACACGCGCCTGAACACGGTGCCCATCGCAGGCACGCGGCGACGGGGGCGGGATCCCGAGGACGAGAAGCGCATGGAGCAAGAACTACTCCATAGCGAGAAAGAACTCGCGGAACACGTCATGCTCGTGGATCTCGCGCGCAATGACATGGCTCGCGTGAGTATACCAGGCAGTGTGGAAACATACGAGCTTTTTCGACTCAAAAAATTCCCTAACGTCATGCACATGATCTCCAAAGTGCAGTCCATCTCATATGAAAACCCGTTCGACGTGCTGAAGGCGATGTTCCCCGCGGGAACCGTTTCCGGCGCCCCGAAGAAGCGGTCCATGGAGATCATCCACGCGCTCGAAGTGGAGGATCGCGGGCCGTACGCTGGCTCCGCGGGCTACGTGAGCTTCACCGGCGACATGGACATGGCCATCAGCATCCGCACGATCTTCAACCACGGGCGCAGGTTCGTGGCGCAAGCCGGTGCTGGCATCGTTACAGACTCGAAACCGGAAGAGGAATACCTGGAAACGGACAACAAGCTGAAAGGCGTGCTTTCCACGATCAACCTGGCCAGGCTGATCGCGGAAGAGAGGAGGAGTTGAACCGGTATGGTAGAACTCGTGAGGCAAGTGGAAACCCAGCAGCCGTTCGTACCGGGGCTCCAGCGGGTGCTGTTCGTCAACAACTTCGACTCGTTCGTGTACAACCTCGTCACGTACATCTGCTCCGCGTCGGAAGCGAAGGTCAAGGTCGTCCCGAACACGATCACCCCCGCCGACGTGCGTGCTTACGCACCAGACAAGATATTCATCAGCCCAGGTCCAGGCCACCCGAAGTACGAGACCGCGAACGTGATCCCGATCATCAAGGAATTCGCCACCGAGGTGCCCATCTTCGGCGTGTGCCTCGGGCACCAGGCCATCTGCGAGGCGTTCGGGGAAAATGAGAACACGGAATACGTCGGGCGTGCCAACGTCGGCCCCAAGCATGGCAAGATGTCCCGCATCTTCCACGACGGCGAGGCGATCTTCAAGGACGTGCCGAACCCCGTGTCGGTCGTCCGGTACCACTCGCTCGCCGCCAAGGCGGACATCCTGCCGAAGGACCTGCGCATCACGGCCATGGCCGACGACGGGACGATCATGGCGGTGCGGCACGCGCGTTACGAGACGCACGGCGTGCAGTTCCACCCGGAATCGATCATGATGAGGCCCTTCGGGATGCAGATGGTCGCAAACTTTTTGCGTATTAAGCCTAAGACTTAGCTGGTGCGTGGACAGATGGAGCTCGAGGTGCGACCCGGGACGAGCGGCGAGGTGCTTGCCACCGCCCTGCACGGGATGGTGGTGGTGCCGAACCAGGCGGGGCACGTTTGGGATCTTGACGCGATGTCGTGGTACGCGATCGCCCGCCCGATGGGCACGGACACCACGTGCATCACGATCAAGGCAGGCCCGCACTCGACCGTCCAGATCGAGGTATACGTCGAGATGGAAGGCCGGGATCCAGGCTCCTTGCCGGGTGCCACGGCCATGCTGGTGTTCAGTTCTGACATCCCCGAGTTCGACGGCGACAAGGCGTTCACGAGCTATAAGGCCCAGTCCGGCACGCTGGTAGTGGAATCCATCGGAACCCGGCGCTGGCCCGGCCGGAACGCGGGCACGTTCGACCTCTCGTTCCCGGGCCGCCCGTCCATCCGGGGCACCTACCTCGCCCCGGTATTCGCCGAGCCCTGGGCGGTCTGACGCCGAAGCGAGGCGTGACATGCGACAACCACCAATCGTTTTTGCTTGTCGTCCATTCCCGTCAACTAATTGCATCCCGTGAGAACGATGAAGGAACTCACCACTGACGACCGGTTGTTCTATTTCGAGCGGAACTGGTTTACGCTAGACGGATTGTGGATAATCGAGGTCGAGAAGGCAACGAACTTCGAAACGGCCCTCGCGGTAGACCTCGCCGTGTGGGAAAGGCTTTTCAAGATCGTGTACCGGCGCATTAAGGAATACTTGAAGGCTGACACGGGGACCGTCGCCGGGATCGTCGACGTCTTGGCCTTCAGGTGGTCGTGCGAGGAATGGGAGTACGCGGTCGAGCAGCCATCCCCCCACGAGGCGCGCGTGTCGATCAGGAAATGTCCCTACAACGAGATGATGAAACGAAACGCCGACCGCAAGGCCGTCATCCCGCGCATCTGCAAGGACATATGCATCCCGATCTACGAGGCCGCCGTCGCCTCGCTGAACCCGGCAGTGCGGCTGTGCCGGACGAAGTTTATGGGGCTGGGGGATGACGTTTGTTCCTTCGAGCTAACGCTGGAGCAGAAGCACTGAGCGTGTTGTTTCTACAAAAGGAAATATGGAAAAACACTCGACCTCACGCACGAGGAATATGCATCAGGAAGAATCCTCTACCGTTTTATCGGCCGGAAGAGATGAAGAATAGAAAAGCACCCAATCCTCACGCGAGGAAGATCTGGCACGCGCTGTCGACGTGGAACCGGACGAGCTGGCCGTTCATCGCGTCTCGCTCGACGGGGATGCTCATGCCGGCCATGTTCTTGACCGTGACCCAGTCGGGGTTCTTCGCGTAGAGCTCGAGTGTGCCGGGATATTTCAGGGACACGAACAGGGTCTTGTCGTTCTCCCATGCGGCACGTTCGATATCCTTGGTTCCGTTGTACACGTCCATGATGCCGAGCAGCGCGATGCCGCGGATGATCGGGCTTATCTTGTAGTACTTGGCCTGGAGGGGGGCGAGATCGGTCTTGACCCGCTCGTTTTCGGCCGAGACCATGCGGGCGAAGCTCGACTCCACGTCCTTGATGGCGTGTTCCGCGGGGATCGTGTTGCCTGCGTAGGCCATGGTGCCCATGTCGGCGATGGAGAGCGTCGCCGTGATGGGCTTGTTGTTGTCCTTCACCATGTTCGCCATGAAGTAGTAGAACACGCGGCCCCAGCCGGGGATGTCGTCGTAGTTCCAGGCCTTGCACGCCGCGTCGCTCTCGGTGTCGGCGAAGACCGAGTCGACCGTTGGCATGCTCACGCCCTCGAGGCGGGGGATGCGGCCGTCTGGGAAGCTGAGCTTCTCGATGACCGCGCCGTCGGTCTCGCCGACCTCGTCTGCCACGTAGATCGGGCCACCCGACACCGCGTGGACCAGCAAGAGCGGGTGGACGGGGCACGAGTTCTTCGCCGGCTTTGTCCAGACCATGTCGTGGTCGGGGTAGCAGAACTGCCCGTACGAGAGCGGGTTGAACACGCATTGCTTGACCTGGTTCTTCAGCCCCGGCAAGTTGCCCGGGCCGAAGTCGTCGCTCACGCGCGACACGTTCGACATCTTCCAATGCGTGTAACAATAGGAGGGCATGCACATGCAGTTCAGGACGGCGAGGTTCTGCGAGTAGGCGGCACCTTGCTGCTGGTCGTAGTACTGGTCGATCATCGTGTCGGCCGGCCCGGTTCCTCTCAGGTCGGACGCGAGGCATGACTGGTTGTCGATCTTGAGGAGGTCGATGCCTTGCGCCCGGAGGTGCGCGTAGTAGTCGCGCCAGAACTCGAACCCCTTGAAGAAGCAAGGATCGGGGACGCCGTGCCCGTTGTTGTGCACGACCGGGTAGCGCCGGCCGAGGTCGGAGTTCGGCTCCACGCCGTCCCAGTAGCCCATCGTCGCGTGCCACACGCCGACCCACCGGACGCGGTACTTCAACTTGGCGAGCCGCACGACCTCGCCGATGTCGTTGGGGAACTTGTAGTTGGCCTCGAAGCGGCGCAAGCCCCGGTTGGTCTTGTTAGTGCCGATCTCCTTGTCGACGGTCGAGGTCATGCCGTTGATGGACTGCCAGCCGTCGTCGACGATGAGGTACTTGAACCGGTCGGAGCCCGACTTCGCCGTGAAGTTCTCCTCGAGCAGATCCTTGACGCCCTGCATGTCGACCGCCTGGTAGAACGTGTTCCACGTGCAGAAGCCCATGTACTCGAAGGGCTCGGGATAGTCCTTCTTCTCCCGCAGCGCGTGCACGCGGTTGATGAGCTGCATGTAGGTCTTGAATATCGTGCCTGACAACTCGATCGGATCCTCGCCGAACGCCACGAGCCCACCAGCCAGCTTGTCATACTTCTGGGCGTTCAAGAAGTTGGCGGAGACGAACTTGACCCCGTTGGGGAACTCCAGAAAGCTGCAGGTGCGGATCGTCGTGATCTGGCCGAACCGGTCGACGGGCACGAACGACACGACCCCCGACCCGAGCTGACCGAGCATGTAGGAGATGGGGAGGTCCTCGTTGTCCGGCAGCAGGCCGGCCATCTCGGGGTGCTGCCACGAGCTCTGGCCAGGGACGAACAGTCCCCCGCCCAGCCTGGCGGTGGCATGCGACTGCTTGTCGATTCGTGCCTGCCGGTTACCCGCATGGAAAAACCGGTACCGCGAGACCCCTTGTGGCACCCCCAGGTCGATGAACCCCCCGATCTGGTTCGATTTCGAGCCGTTCCCCTCGACATCCAGCGTGAAATAGATGGCCTGGTGCTTCGGGAAGACGACGACGTGCAGCGTGCAGCTGAACTGCTCGTCGCCGTGCTTGATCAGGAACACCTTCGCGATGTCATGGTATTCGGGGAGATGCGGGTTTCCTTCGTATTTGTTGCCACTGCCACCACCCTGGATCGAGATCTTCTCGAAATGAACCTCCCCCGTCTTTTCAGACAGCCATTCGTCGTCGTAGAAGAGCACGGGCGTGATCGCCGAGAATACCAGCGTGGACTTGTACAAGACTTCGATCTCGCCGCTCGACGAGTCGGTCCGGATCTCGAGATTGCTTCCGAAGTTCATGCTAATAGAATCGGTATGACGGACATAAATAGCCTACACGCGGACGGGGCCGGGGGGCGGAGGATGGCGTTGACGGCCACCCTAGAAGGCTGCAGCACGCGCCATCGGGGGCCGACTCGCCGCGATCGCATCATTTTTAACCGCCAGGACGGGGTTCTACCTCGAGCAGCGTGGACGCGTCCGAGCAGGACGAGCCTTCCACGGGACCTGGTCGACCATGGCCGCCACGCCCCCAGACGACTCGCAACAGATCAAGCGGTTCATCCAGGAAGCGGAGAGCGACGTGTTGGACTTCTGCAAGGCGCTGAAGGCGAAGCCCTACAGCCTGGCCTCGATCAAGAGGAAGCTCGCCAGGCGCTTGCCGGCCGACGACCCCCTCGCGAGTCGTTTCGCGGACGTCGAGGGGAAGCTATTGCTCCTCGCCAGGGTGTTCGATCTCGACATCAACTACGGCGACACGAGGCCGTTCTTCGGCTTCTTGCGGCGGACGCTGAACCCGCCGCGCCAGACGCTGATAACCGATTGGTTGGACAGGCTCGTCGACCTAAATCACGGCGACAAGCCAAAATGACCTGGATCGTGGGATTTCGGAAGAAAAAGCAGAAGAAAAAAGGAATCGAAAACGTCATTCACTCGATCTTGCCCTTCTCCATCAGCTTCTTGAACTGGTCCCGGTACTCCTTCTTCAAGACCTTGCCGAGCGAGTTCGTCTGGAGCTGGTTCTTGAACCACCAGTGACGGGGGATCTTGTACTTGGCCAGCTCCTTCTCGGCGATGCCACGCAGCGCTGCCTCGAGCTCGTTGGTCTTGTCCTTCCACTCAACCGTCGGCACGACGACGGCGAGGAGCTGCTCGCCGTAGGTCTTGTGCGGGACGCCCAGCACGGCGATCTCCTTGATGCCCGGGTGGTTGCGGAGCGTGACCTCGATCTCGCTGGGGTACACGAGCCGCTCGGAGACCTTGGCGATGTCCTTCGACCGGTCAGTGAGGAAGAACACGCCGTTCTCGTCCCTGTACCCGACGTCGCCGCTCCAGTACCAGATGCCCTCGCGGCCCTTGATGGGCTTGAGCACGGGATCCGTGGTCGCGTGGTCGATGATGTCGGCGGCCTTGGGGTCGCCGAGGTACCCGAGCATGACGTGCGGCCCCTGGTTGACGACCTCGCCCACGTTGTCCTTGCCGTACGGGAGGATGTTCCCGTCGTCGTCGACGAGCTCCAGGCTGCAACCGGGCATGGCCTTGCCGATGGCGCCGGGGATCGGCTTCTCGAAGTTCGCAGTGCCGACGCAGATGTCCTCGGTCGAGCCGTATGCCTGGCAGGTCCGCCCGTTGCCGCGGAGCAGCCGCTCGTTCAGTGCCGCCTCGGTCTCCGGGGGGAGCGGCCCCGCGCCCGAGATGAAGAACCGGTTCTTGGGGCTCACCTTGAAGGACTCGACGTTGTCTTGCGTCATGAGCATCTTGTAGATCGACGGCACGCCGCAGAACAGGGTCATTGACGGGTCCTCGAACGACTTGAGCAGGACCTGGGGGTCGAACTTGTCCAGCATGCGGATGCTCCCGCCGGTGAAGAGCGTGCTGGCCAGGTTGACGAAGCCGAAGATGTGGTACATGGGAAGAACCAGGTAAATGAACTCGTCCGACGTCAGGCTGAACGTCTTGGTGTGGACGACCCCCGCGTAGAGGTAGCCGATGTGGTCGTGCAGCACGCCCTTCGACTGCCCCGTCGTCCCGCTCGTGAAGTGGCAAGAGGCGAGGTCGTTCCTGCCGACCTCGACCTTGGGATCCGTCGCGGGCGCCTTCTCGATCATGTCCCAGAACTCGCCAACGAAGCCGGGCAGTTCCTTGTAGGACGACGTGTCGCCGATGATGATTGTCTTGACGCCCTCAGTCTTGCACATCTTGGCCGCCACGCTCGTGATCGACGACTTGACGACCATGATCCCGATCTTAGCCCTGTCGACCGCCTCAGCCACCTCCCTCGTCTGCCACAGGCTGATGAGGGGCGTCGCGACAGCGCCGATGCGCCAGCACGCGTAGATCGACACCGCGAACTCGATGCTGTTGCTCGTCTGTATGCCGATGAAGTCATTCTTCTTCGCACCGAGCGACAAGAACACGTTGGCGAGCTTGAGCGACTTCTCGCGGAACTGGCCGAACGTGAGCTTCTTGTCCTCGTACTGCACGACGGTCTTGTCCGCTTGTGCCGCCGCTTGCTTGTCTAGTACCTCGTTAAGGTTGTTGTACACTACCTCGTTCATCAAGGACATCTTGCTTTCCTCTCGTCTTCATTCCGATCAACGATGATCAAGTCTCTGGCCGGAATCCTTAAATAAGTGCCCTTGACAGACGCCAGACCGATCATGTTATTAACTTGGGAAGGCAAGCATCCAACCATGGATCCACGACGCTCCAACCCTTCGCCCGATCCGCGAGCCCGGAAGCCACGCTTCCAGAAGCGCTCCTACACCTTCGGCAGCCTCGCCCGGGACGTCGCGATCGCCCTCAAGGCCGCCCCGGCGATACTCGACGAGATGAGGGGGAAAGGGCAAGGCTTGGAGCCCCGGTTCAAGGAGCACGTGATGCTCGCGGTCACGGCGGTCAACAAGTGCCGGTACTGCTCGTGGGTGCACAGCCGGCTCGCCCTGCAGTCCGGGTGCTCGAGCCTGGAGGTAAAGGCAATCCTGGCCTCAGATTTCGCGGATCTGGACGATGGCGAGCTCGTGGCACTAGCCTTCGCCCAGCACTACGCGGAGACCGGTGGCAAGCCGGAGCCGGGCGCGGCCCGGAAGCTCCTGCTCGCCTATGGCAAGGAGAAGGCGTCGGCGATCGTCGCGAGCATCCAGGCCATGATGATCGGCAACCTCACGGGCAACACCCTCGACGCGTTCAATGCCCGGCTCCGGGGGGAGCGCGTCGAGGGCGGCTCGCCGCTGCTGGAGTTCATCGTGTTCCTCATCGGCAAGCCGGCCACGCGCCTGCTCGGGATCGGCTGACCCGGTCGTAGAGGCTCGCCTCGGACGCTTCTAGATGACCCCGTGGAAGGCAAGATGGCGAAAAACGCTGCCCGTTAAGGTCCATTTTCGGTGGATACCGGTTCAAATCTCATCGATTCGAAAACTGGATCAAGGGAGGAAATCCGCCAGGATTCCCTTTTTTCGGGGAGCAAGCGGGGCTCCCGGGCAGCCGGGAGCCCCCGAAATACCAACACCCGGTTTATTTGAGGGACTGGAAGAACTGGACGTAGCGTTCATATGCTTGGCACTTTTCCTGGCACAGCCCGCCGACGAGGTTGGACACCGTGTCGGAGTCACGCCCCACTTCGACACGAAGTCGCGAATCCGAAAGTAATAAGGTTCTGGCGACAAACCCTCAGCTATGGTGGAAAAGCTGCAGATCGACCGCGCCGCGTACAAGGATAAGGTGCTGGGTTGCTGGTTTGGGAAAAATGCCGGCGGCACACTTGGCACGCCGTTAGAGCGCGGGTTCGGCCAGGAAGAGATGTTCGACGTCTGGTGGTATCCAAAGCTCGTGCCTGGCGGGATGCCCAACGATGACCTCGAGATCCAACTCGTCTGGCTCCAGGCGCTCAAGGATCGCGGGCTGAACATCACGGCGACGGATCTTGCCGAGTACTGGCTCAAGTGCATCTGGTACAATTATGACGAGTATGGGTTGCACAAGACCAACCTACGCAAGGGCCTCTTGCCACCCTTGTCTGGTTGGTACAACAACTGGTTCAAGGATTGCATGGGAAGCCCCATCAGGTCGGAAATCTGGGCTTGCATCGCCCCCGGCCTGCCTCACGTCGCGGCACGATACGCGTACGAGGACTCGATTTGCGACCACGCCGGAGGGGAGTCGGTTTACGGCGAGATCTTCAACGCATCCATCGAGTCAGCCGCGTTCATCATCGATGACATGAAAACGCTCGTCGAAATTGGCCTGGCCGCGATCCCGTCCGGCTGCATGACGGCGAAGGCCATTGCCGCGGCCGTCGTCGCATACGAAGGGGGCCTCGACTGGAAGGCGGCACGGGCGAAGGTGAAGGATGCCGCCTTCAATCCCGTCGCACAATACTCCCCCATCAATATGGGCTTCCAAACGATCGGTATGCTTTACGGTTCCGACTTCGGCGATGCCATGTGCAAGGCCGTAAACTGCGGGTGGGATACCGACTGCACCGGGGCGACGGTTGGCTCCATCTGGGGCATCATCAACGGCAAGAGCAAGCTCCCCACGAAATGGCTTGAACCACTCGGAAACACGCTGGTCGTGAACAAAGCAATCAAAAACATCCACGTGCACGAGACCATCGACGATCTCACCGAGGACACGTGCAAGATCGGTGAGCAAGTCGTCGCGCAGTTCAATGATACCATCTGCCTCGGTGAAGGGTCGGTCGGCGACGCGGCAAACGCGCTCGCTATGATCAAGGGGTTCTTGCCCGCCATCAAGCCGCTCTGGAACCGCCCCGCCAACGTGATCGAGCAAGCTCACACGGGTCTCCTTATTCGGATCATCTACCCAGAAGGCCCGGCCTTGCTACCCGGCCAAAAACGCCGCGTCGAGCTCGAGCTGGAGGCAACGGCGCCCACGAGCGTGCAAGCGAGCGTGTCGATCTCCGTCCCGGCAGGATTCGACGCGCCGGATCCCATGAGCGCCTCGATCCCGATAGTGCCGACCAAAGCAAGCTCGATGTCCTTCGCTGTTTCCGCACCGGCCGTGGCGATCCAGCCGCGGAACACGGTCACCGCGACTATCCGGGTGGGTGGGGCCAGCGAGCCCGTGACCGTGATGATACCGCTCGTCGGGGGCTTCGCTTGGTGGACGTCGCCCGTGTACCCGGGTGTCAAGGGGATCAAGGGGAAATACTTGCCCGAAAAGGCTCGGGGCGAGAAGCAGATCGGGTCGAAAGGTGGCTCGTGGACAACGCACGCGTGGCCGGACAACGCGCTCATAGTCGAACCGCTCTTCGCGGGCTCGCCAGGCGTTGTGTACCTTCGCCACTACCTGTATTCAGCTGGCAAGCGGAACGCGCGGGTCGGCATTCCCAACAACAACTACATGGTGCTCTGGATAAATGGCCGCAAGGTACAAGAGACCAAGCGCGTGATCTCGCTGCGGCCGAATTACAGTGGCGACGGGTCGAACTACGCGCGGGTCGCTTTGAAGCAAGGCTGGAACCACGTGCTGGTCAAGCTGGAGCGGGGCAACGACCCAATCGAGGCCCATTTCACGGTGGCGGATCACGACGACATGGATCGCGGGTTTGACGACTTGATCCAATGGCGCCAGCCTGGATCGATCTAATTATCCAGCTTTGATATGGGCACGAGTTGAATGAAAGAGGCTCCTGGCTCGGTGATGTTCCCCCCGAGGCGGTTAACGATGGAGAATTACAGCCAAGGAATAACGATCGCGAATGGGTCGCGGTCTTGCGTGCTCATCCTCCACGGGTATTCGGACACGCCCTATGAGTTCAAACACGTGGCCGAGGCCATCGCGAGCATCGGCGTCGACGTCATGGTGCCCGTGCTCCCGCATCACTGCGTCAGCTCTGACGAGCTCGAGAAAGTCAACCGCGCGGAGATGTGGGCGTGGCTAAAGAGCGAGGTGGCCAAGCTCAAGCAACGATACGCGAAAATCATCCTGGTCGGGCACTCGTTGGGTGCCGGGGCCGCGATCCTCGCCGCCACCGGCGGTGAACCGATCGACGGCCTGGTCGTGTCCGCCGTGAACGGGGTGCCCAGCACGAAGGTGCGCTTCCTCATGAGATGGGCCCGGGCATTCCACGTGCACTCGTTCTATGCGAGATACGTCTTGTTACGGCGGATACGGTTCGATCCGGCCTACATTGAATGGAAGCTGGCACGCTTCCCCAGGATCTCGCTCCACGTGTTTTCCGAGGCCATCGACGAGATCCCCGAGTACATCAAAGACACCAACCGCATCCGCGTGCCCATCATGGTCATCCACGGCGCGAGTGACTTCGCCACCAAGGTGCAGCGGACGTCGGATCTCTACTTCAACACCGTGGGTTCTACGAAGAAAGTCTCGGTCATCGTCGAGGATACTGGCCACGCCGTGTTCTTCTCGCCACATTTCGATGCTCTCATAAAGATCGTGAAGGAATTCATCCAGGACGTGTTGGATCGGGGCAACGAGGGCGAGGTTGCCCGCCGGTTCCGGATCGGTAAGGAGATATCAGAGGTGTAGGTGGATGGAAAAAAACCACAGCGAGGGTCTGCGCGAACTGGCCGGCGGCCGGCTCGAGCGGGTCGGCGATGGCCCCCTCGTGCACGCGGGGATGCCCGGCCTCGAGGGGGACCTGGGCAAGAACATCAACGGGCCGTGCCTCATGCGGGTGCCCGCGTGGGTGGAACGACCGTTGGGCCGGTATTATTTGTATTTCGGTCATCACAAGGGCAAGTACATCCGCCTCGCCTTCTCGGATCGCGTCGAAGGCCCCTACACGATCCACTCGCCCGGCGTGTTGCCTGTCGAGAAGACGCCGGGAAAAAAGAGGCACGTCGCGTCACCCGAGATATTCATCGACGAAGCGAACCAGGAGATACGCATGTACTTCCACGCGGTCGGCCGGGGGAAAAAGCCATACCGGGATCAAACGCAGATGACCTACGTGGCCACGTCACGCGACGGGCTCAACTTCACGCCCCGCAAGCAGCAGCTCGCCCCGTTCTACCTCCGCGTGTTCAAGCACGGCGGGTACTTCTACGGCTTCGCCAAGGACGACAACGCCGGCGGTATGATCGTGCGGTCCAGGGATGGGCTCTCGGCGTTCGAGCGCGGCCCGGCGATCGTCCCCGGCTTCAGGCACTGCGCGCTGCTCCCCAAGGGCCTGAGGCTGCTCGTTTTTTTCACGCGCGTCGGCGACGCGCCGGAGAGGATCTTGCTCTCTGCCGTCGACATAACCGGGGACTGGCGGCAGTGGGTTTTCTCCGAGCCGACCACGGTACTCGAGCCCGCGTTCCCGTGGGAGGGGGTCGACCTCCCCCTCGCGCCCTCCCGGCATGGCCCCACCGGCCCTTCGAACGCCCTTCGCGACCCGGAGGTCTTCGTGGAAGGTGGCGTCACCTACCTCTTCTACTGCGTGAAGGGCGAGCAAGGGATCGCCCTAGCCAAGCTGGTGCCCGGGAAATAGCGATTCTGGTCAAGTGTTCTTCCCCACTTGCTTATGCCACACCTCCATGAGGGCGTCGATAACGGCTATCCCTTTGTTTGTCTCTCGAATCGAGACCTAGGAGGGAAGACAGAAGCTTTTTTAACGACATCCATAGAGATGATATTCATGGCAGAGATGGACTTCGCAACGCTTTTTACTTATGCAACCGTATTAGGAGGGTTTGCTGTTTCCTTGATCTCCTGGCTTTTACAGAAACGAAAGGAGACCGAGCTGATGCATCGGGAACTGTACCAGCAAATCGAGCTGGCTTCAATAGATCTGTTCCGGTTCGAAGGAGAGAACGAGGAATTGATAAGTTATATCTGGGAAAACAAGGAAATCCCGCCACGCGACTCGGCTAAATATTATTGTATCACTGAATACACAGGCCAGATCTTGAACTTATTCGAAATGACGTGCCGGTTCAAGAAACAGAAGGTGATCGAGGATCAAGTCTTCGGGAGCTGGGTGAAATGGTTTTTCGACATGTGGTTTGCCCCTAACTTCCCATCCTTTTGGGAGGCTATGCAATTAAACTATACAGACGAGCTTCAAGCAATCATGGCATGTGGGAGGAAAGTTAGGGAAACATTCAACGAGAGCAATAGACCTTACGAAGAGATGGAAGAATCCTTGCTAAGGACGTTTTATAACGACGTCGGTATCTTTACCAAGAGCAAGGTGATCGCCAATTGGCTTGATAAAAGCAAAACACGGGCATAGATGCCCATACTTGTGCAATACTACCTCTAGGGTGAAGACGATCCATTATGAAAAACATCGAGACACGTGGTAGAATAACCATCGAAATCGCACGGGATCCAAGGATCTCAAAAAAAATCGGCCATTTTTTTGTCGATAACGTCGATCCGTCCTACATCTCCCACAGCGAATTGCAGATAGGAAGGGCAATCTCCCCGACGGCCTGGGCGCCGGATATCGAGCGCATGATCGCCGAAGAATTCGAGCAGATCATCAAGGAGAGCATTCAGGATGGCAAGAAATACATCTTGCTTGCAACTGAGGCGGATTCGCTCGTGGGGTTTGCACTCGTCGAGACCTACGTGGAAAATGGGTTCAGCGTGATCCCGGATATGATCACGAAGAGGGAGAAGCGTGGCTTGGGTATAGGAGGAAAGTTGCTCGATTGGGTAGACAATGACCTCAAGACAAGGGGGATCCATCGAATATTCTTGGAAAGCGGGTTAAACAACGAGAATGCCCACGAGTTCTTTAAAAAACACCATTACAAAGCGGTTTCGAAAGTGTTCATGAAGGATCTACTCGCACCATGAGTGTTGACAAACTTAGCAAATAGCCAAGACTTTGCCGTGCGGGTCGTTAGAGGAAACCCGCGGGTGATCGTGATTGACTCGCGGCCCCCCGTTGTCGCAAGCCGCCAATCTCGATGGCACGTTTCAGCAGCAGCGCCGCCATGCGTGCCGAGACCAACGACGTCGTGGTAGTGGAGGCCGTCCTAGCCGGTGATCATGCGCGAACCGGCGATCCTGTGGGAGGGATCTGCCCGCTCCCACTCCATCCATGCATAGCGAGACCGGCCCGGCGAACGCCCTTCGCGACCCGGCGGTCTTCGTGGAAGGTAGCGACACCTACCTCTTCTACTGCGTGAAGGGCGAGCAAGGGATCGCCCTGGCCAAGCTGATGCCCTGGAAATAGCGATCCTGGTCAAGTTCTTTTACCCATCTTCTTCTGCCGCTCGCCCATGAGGGCAGCGACGTCGGCTTGCACGCCCGACACGTCGGTTGGGAACCGCCCGTGCAGCCGGGACATGCGGGCGAACGTTTTCGTCGTCTTGAGCAGGAACGAGACGAACCCCTTCGACGGCCCGCTCATGGCCACTGCCCTCTCGAACACGGCGAGGGCCTCGTCGTCCCAACCACCGGCCAACGCGTAGACCGGTATGAATACGGCGAACGGCCCCACGACGATGCTCGCGGCGATGACGGCCAGCGCGGAGACGAGTTCCCCGAGGGCCAGCGACAGCGCCGGATGCACGACGTACACCAGGGCCAGGACGACCCCGAGCTCCGCCGCCATGGCGATGCCCGTAGCGGCGAAGGCTTGCCACCAGTTGATGCGGAAGCGGAAGTATTTCTTGTACAAGGCCACGTACCCGACGACCCACTTGACGCCGCGGCCGAGGCCGAGGGCCCACACGAGCGCGTACCAGCCGCCCGGGAACGGCACGAGCAGCAGCCACGTGACGAGGAGCCGGATGCCCTGGTCGACGCCGACGAGTAAGATGTTCCACTCGGGGTGGCCGAGGCCGTTGTAGATGGAATCGTGGATCATCGCGAAGAGGTCGACGAACTTGAAGATGGCGAGGTACATGACCATCGGCACGACGAGCTCGAAGCCCGGGCCGGCAACGAGCCCCAGCAAAGGAGCTCCCGCGACCAGCAGACCGGTCATAAACCCGCCGGTCAGGCCATACCATTGGTACGTGCGGTTGAGGTAGTACTTCGTGAGGGCGACCTTGCCATTGTTCCACGCCTCGGAGACGGGCGGCGCGAGCGAGATCGTGAAAGAGTAGACCAGGCTCGAGAGCAGGTCGGCGAGGGAGAAGATGCCGATGTAGGTGGAATAGTTGGGCATCCACGCGAGCAGCATCGTGACGGAGACGAAGTTCGCGGCGGGCCAGATCAGCGTGGGCACGATCACGCGGGCACCGAACGAGAAGCAGTCCTTCACCACCTGCCGGTCAAACCGGGGGACGAAGAGCTTGTAGACGCGCATCGACGGGTCGATCTTCTTGAGCACGGGGTCGAGCCAATGCGCCCCGATCGCCGCCGCGATGAAGTCATCGACGTAAACACCGACGATGCTACCAATCGTCGCACCCATAACCTCGCCGAGGGCGGGATCCGCGGCGCCGAGCCAGCGCCCGAGCAAGATGCACGCCACTCGCGTGCTGTTCTCGAGGATCACGGCCGACAGGAAGGAGAGCAGGTTAGAGCGGTCGAACCGCTGGTACCCTTGCAGGGCGCCGTTGAACACCCAGAGCATGCCCGGGAACTGCACCGTCGAGTACATCAAGAAGAACCACGCCGCGTAGGACAGGCCGGTGCCTTTCAAGAAGACGAAGACGTAGATCGCGATGCCGGTGACCTGGATCGTGCCCGTGATCAACTGGAACCAGATGAAGAACCGGATGTAAGCAAAGGTCCGCCGGGGATCGCTCACGTTCTTCTCGGCGATGAACCGGTAGAGCGCGATGCCGACTCCCATGTCGAACAAGGTGAAGAACACGCCGAAGATCTGGCTGTTGAGGTTCTGGTATCCCATCGCTTCAGGGAAGGGAAAGATGACACTCGGGATGAGCCAGACGTTGAAGAGCAGGCCGAAGCCAGCTGCGAGGAACACGGGGAGGATGTTGAAGAACATGCCGCCGAGCGGCCGGTGGAACCCGACCTCGTCCCAAGCCGTCGATTCCCTCCCCGTTGCTTGTGCAGCGGGAACCCCGCTCCCGCGACGTGGCAGCCTCATTGCGTCTCACGGATCCAGACGAGCATCTCTTCCCTCGGTGTGCGGTTCCCCCACGCGAAGTATGGAACCGCCTTTACCGACACCCTTTGCTGCCTCGTCCCGTGGGTCGCATAGAGCGCTCCCTCCCACCCGGTCGAGTCCTGCCGCAGCGCCTCGCCGGCCAGGGTCACGACCCCGCCGAGCAGGCCCGGCTCGAACGCGGGGAGCAGCTTCGCCTTCTGGGGCAGGACGATGCCATCGAGGCCCGGGCCGTTGTCGACCCCCTCCAAGCAGTACACGACGGGGCCGCGCTGCAGCGTGACCCGGCACGAATCGGCCTCGACCTTCGGGTGCGCGTGGACGCGCTCCACGGGCATGTCGAACAGCAGCTCGATCACGTCGCCGTCGTTCCAGGCGCCGGATAGCACCATGTACCCCTTCTCGAGCGGGACGTTCGCCGCGTCCATCTCGGTGCCGTTCACGCCGATGGCGACCGACTTGCACCAGCCGGGCATCCGAACCTTCACCGCGAACTCGGTCTCCCTCTCCATGCCGAGGGTGATAACGACCTTGCCCTCCCACGGGTAGACGGTCTTCTGCCTGATCATGATTGAACGCTCGCCGATCTTTGCCTTCGCCTCGCCCTCCACGAACAGATGCACGTAGACGGCGGCCTCGCACGTGGAATAGACGTACTGGCCGAGCGAGAGTTCGATGCGCGTGAGGTTGTTCGGGCAGCAGGAGCAGCCGAACCATGTCGTGCGCTCCAGCGTCCGCTTGCCGTGGAGGTTCGCGGCGAGCGGGTTCACGTAGAAGAACTTGTCTCCCGACAGCGAGACGCCGCTGATGACGCCGTTGTAGAGGGCGCGCTCCATCACATCGGCGTACCTGGCATCCGCCTCGATGTTGAGCATGCGATGAGCCCAGAAGCACAAGGCGATCGCCGCGCACGTCTCCGCGTAGGCGGTCTCGTTGGGCAACTCGTAGTCCCGGCCGAACGCCTCACCATCGGGCCGGGCACCCATACCGCCGGTGATGTACATCTTCTTGAGCGTCGCGTTGTCCCAGATCTTGCGCAAGGCGGCCAGGAGCTCCGCATCGTTCGCCTCCCGCGCGACGTCGGCCGCACCTGCGTAGAGGTACTGCGCGCGCACGGCGTGGCCGACGATCTCCTCCGTGTCGACGATCGGCGCGTGGGCCTGGTGGTACTCACGCCTGGCGAACACGCGGTCGAGCGGCTCGGGCGGCCGAGGCGGCTCGCCGCGCTGCTGCGCCTCGGTCTCGTAGTAGAACGGGGCCTGGCCGCGCTCGTCCACGAAGAACTTGGCCAGGGCGAGGTATATCTTCTCCCCCGTGGCCTTGTACATCTTCACGAGTGCCAGCTCCGCTTCTGGGTGCCCCGGGTACCCGGGGATCTTGCCTTCAGAAGCGGGGCCGAAGCTCTTGTCGAGGAGGTCGGCGTACCTCGTCATGGTGTCGAGGAAGTGGCGCTTGCCCGTCGCCTGGAAGTGCGCGACCGCGGCCTCGGCGAGGTGCCCGAAGCAGTAGATCTCGTGCCAGTCGCGGAGGTTCTTGAACCGCATATGCGGCTCGACGGCCGTGAAGTGCGTGTTGAGGTAGCCGTCCGGCTGCTGCGCGGCGACGATCGAGTCCACGAGGGCGTCGAGCTGGCTCGCCAGCGCGGGATCCGGCTTCGTGACGAGCGAGTACGCTGCCGTCTCCACCCACTTCGCGACGTCGGAGTCCCAGAAGACGTGCGGTTGCGGGACGCCCGGCCTGCCCGGCCTCCAGGCCAGCTTGAAGGCATCGATGCGCCCCGTGCCCGCGAGCTGGGCGTAGGTCGCGGGGATGGAGACATCACGCGTGGTATCTTGCCGTGGCTTCCAAAAACCCCCCGTCACCTTGGAATCGGCGAGGGGAACGGGATCCAGTGCCATGGGTGGTACGGTGACGAGCCAGGTATTGAATCATGTGGTGGGCAGCCGGCTCGAGCGCGGGGCACGCTCATTCCTTGAGCAGCTCGTGCTTCACCACGACGATCCTCATGGTGCTCAACATCTTCGGATAATCCCCCGCCTTGATAGGCAAGCCCTTGACCGTTCCGATCGAGATGTCATCGATCTTGATCCGTTTTGGATTCCGTTCGCGCAGAACGAGCGCCAGGTCGACGAGCGTGTTGATGTTGCGCCCTTGCGCCGTGAGGACGCAACGCTTCGATGAGGGATCGCCGAGGAAGGCTTCTAGCTCCTTGAGGTACTCGGCGACCGTGCCGGTCGAGATGGTGAGCTCTTTCACAGCGATGTACACCCAGGCTATGTCAACATGATCCCGCGCCCGTGATAAAACCTTCGCCACGCCAGGCTAACATTGATATGCCGGTACATCGAAGGAACAATCACCATCCAGGTCATCAAAACGGCTGTAATGGGTAGTCTAAACCATGGCACCTACTAAAGTCACACCAAACATCTTCATGGTCGGGTCCGGAACCCTTTCTGGGGTCAACGACTGCTGCGTGTATGCTGTCCGGTTGGCGAGCGGGGAGACTTGCTTGGTCGACACGGGCACGACCAACGGCGGCATGATCATGAAGAACATCAAAGAAGCTGGGCTTGGAGACAAGCCAATCTCCCATATCGTGCTCACCCACGAGCACTACGATCACACGGGTGCAGCGTGGCAATTCAAGAAGATAATGCCCAACGCGAAGGTCATCGCCCATCAAACCGCCGTGGCCGCCATCGAGGGCAAGCCAGGCACCGAGGGTCTTACGGCCGCGGCGGGGTACCACGCGACCTACACGCCCGTCAACGTCGACATTGCCCTGTCGAAGGCCGTGGAGGAGATGGATCTCGGCGGGACGAAGTTCACGTTCTACCACACGCCTGGCCACACGCCCGGATCCATCGCCGCGGTGGTCTCGGACGGCGAGAAGAAGGTGCTGTTCGCCCAGGACGTCCACGGGCCGTTCCTGGAGGAGTTCAAGTCGGACATCCAGGCGTGGGCGAAGAGCATGAAGGCCCTGCTCGACCTCGGCGCGGACGTCCTGTGCGAGGGCCACTTTGGGGTGTACGACGGCGCCGGCAAGGTGAAGGACTTCATCACCGACCATTTGAAGGACAACGGGTTCTAAGGCGGCCTGCACCCGGCGCAGCAACGGGTCCTTCTTTTTCTCCCGCCTTTCCCACCCGACACCTTGATGTTTATAGCATTTTAGGTAGATGCATTATGCATGCCAGCGGAGCCAGTCGAGATCAACGGCGTCTCCCTCTACGTCGAGCACGAGAACCTGGACGAGCCGGGGACGCCCGTTGTCATGATCCACGGCTGGACCGCCGACCGGCATAGAAACGGCCCGGTCTTCGACCACTTGCGGCGGCTCGGCTTGCCCGTCGTGCGGTACGACTTGCGGGGCCACGGCTGGTCGCAGAAGGGGCTGGCGGGATCCTACACGCTGGCGGCTTGCGTCGACGACCTCCAGGGCGTCATCGTGGCGGTCGTCGAGCCCGTGCGCGGCGCCAAGGTCGCGCTCTACGGGCACTCCATGGGCGGCACGGTCGCGTTCTTGCACGCGCTCAAGTTCCCAAGCGCCGTGGAAAGGCTGGTCCTCGTGGCCCCGTGGTTAAAGCGAACCGCCGGCCAGGATGTCGTGGACGGGTTCAAGGCCTTGCTGGCCAGCTACTCGAGGAGGTTCGAGCGGGAGTTCGGGCGGAAGAAGGCCGAGCAGGCCAAGCTCGGGCTCGAGTTCTTCCCGCACTGGGGTGACACCTCGCTGCTCCCCGAACAACAAGCGACGATCGAGTTGGGTAAGGACATGTTGGAATACGATGAGGAGGTAGATGCACTGGCAACTATCACGGCTCCAACTCACGTGTTCATCGGTGACGCGGATCGGCCGGATCTCAAGGCCGCGGCCAGGCTGATCCACGAGAAGGTACGGGGCTCAACCCTCGACGTCGTCGCCGGCGGTCACAACCTCGCCATCGAGGCCAGGGACACCTTCCCGGCCATGGTCGGCAGGTATGTCGGGGTAGCCGGCCGGCCGTGACCGCTGCGCTGCCCCTAGCCCGCCGCCGCTTGCGAAGGGCTTTTCTCCTCCCGGGGCGATCCTCCATACCGTCATGCCCGACGCGTGCAAGCAACCCGAGAGCAAGCAAGATGTCGACGCGCGATCAACCCGCGTCCTCGACCTGTTCCAGGCCATCAACGGACGGCCGCTGAAGGACTTCCCCGTCCCGCCGCTCACGAAGTGGCTCAACGGCAAGATAGTCGCCGCGGGGCGCGGCGAGGTGACCGTGGAACACGTGGTTCGGCCCGAGATGGCCAACCCCACCGGTTTGTTGCACGGGGGGATGATGTGCGCCATGCTGGACGACGTGATAGGCATGACGTCGGCGACTCTGGGCCACAAGGGCTTCTTGTTGAGCATCGACATGAACGTGAACTACCTCGGCAAGGTCAAGGTCGGGGAGGCGCTCATCGCCAGGGGGAGGATCGCCCGCGAGGGCCGCACGATCGTGAACGCGACCGCCGAGCTTGCCGACCGCGACGGGCACCTGGTCGCCACGGCCAGTTCCAACTTGCTCTTGACCGGCCACGAGCCCGACTTCTTGAAGCAGATAGGGTGAACGACGGATGTATTTCTCATACGTGAGGACATTTCTGGCGGCCGCCATCGCCGAGGGGATCGCGTGCGCGGTCGGGTTTTTCTTCTGGGACGCTGCCGGGGTTTGGGCACTACTTTGTTCCCTCGGGCTCTTCGCGCTGCTGAGCTTGATGCTCGTCGTGGCTTACGTGAGGTTGATCAGCGGGGACTGGGGCAACCTCACGGATGACACGTTCTTGACCAAGGAGTCGGTCGACATCGCGATGGCGGACGGCTGGCAGATGGCTTGCAAGGTCTTGAAGGCACCCGGCCAGGACGATAAGCTGCTCCCGGTCGTCATCTGCCACCACGGCCTGACTGGGAACGGGCGGAAATACCGCTGGCTCTCGGTGCCGCTGGCCATGCGTGGTTTCCTGGTCGTCGTGCCCGACGCGAGGGCGCACGGCGAGAGCGCGAAGCGCCTCAAACGGGCCCGCAAGGACGACTGGTACGTCACCGAGGCCACGGGCATCATGCCGGACTTCAAGCGGGTGCTCGACTACGCGTGTAGCAGGCCCGACGCCGACACGAGTCGCATCGCCGCGATCGGCGGCAGCCTCGGGGGCGCGACCCTGCTGGTGTCCGCCCTCCCGGATCCGCGTGTCAAGCTCGTGATCCCCATGAGCGCGTTCTACAGCTTCGTCGACCTCATCGAAGCCAAGCGCGGCAAGGTGCCCCTCTCCGAGCCGTGGTTCTCGAAGCACGTCTTGCACAACGTGATCGACTTCGGCAAGCTGCGCCGCCTGAACGAGCGAATCTCTCCCCGGTACGTCTTCGACAAGATCCCGCGGGAGGAGGCGATCCGAAAGGTTCGACTGGTGCATAGTAAGGACGACAATCTCGTGCTGCCAGAGGCGAGCGCCGAGAAGATCATCTCTCACCTCGGCCTGCCCGCGTCCAGCGTGTTCCTCACGGAAAAGGGCGACCACAGCCTCCGCGGGCAGGAGACCGCGGTCTTGGCAAGGGTCCTGCGATGGCTCGAGGAGGCGTTCCCCCCCTCATGACGGGCGCAGGGGCGGACGGCCGCGCGGCTCGATGCGGCCGTCGAGCAGCCGCGTGATGATGTCGATCGTGCCCTTGGCATGGGGGAACGGTGACACGTAATCCACCCTTGCCTTCAGGCCGGGCGACCCGTTGGACGGGCAGGCCGTGACCCCGCACAGCTCGAGGAAGGGCAGGTCGCTGTCGCTGTCGCCGACCCCGGCGACGCGCGACAGGTCGAAGCCACCTCTCGCAGCCGCCAGTTGCAAGCCGGTACCCTTGTCCGTGCCGGCCACGATCACGTTGATGAAATTGATGCCGTGATCGACGTAATAGGGCATCTGCTGGGCCTTGCAGTGGCCCTCGAGGTACCGGGCGACCGCTTCGATGCGCTCGTCGTTCTCCGGGAACAGGTAGGTGAGGTTGTATTCCTTGTTCGGCTGCCGAAAAAGGCCGAAGGCCTCCTTGACGAGCTTGGCCATGGACAGGAAGTCGTCGTGGATGGACGCGGGGATGCGCGGGTCGAGGTGCATCTCGATGGCGTTCGAGGGGAACCGGAAGATGCCCGCGCCGTTCTCGAAGACACAATACTCCTTGATATCGAACGCTTGCGTGTGCGCCTCGATGAATGACTCCGGGCGGCCGGAGTTGATGGCCACGAAGGGCGCGGCCCCACCGGCCCTCGACCTCTGATTGAGGTCGCGCACGAGGTGGAGGAGGTCCAAGTCAAGGGCGTCCCCCGGCATCGCGGGCGAGAGGACGCCGTCGAAGTCCAGGTAGATGCACTGGATGCCATCGCCGGCATTGTGGGCCGTCACGGCTCACCACTTCGCGATTTCGACGCCCCCTTCGCTTCAAGCTCGACGAGGATGGCGTGGTTCACGAGCTCCGCCGAGATCCTCTCGTGGACCGCGTCGAAGGGCATGATCGGCTCGCGAACCCGGATCGTCGGGTAGATCCCTTGCTCGTGCAGCAGCCGCTTGAAGAAGTGGATCGACACGTCGAGGTGCTGGTTCGAGAACGCGAGCACGGGCAGGATCTTGTTGAACAGTGCTCGTGCCTCGGCCCGCCTCCCCGCCTGGTACAGCTTGAAGATGCGGGTGTACGTCCAATGGAGCCCCGTCGGCATGAACGCGTGCAGCCCCCGGTCGAGCCCCTCGATCATCTGCATCACCGCCCAGCCCCCGGACAAGTGCAGCCGGCCGCCCGTGGCGCCGTAGACCTGCGTGTACTTGGTACCCGCGGTGGGAACCTCGATCTTCAGTGCCTTGAACGCGTCGACCTCCTCGAAGAGCCGGGAAACCAGCGGGACGGGCAACCCACTACCGGCCGTCGCCCAGTCTTGCAGCATGATGAAGGGCGGGTCGAGCTTGGCCAACGCCTTTACATCCCTCGTGTATTGGGAGTCGTCTTGATATGGAATGCTAGCGAGCACGCCATCGCAGCCCGCGTCGACGATCGCCTTCGCGTAACGCGCCCTCGCCTCGGCTGTCTGCGCCGACGCGCCGCCGATCACGGCCACCTTGCCCCTCGCCACGTCGAGCGTCGCCGCGATCATGGCGCCCCGCTCCGCATCGGTGAGCTTGTCGACCTCCGACGCCATGGCCGGCACGAGGAAGCCGGCCACGCCCGCATCGATGGCTCCTTGCACGTTGCGCTGCAACGCGTCGACGTCGATCTCGTCGCTCGCCGTGAACGGCGTGTTGAGAACCGTGACGATCCCGCGGAGGCCGAGTAGTTGTTTCATCAGACAGACCTTGGGATCCACAAGGCACGGTAGAAAAAATAGGCTGTTGCGGGAGCACCTAGCGACGATACTCGTCCCCGCAATCCCCGATGATCCGGAGCAAGTCGTTCGACTTCGCGGTGACCTCCTCGATCCGTGAGATGTCGTCGCCATCCAGCGAAAAGGAGAAGACTCTCGCGTTGTCCTGAAAATGGTCGTTCACACCCAACCGCACGCCAACGATGACGCCGGCTACGGCTTGCTGGTCGAGAACGTAGCGAGTCGCCACGTTGGCGATGCTCGTCCCGTGCTTTTGTGCGATCTCGTCGAGCGCGGCCAGCAGCTCCTGGAGGAGATTCCAGCCGCCCCACGCGCCGACCATGCGTTTGTACTTCTGCAAGCTTGCCGTGTCGAGGTCGGCGTAGGACGGCTCGGGCCGGCCGAGGTACCGCTCCGACAGCAGGCCCCCGCAGAGCGTGCCGTAGGCGAGGACGTGCATGCCCCGCCTGGCGAGTAGCGGGGCCATCCTCTCGGCCGGGCGCTGGTCGACGATCGAGTACTGCACCTGGTTCGACACGACGGGCACGCTATGGTCGAGGATCCGCTCGACGTGCTCCGTGTCAAAGTTCGTGAGGGCAAGATGCTTTATCTTCTTGCGTTCGATGAGCGCTTTCAAGTGGTTCAGCGCCTCCAGGTAGGACGGGTCGTCGTAGTCCCACCAATGGAACTGCAACATGTCGAGGGTGTCGACCCGCATGCGGCGGAGCGAGGTGTCGATGGCTTTCTCCACGACAGAGGGCGGCATCGGGCCGGGGCGGGGCACCCACTTCGTGAGCGCCTGGACCCTGTCCAGTGCCTCTTGGCCGCGCACCTTCGCCAACATGACCCGGAACGCGCCGATGAAATCCTCCGCGGGGCCGTAGTGGTCGGCGAGATCCCACGTCGTGAAGCCCGCGTCGTGGTGGCGTAGCATCGCGGGGAGGGCGCTCGCGGGGTCGATGCGGCCGTGTGCCCCCGAGACCTGCCACATGCCGTTCAGCACCCGGCAGATGCGCAAGCCAGGGGCGATGTCCGTGTAGCTCGATTCTGGGAGGGGCATGGTCGACACCAAGTGGGTCGCGAGCAGATCGCGCGGCGCCATGTTATAAACATGCCCGCGTCCGGCCATATGCGATCCCGCCGCCGGGCTTATCCGCGAGATGGCCGGGGCGGGGCCATGCCCGTGCTCACGTCCAGTCGAGGAGGCTCCCCGGCCTCCCGCGTCCCTGGCGCGCCTCGGCCGACGCGACGCGCCTGACCGCCTCCGCGTGGTATGCCTCGGACAACTCGATGCCGACGTACCGGCGCTTCATGGCCTTGGCCACGACGAGCGTGGTACCGGTGCCGCAGAACGGGTCGAGCACGAGGCCGCCGGGCGGGCACGCGAAGTCGACGAGCAGCTCGACGAGTGCCCTCGGGAACGTGGCCGAGTGCTCGGACTTGGATCGCTCGATGGGTATGGACAGCACGTCCCGCTGGAGCTTGCCGGTCTCCTGGTCCGTGATGGCGTCCATGTTCGCGTGGTATTGCTGGCTTTTCGTGAAGTGGAGGACGTACTCGTAAGCGTGGGCGAACCGGTCGCGTATGTTCGTGTAGTTCCCCGCGTTCGGCTTGTACCAGACGAGCTTCTCGCGGAAGAACCAGCCTTGCTCCTCTTGCATCTTGATCGTG